>NZ_JAMBLM010000004.1:0-309661 GCF_023337095.1 Bacteroides caecicola
CTCCGAATAAACTCCTTTTTGTTTACTTCTTTATGGCTGTTGCAAATAAAATCATAGGATTTAATCGTTTTTTTTGTGAAAGAGCCAAAAATCAGCATTTTATTATTACATTTGTACTCGAAAAATAACTAATTAACGAACAAATTAAAATTCGGAACGAAAAATGAAGGTTTTAAAGTTTGGAGGAACGTCTGTCGGATCTGCACAGAGAATGAAAGATGTAGCCAAATTGATTACTGACGGTGAACAGAAAATCGTAGTTCTTTCTGCTATGTCGGGTACAACCAATACGCTGGTTGAAATTTCGGATTACTTGTACAAGAAGAATTCTGATGGTGCAAATGAGATTATCAATAGGTTGGAAGCTAAGTATAAACAGCATATTGATGAACTTTATTCTACGGAAGAATATAAGCAGAAGACGTTGGAATTTGTAAAATCTGTGTTTGATTATATTCGTTCGTATACCAAAGATATTTTTACGCTGTTTGAAGAAAAGGTAATTTTGGCTCAGGGAGAAATCATTTCTACGAATATGATGACAAATTATCTTTGCGAACAGGGTGTAAAAACTGCGCTTATTCCTGCGTTGGATTTTATGCGTACGGATAAGAACAGTGAGCCGGACTTGACTTATATTCGCGAGAAGTTAAACCTTCAGTTGGAAGCTAATCCGGATTATGAAATTTACATTACGCAAGGATTTATCTGCCGCAATGCTTATGGCGAGATAGACAACCTTTTGCGTGGCGGAAGTGATTATACCGCGTCATTGATTGGTGCTGCTATCAATGCTTCAGAAATTCAAATTTGGACAGATATTGACGGTATGCACGATAACGACCCGCGCGTTGTGGATAAGACTTCGCCCGTACGTCAGTTGCATTTCGAAGAAGCTGCAGAACTGGCTTATTTCGGTGCGAAAATTCTTCATCCAACCTGCATCCAGCCGGCCAAGTATGCCAATATCCCCGTGCGCTTGCTGAATACAATGGAGCCCTCGGCTCCGGGAACATTGATTTCCAACGATACGGAGAAAGGTAAAATCAAGGCAGTAGCAGCCAAAGACAACATAACAGCTATTAAGATTAAGTCGAGTCGGATGCTGTTGGCTCATGGATTCTTGCGCAAAGTATTTGAAATCTTCGAAAGTTACCAGACTCCTATTGATATGGTATGTACTTCAGAAGTTGGGGTATCGATGTCGATAGACAATACCAAGCATCTGAATGAAATCGTAGACGATTTGAAGAAATACGGTACGGTGACTGTCGACCATGACATGTGCATCATTTGCGTGGTAGGCGATTTGGAATGGGAGAACGTTGGTTTCGAAGCTAAAGCATTGGATGCGATGCGCGATATCCCGGTACGGATGATTTCGTTCGGCGGAAGCAACTATAATATTTCCTTCTTAATTCGTGAGTCAGATAAGAAGCGTGCTTTGCAATCTTTGAGTGATGCTTTGTTTAACGGGAAGAATTAAATTATGAAAGGGATATTTCCGATTGATAAATTTCAAGGATTAAAAACTCCTTTTTATTATTACGATGCAGGTTTGCTGCGCGATACCTTAGCGGCTATCAAGGCAGAAACTGCTAAGTATAATAAGTTTTGCGTGCATTATGCAGTTAAGGCGAATGCCAATCCCAAAGTGCTTGGAATTATCCGTGAAAGCGGGTTAGGAGCCGACTGTGTAAGCGGAGGAGAGATTAAAGCGGCAATCAAGGCCGGATTTCCTGCCAGCAAAATCGTATACGCCGGTGTGGGAAAAACCGATTGGGAAATCAATTTAGGTTTGGATTATGATATTTTCTGCTTTAATGTAGAGTCGCTTCCTGAACTGGAAGTGATTAACGAACTGGCTGCCGCTAAAGGGAAAATAGCACGAGTAGCTTTCCGTATCAATCCCGATGTAGGAGCACATACACATGCTAATATCACAACGGGGTTGGCAGAGAACAAGTTTGGTATCAGCATGGCAGACATGGATAGAGTAATAGATAGAGCTTTAGAGATGAATAATGTAAAGTTCGTCGGGTTACATTTCCATATCGGGTCGCAGATATTAGACATGGGAGACTTCATTGCACTGTGTAACCGTGTGAATGAGTTGCAGGAAAAACTTTTCGCGCGCCAGATTATAGTAGAGCATATTAACGTAGGTGGAGGTTTAGGTATTGATTACTCACATCCTAACCGCCAGCCGATTCCGAACTTTGCCGAATATTTCCTTACATACCACAAGCATTTGCGCTTGCGTCCTCAGCAAACGTTGCATTTCGAGTTGGGACGTTCCGTTGTGGGGCAGTGTGGAAGCCTTATAACACGGGTTATTTACGTAAAGCAGGGGACTAACAAACAGTTTGCCATCGTAGACGGAGGTATGACAGATTTGATTCGTCCGGCTTTGTATCAGGCATATCATAAGATAGAAAACATAAGCTCGGATGAAGCGGTGGAAACTTACGATGTAGTAGGGCCGATTTGTGAATCGTCAGACGTATTTGGTAAAGCCATTGACCTTAACCGGGTTAAGCGAGGAGATTTGATTGCACTTCGCTCTGCCGGAGCTTACGGAGAAATTATGGCATCGGGGTATAACTGCCGCGAACTTCCGCTTGGTTATACATCAGATGAATTAGTCTGAGTCATTTTATCGGATAAATTGATAAAATAGATAAAGAGTTTATTTTAAGCCGGGGTCTTCAAAATTCTAACGGTAGAGTTGGTCAGTTCTATGGGTAGAAACAGCAAACGCTACCGCATGGGATGAGTAATGCTACCCGTAGTGTTTTGAGGGATATACAGGCGGAGAATTTCTCCTTTTGCTTTCGCAGGTAAGAAAGTTTAAGTAGTCTTATTTATTGAATAGTTCGAAGGTAAATTTACATCCTACTGATGTGAATTTACCTTTTTCATTTCCTATAAAGACACCCGCATCAAAGATATGTGTGCCAAATCCATATCCCAATTCGATATAAGGATTCAAGTGAGGTACGAACAGGATACCCGCATAGAGACGCTCTTTTTGGATGAAAGAAAGCAACTTCGAGACCGGATAAAGTAATATGAAAGGAGCTTCGTAAGTTAAATTTCCGTTTACGTAGTGGTTCGAAGCGTTATACCACCGCGAATCCAGCGTCTGAAAAGTTCCGCCTATGTCATCATTCCATCCCTGCGGCAAGTTCCGGTTGGCAAAGTTAACGTAATCAACGAAATACATATCCGAACGGTTTTGATTTGTGAAAAATCCCGCACCGAGGCGGTAAGAAAGGGTGCGCACATTCCGTAACCGGATCATCTGTTCTATCGAGAACTCTATGCGCTCATATTCCCCCGAATTGTTTAAAATACGTATTCCCCGTTCGTAATCCAACGTCAGGGTGGGATAGTAAGAACCTACGTTTATTTTACGGTTTCCGTTCATGTAATAATACATGCCCGGCGTCCATTGTATACGGATACGCGGAGCAAAACTGTTGTAGCGCGAGCGTACGCGGGCTTCTACCTCCGGAGTGCTTTTGGTATAACGCCAGTGCATGGCTATACCCGCCCATACGTTCAGTCCGTTTATTATTTCGATATTGTGTGAGACGTCTAAATAAATATCTTTAAAGTAGTCTAACTCCAGCCCTTCGAATGAAAAAGCACTGTCGGGGAGCGCAGCCAACTGATCGAGCACCACACTGCTGTAAATGCGGTTACCGTTTCCGGCATGTACTTCGATAGAGCCGTGGCGTCGAGGATTATAAACATACTCTACGTCTGCTTTTGCATAAAACTCTTTTTTCGTAAAGTTATAACCTATTTGGGGAGCGATGCGTAACAGCCTGCCGTCATGAAACAGTTTGTTATATTTAAATACCTGCCTGTATGAAATACCGTTGCGGTGGCTGTAACTGACTAGCAGCGGGTTTATCAGAGGCGAACAATTCACTGTTCCGAATTTGGAGATGTCGATGTCGTAACTGCTTATCAAGGCATCACCTAATTGTCCTAAATAAACAAGGTTCTTTTTCCGTTTTGAAGGTTTTGCGTCAAGCGTATCTGCCGCTTTTTGCCGTTGCCGTTCGTCAGCCATCCAGTACAAAGAGTCTTCACTTGCACTTAGCGGGATGGGACGGATGCGGTTAAACGAATCCCGGTCTGAAATCAGGCTGCTTGTATCGCAGGTTAGCGTATACGATTGCGACAAATTGTAATGTTCTTTTTTCTGCTTTCTGAATACTGCCAAATCTTCACCCGGTTTCCTCAGTACGATTTCGTTATACTTCATCCATCCTGTATATTTCATAGTCAGATGGTTACGCAGAAACTTAAAGTTCAGTGTCAAGTTTAGTAAGATAGGGAGGTATTTGCTCTCTTCCGTATCCCCCATTTTCATGGAAAGATGAAAATGTATCAGGTCATACTTCCCGCTGACGTTTACGTAACGTATGGCCCAGTCTTCCGATGAAATCCAAATAAACCCTTCTAAGAGTTGCGTGCTGTGATAGCGGGGTATAAACCGGATTTTATACAGGTTGCTTCCTAATTGAGGGCTGATCGAGTCGAGCAAATAGTAATAATGCACTTTAGCGCTGCGGTTAAGGGGAGATAATATTTTGTTTTCCATCACCGAAGGCGCATAAAGATTGAATTTCATGTAGTCGAATATGTCGAATATTTGTCCCCGGTTACTGGGAAACGTACTCGAAACAGCCCTGATTTTCCGGTCGTAGATAGAAGGAGCCGTATAATGGAACTCACTGATAGATTCGTGTAAATAATTGTTTACCCCTTTTTCGAGCCGGAACATCGACGGGATATAGCGGATAATGCGATTCTGTTTGTGTATCTGTAACTGTCCCTTCAGGTACAAGTCACCCTTATAGCTTTTTACTTCTTGCGAATAGAATGTAGCCGAATTGAAAATATGCTCCAATACAGAGTCTGGAACAAACGATTTTTCAGGAAGAGACGCAACTTGGTTGCGTGCTTCTCCAGTAATCGGATGTAAGCCTAACACGAGCATTATCATCCAGCAGGCCACATATAAACGATAAGTGTACATAATTCGGGGCAAATATATAACAAATGACTTTGGAGTGGATATTTTTATTAATAAAAAAGGACAAATTAAATATATTATTTTTACCTTTGTGCTGAATAACATGTTTTCTCGAACGCTTATGGTAAAAAAGGAACTGACTGAAGCTGAAGTTGCCAAATGTATTCCCGATTTATGGCAACCTTTGACACAGGAGCAACGTGATTATCTTGCCCAAAATTTTGTGGTTCAGAAGTATAAGAAGAATGAAACAATTTACTGCGAGGGAGAAACCCCCATGTATTTGATGTGCTTGCTGAACGGAAAGGTGAAAATCTATAAAGACGGGGTAGGAGGGCGTAGCCAGATTATCCGTGTAATCAAGAGTCAGGAGTATTTTGCTTATCGGGCTTACTTTGCCGAAGAAAACTACGTTACCGCTGCTGCTGCGTTTGAGCCATGCACCATTTGCCTCATACCTATGCCTGTTATCATTACGCTGCTGAGAGAAAATCCCGAACTTTCCATGTTCTTCATTCGTCAGCTGTCTAAAGACTTGGGCATAGCTGATGAGCGTACCGTAAGCCTTACCCAAAAACATATTCGCGGGCGTCTTGCCGAATCGTTGCTGTTTTTAAAAGATACATACGGGGTGGAAGAAGACCAATGTACGCTGAGTATTTATCTTTCGCGTGAAGATTTGGCGCATTTATCGAACATGACAACCTCGAATGCCATCCGTACATTGTCGAACTTTGCTGCTGAGAAACTTATAATTATCGACGGTCGGAAGATAAAACTTTTAGAGGAAGAAAAGCTGAAAAAAATCAGTAAAATAGGATAAAGCTTGTTCCTTCGTCGGAAGAGGTAAAGAGATTATAGGGGCGTATTTGCGGATACGCCCCTACGTTTTATATATCAAACTGACGTGTCTCTACGTTATAGGTTACTGTGTATACCGTGCCGGACGAAATGGTTTCGCCTGCTTCTGTTCCACCGTAACTGCCCGATTGGTTAAACGGCTCGTTGTCGGAGTTGGTGGCATTCAGCGTATAGCTGAAGGCAGCACCTTCGGTGTAAGAGAAATAGGCCGTTTCACCCTCTTGTAGGCTGACGGAACGTTCGCCTACGGTGGCTGTAAAGGTGCATGAAGAGAAGTAGCCGCTATACTCTTCCGGCAGGCTGAATGTTACCCCGAAATTTATCATCGGTACGCTGACTTCCACCGAAGTGGTCTGTTCGGCTTCTACGGTAAATGCCTGTTCGGTGTAGTACACCGGTTCGCCCTTTTCGCTGTTCGTCCACGACGAGTTTGTTTCGTAACTGCTGCTGTACGCCTTCAGCGTGTAGCTTCCGCTTTCCAGTCTCACCTTATTGGCTGTGTCGTCAAGCGATTGCAGTAAACTGCCGTCCTGCCAGATTTCCACCGTCAGCGGTTCTTCTCCGCTACGGGTAGCAACGATGCTTTCATTCACAGTCTGTACGGCAATGTCGCTGATAGACAGATAGCCGTATCCGTTTGTTTCAGGAGTTTCTTCTTGCTGGCAGCTTGCCAACAAGAAGGTTCCGAATATGCAGTATAGTAGGGGATGTTTCATAGGTTCTGTTTTTATTTATCGTAATTTAAGTGAAATGAATCAAGCCAGAATTGGCTACCTATAAGATAGGCATTAGTATAACCTTCCCAAAGACTTGCATCTCTAAAATCATCTTCCAAATGGTCTCTGTCCTCTTTAGTTCCGGCTTTAAAGACAATTCTTATATGAGAAATAGATAGTTCCTTCATTGATTCATCGTATGTAATTTCTATTGATTTAGTTTCGTAGTTACTTACTGCTTCTCCTGACTGTAACTCTCCTTTTCCTATAACGGTTTCTACATCATCGGTAATGTTTAACAGCTCTGCTGATATTAAATATTCATCACCGTTATAAGGAGAGGCTTTATAAGTGAAAGTTAAAGAAGTAGGGCGAATGGCTGCTTCTTTTGCTTTTATAACATCTGTGTCAGCTTCGTAATTGCCTACACAAACAATACCTGCCGATATATTATTAATGACGCTTCCTCCTTTATGTCCAAAATTACATGTATTACCTGCTCCCCAGCCTATTGTCATCATGTGAGCAACCGTGCTGCCATTTTCGGTGATGGGCAATGTACTTGATTTAGATACGTAAAACGCATTAACGCCATTAGAATGGCAAGTTAACGAGTTACGTGTATCAATCCATTCTCCATTAAAAGTATATAAAGGATTATCGTCTTTGGGATAACTCGTTGTATATCCTTCATCCAATGTTGAATTAGGAATACTTAAAGTTTCGTATGTTTTGACTTCCACCACATCTGTATAAATCTCATTACGATATGCTCCACGCACATAATAAGTTGTTCCCGGTTGTAAGTCAGCTTTGCGTAAATCCTCTCCTAAATCAGTCCAATCAGTGCTTCCATCGCTGCTGAACTGGTATTTCATATTTTGACTAAGGGTCTCAAAGTTACCTGCTTCAACTTGGTCTTCCATCAGGGCATTGACGGTAAATTCTTTCGTCCAAATGTTACCCGGATATACATTAATGTGAAATTCCGGTCTGCTACAATTCAACGTATAAACCCGATTGGCCGATTCATCCTCGCTGCTCCAGCGTCCGTTAGCCTGTACATCTACTTCGATGGTGTTGGCAGTGGTGGTGCCCGCATTGGTCTGCATACGAGCAACTAACGGAGACAGGTCAAGACTTGCCGATTCGCTTCCTACGGCGGGGAGCGTGATGCCCAGCGCGTCTTCTACCGCTTTCTTATCCGCTTCGTCGGACAATACATAGGTTTTATCGCCGTTCAGCGATGTGAATTGTTCATCTTCGAAATGGAATTTCAGCTTCATGTCCTGCAAGGCAGAAGCGGTATTCAGTTTGATAACGGCAGTGGGAGTCTCTGTTTCGGCGAACGAGAGCTGGTTGTCGGTAAATCCTTCCGCTTCCAGTTTCGGTTTCGGCAGCCACGTTTCAGGCAGGGTTTCCGATACGGTTACCTGTTTGATTTCTGCCTTCGTTACCGTTAGCGGAATCTCATAACGGTCCGGTTCGGGCGACAAAGTCAGAATCAGGTGCTCGGCAGCCTGAAGCGAGGTAGAGATACCTTCAATCTGAATGGATTTTTCTTCTGTCTCTCCCGATTTGACAGCGTGGAAATACACCTCAAACGATGACCCGGCGCGGAAATAAGCACTCTTCGTTGTATCTTGAATGTGTACCGTGTCGCTTTCTACTTTCACCTCCACATACCAGTTGCTGTAAACGTCGCTGAATTTCTTTTTCTCTTCGTTATATTTTACTGAGAGCAACGAGTTTGCCACCTTACAGGGGATGCTGACGGCAGTTACTTGGTTGGTCTTTATTTCTTTGGCATTCACCTTCCCTTCGTAGTAAGGTGCATCCAACGCCAATGCGGGGTTTTCGCCACACACTGCCGCAAGTTCGTAAAATCCGGCTTCGGCATGAATCACGTCAGAAGTATATCCACCGTCATGCACCACTTCTCCCGTGGCGCTGCGTGTAATTTTTATCTGAAAGTTTTCTGCTGCCGCTCCCAATTCTTGCGGAGTGGCACGCGATACGGTTACGGTAACCGGGTCGGTGAGCGATACTAAAAATCCCGTTTTGCCCGATAAAGAGTTGAGGTCGTCTGTCTGACTGCAAGCTGCAAATGTCAGTGCAGATACCAATAAAGAGAGATAAACTTGAATTTTATTCATATATTAATTCCATTTCGTCTAAATACAATGTGCTGCTTTCACCTCCTGTAAACAAGTTTCCATATTTGCTGGAACTGCATACTATAATTAAATACTGCGGTGTTACGTTTGTGCGGTAATACTCCAAAGGAACGTCAATTTGTGCATATCCGTTACGTTCACTGCCTGATACATCTACTCCCGATTGGTATTCTCCATAAGCAATGACAGAAGAAGCTCGTTTGTTGAATATGTCATATCTTCGGGTGCGAAGTTCTATTTTTTCTGTGGTTAGCGCAATGTAAACGTGGCATGTATCGTTCTGTCCTTTCATGTAATCCCAATCATCCCGTTCTGTAGGAGTCCGGCTAATGGTAGAAGTAGTGTATTTCAAGTGCATCCGTAAAGTAGAAGGGAAAGCAGAAAACTCACGTCCTAAGGTTAAGATACCATGCGTTCCGTCTGTTTGGAAATCTCCGGTAAAAAGGTTTCCTGCTGCCAGTTTCATTGTCAGCCATTTTGTTTGTAAGCAGGCAGCCCTTGTACCGCTGTATACAATTTCTGTTTCGGGGACGGAGTTGCTGTTTGCTATGATTGTTGCCCCTTCGTTTCCGGTAGTCCAATACGTATTTTCACCTTGTACTCCCGGATGCCATAACGTTCTTCCACTGCTTGTTGTTTCGCTCCACCAGTCTTCGAATCCCCCATTCGTCAGCGGGGTGGCGGGAGCTGTGGTAAACGATTCGGAAGTTACGGTTGATCCGTTTATTGCTACTTGGTATTGGTAGCTGGTTCCGCCGGTCAGTCCTGTGATATCCGCCGAATAGCTGGTTCCGCTTACCGTAACAGCCGAAGATGAAAGCTCAGTCCAGTTGGACGCACTGGTTTCTTTGTAAGAAATTACCGGAGTTTGACCGCTCTGTATGTTTCCGCTTATCGTAGCACTGGTAGTTCGGGGAAAAATGCTTGCCGTCGAAGTGCTTCCTTTGCTGTGATACACATAAACAGTCCATTCTTTTGCTGTATCTTCCCATCCTTGCGATACTAAGAATTGCTGAGCCGAACTGAAGTCATGCACCGTGGTAGGGTCGGGAGTAACTGTGCCCGAAGCTCCGCCCAAGTTCATGGTATTTACTTGGATGTTCGACAAGTCAGTATCTGTCGATACATAAATAATGGCAATACGGTTTTCCGTGTCTATTACCGAACTGATTTGTCCGGTTACGTCGATGTTTCGTTCGATGATTTGAGTAACGTTTACCGTCCACTGGTAATCTTGATAAGTTTGCAAGGTAAATTTCACCGGATTCGTAAAGTTTACCCGTGTATCTGCTGTATTGTCGAGCGTTTCAAACCCGGCAGTGGGAAATTTGGAATAGTCTACACAAACACTTGAGTCTACCTGTATGGTAGCTTCCGAAGAAACTGTAAACTGGGTGATGCGTAACTTGGTTAAGTCTACCGTATCGTCTACGTATAGCGTTACTGTCCGATTAGAGGTACTGATAACAGCTTGGTTGCCCGAACCGTCGGGGGCGGCACACTGTCCTTCTACGGCAAACGATTCGATATTGCCTTCCACTATCGGATAAGGAATGTCATTCTCTATTTTACAAGCGTTCAACGCCAATAGTCCGGCTACTATATAAACAATCTTTTTCGTCATACTTTAATCCATGAGGGGTTATAAATAGAAAGTCATACCAATGTTGATGGAAAACAAATTGATTTTAAAGTTTCCGGAAGTAGTCCGTTGCTTTCCTGTTTCCACCTGATTTGTTTTTTGATCTCTCCATTTGAAATCAAATCCCATGATACCCATCGAAACTTCCACTGCCGACCAGTCGGTGATGAAAGCAGTAACACCCGGTGCGAAACCGATTTCCAAGTTATGGGTCGTTTCAAACGTACCGTCGTATTGCGCTCCCGAACCGGTGGAGTTTTTTCCGCGTGCATATCCGTAAGTGATACGGCACTCGTTAAACAGACCGAATATCTTGCTGCGCCCTACCGGAAGATAAGTACGTAAAAAGCCTGCTACCTCATACTTATGTTCCAAGTAATACACATCGTCTAAGCTGATGTTGAAATCTTCACCCAGATTTAAGTCGAGGTTGCCTAAGTCTAAGTACGTCCGATTATACCCGAAGCGGAGACCGGCAGCCATGTTATCTCGGAAGAAATATCCTACAAAAGGACTTACCTTGAAATCATACCCTTTACCTTCAATGTTTTTCAAGACTGTAAAGTTCAGGTTATCTTCGTTATGTTCCGAGTAAGAAATCGTACCTCCCGCCATCCATTGCCCTTTCGGGACAAATACGGATTCATGAATGCCGCGATCGATACGTTTTACGCGGTGAGGATTGATGGCTGAAGCGGTTATTACGCTTGCCGATAGCAGAATAAATGTTAAAAGTTTAGTTTTCATTCTTCATAAGGATAACCGAAAGGGGAAATCCTGTTTCAGATTCCCTCTTCCGGTTAGGGTTATAAGATTTATAATTCTTGTAAACAAATGGTGTCTCTTTTTGGTTTAATGTGCCGGTTCGCCATCGTATACCAAAGAGAAGTCATCAACATACATCAAACTGCTTGTACTTCCCGTAAAATAGTCGCCATATTTGCTTGCCGAAGCTACTATAATTATATATTTAGGCTTGCGAGTTAAATCACGATATTCTAAATCTATGGTGAACTGAGTCCAATCTGTTGCACCTTTAGCTTCTTCTTCTGTAATAGTACCGTAAGCAATGATATGCGGATTATTTGTACTGAAATCTATAGCATTCTTATATTTAAAATTCTGCGGTTCATCTGCTGATAATCGATTATCAATTTCAAATGCAGCAGCCGGAGCTACATCATCAGCAGCTAATCCTTCATTGTCTGTTAATGCAATATATATGGAACATAAGTCTCCGCCTGCTTGATTCAATATTTCAGTATAATTTGCATCGTTATCTTCGTCTATCGTTGTTCCACGAGTATATTTATACCAGCCTTGTAATTTAGTAGGACGAGATGCAAATTCTTTACCAAAACGAATGCGGGCACCCATTGGGCTCATAAATGTTTCGCAATAATTGCCAGTATAAATATTACCAGCAGCAAATTTACCAACTCCAAACAGCCCAACAAACTGAGACTCTAATTTAGCCGATTTTCCTCCGCTTGTATGAACAACTCCTTCTTCAGGTGAAGTGGGATTTTTTGACATCATCGAAGTTCCTTCATTTCCTGAATCCCAAAAAGTATTTCCGTTGTTGTAATTGGCTTCGGCTACAGCATACCAAACTTTTCCAGCTTGATACCAATCATCGAAATTACCGTTATATAAAGCTGTAGCATCTTCTGTGGTAAACTCGGTTACTTCACTGTATTGCTCGTCATTATATGCCATGCGGCTTTCATACGTTGTGTTCGGTTGCAGCGAAGTAATGGTTGCCTTGTAGTCTTCACCGTCTTGCGTTGCAGCTACCGTAGTCCATTCCGCAGCGTCTTTTTCACGGTATTGGAATGTGATGTTTTCCGGAGTCAGTTCACTGCTTGATACTTGTCCGGTCAGGTAAACCAATTTCGCCCATGCATTTGCCGTAGGAGCTGAAAGCGGAGCTGAGTCAGGCGTGGTTTTGATATAGAACGTATACGTATATTCTTTGGTGCTTGGGTCTACGCTGATTGAAATGTTTCCCTCACCGCTGCCTTCGCTCACCTTGTAATTCAAGATGTAGTGGTCGCGTGCTTGTACACCTTTAATTATATCGTTTTGCGTAAAGTTCTCGTTGTCTTTATTGGTTACAGATACCGTTGCTTTCAGGTCGGTTACGGGGAAATAACCCGATGGGTTTTCTTGTCCCATGATGAAAGTCAGCGGGTCGATACCGGTATTGTCGGCATTGTCGTCGATTTCCACGTTGGCTGCCGTGAACGCATCGATAAACGATTGGTCGAAGTTTACCGTAACCTTGACGTTGGCAAGCGTACAAGTGATGGTTTGGTTTACTTCCTTATCTTTTTCAATCGTAATTTCCGCACTTCCGGCATAATACGGTTTGTCGAATCCGGAAGTTGCACCATCGAATCCGGCAGATGAGGCTTTCAGTGTGTAAGTACCCGTAGCCAATGCGATTTGCTGACCTTCCCATTCGGTCCAATTCGATGTTTCTTTTACCACTTCTCCATCTGCCGAAACAATCTGAATACCGATCTGTTCGGGGTTGTAAGGTGCTTCATCGGCACGGGTGGTGACAGAGGTGTTGACGCCTAAGTTCAGGCGCAAGTAACCCACGTTGCTGTTTGATAGCTCATCTTCGTTTTGGCAAGCGGAGAGCATTACCATGAAACAGCATATTATTAATGTATACCAATTCTTTTTCATAGCTCTAATTAGTTGTTTATAGTCAGGGTAGCTGACTTGCTGTTGTTATTAGCATCTATAACTGTTAATGTAAAGTCATGTTTGCCTGAGAAATTACCCAAAAGTGTAAATAAGGTAGACGTCATGGTAAACGTATAACTGGTTGCATTTGCTTCAGGTAAAGGGAATAATTCCGATAAACTTTGTGCATCATCACTAGCCAAGTCCATTCCGTCTCCGTTAACAAGTCCCATGTCTGCCACCATACCTTCAAATGTACTATTGGTTGATGCAATCTTTACATAGACGTTTTTAATGCCATTAGGAACGGTCATAACTACGGCTACATCCGTTGGATAATCTGTTCCTACTACGGTTACGCCGTTTGTTAAATAGCCGGTTCCGTTATCCGAGATTTCGATATTGTTGTCCCCCGGTTCTTCCGGTTCAGTCGGTACATCCTCTACCGGGATTTCCACTGTTTCGTTGGTATCACTGAAAGTAATGTCAACATTGATAATGAAACCAATCTGCGGACGGTTATCTTCCGAAGGTTCGTTTTCATCGATGTCGATGTTGATATTCAGTACATCGCCTCCCGTAAAGTTGTCGCTGTCGTCGCCATACGACTGGTCAGCATCCGCTTTGGTGAATTGTTTCTGGTCGGTGATTTTCGTACCATCGGTCGTAGTGGCTTCGATGTTCATCGTCATGGTCGTAACATTGTCGCCCAAATGCCAGTAAACAATGGTGTCGTTTACGTTCTCATTAGAGAAAGTAATGACATGGCTGTCTCCATCGTCAATGTTAATAGTCCATGATTGGAACATGCTTTTAAAATCATCGCTGTAACCCATGTCGATTTTGGTGTTTGCCATTTTACAAACCACCTCTACCTGCGACGTTACTCCGTTGGTTATGGTCAGCGTTTCGGTGCCTTCATAATACGGGGCACTCATTTGTGTTTGGATATCGCCTTCCGTACTTGCCGAAACCGTATACGTACCTGTCGGCAGAGTTAAAGGCTTAGGCAGTTCCGAGTAAGTATAAGTGTATGTATTTTCTGCATTTTCCGTATTCGTGATTACCACGTCGAAGTTATCTGTAGAAATGCTGCTTCCCGTATCAGCACGGCTTTCTGTTTGAGCCACAGCCACCGACAATTCCAGACTTCCTGTTTCGGTGGAAGATCCGTTGCCTCTCATTTCGTCTGCCATTTCACACGAGGACAATCCGGCTACCAGCGCCATGCCCAGCGTAAATATATTTAATTTTTTCATCATAATATCGTAAGTTTAGTTTTTAATCAATCAAATCCAATCGTTAGGAACTTCGATGTCTTGCTCGTGGTCGACAGTTGAAGTATCGATTTCTACCGAAATAGAAATATTGCCTTCAGCATCCGGAGCTTTCGGAGACACGTTGATGGTCAATCCCGTTTGCGGACTCATTGTGTAAGTCTTGTTGGTGGTAGACTGTGAGCTGTCAGAGATTTTGGTTGTAGAAATGGTTACGCTCACCGATTCGTTTTCTTCCACCTTCAGGTATGCCGGGTCGATATCGGTTTTACTCCATACAAAAGTCTCGTCGCCTAACGCAGTTGTTTTAAACGTAACATAGTAATCGCTGAAATACTCGCTCATGCTGTCGGCAAACTTCACGCTAACCTTTGCGCAAACCGGCTTGCAAGTAACCGAAACGGTTTGAGTAGCAGCCTCTTCACCGGTCGAAGGAGTAACGGTAACGTCGGTTACGCCCTCTACATACATACTTTCTCTCGATACGGCTTGATCTTCTCCGTAAAAGGCTTTCACCTGATAATTTCCGGCATCCACCTTGATGGCAGAAGGCAAATCCGCATAATTCCAAGTGTTCAGAACTGCCGACTCCTTTATCAGCTGAACCGTATAGTTGTTCAGGTTCTGATAGTCGGACTCGTCAAGCGCACGCGACTGAAACCCCGTCTCAGCCGTAACATTCAACGAAATAGTGCCCTCTCCCGACGGCTGTGCGTCGTTTTCAGAAGAGCAAGATGCCATTAAAGCTCCCGCTCCCATCAGGCAACAAAAAGAAAAAAACTTCATATCCATATAATTACCGTTATTAAAATTTCGGTGCAAAGTAATGGCAAAGCTAAAAAACTCACAAGGTCAATTTTTATTATTTTTGTTCTGTTTTTTACGTGCACATATTTTTGTTTGTCATAAATACCCTATTTTCGCGATTTTATACATTTTTCATTCTTTCTTTTATAGTCTAAATTTCAAATTCATTACTTTTGTGTATGAGGAAATATAAATACGATTGTCATGGAAAAAGACTTGCCTAAAATCGATTTGCCCGAAGACTGGGTCATCGGGACAGACATCAATAAAGAGCTGCTCAGTTTATATACGAACTATCCCGTGCGGCTGAAATGTGAGATATTTGTACTCTGTATGGAAGGAGAAGTAGAAGCGTCGGTAAACCTGAACCATATTTCGGTGAGGGGGAACGATGTGATTACACTTATGCCCGGAAGTATTTTTCAGATTCATAGTATCAACGGCGATTTGAAAATTTATTTCTTGGGATTTTCTTCGCAGTATCTTGAGCAGGCAAGCCAAGCACATTCTATGCTGGAAGCGATTTACTCTACGCTTGGACGTCCTATCATTACGCTGAAGCCGGAGGGAGCAAAGATGCTGGAAGAGTATTTGCAGTTCTTAATCCGCATGTACGAAGGAATGTCGGAGAAGATACGTAATGAGATAACTTCAAATCTCTATGCAGACATACATAAGGGAATTTCTATACTTTATAAAAGTAAGAATTACGGGAAAGTGTCGCTTACGAAAAGCGAGCAAATCTGCCGTAATTTTACGCAACTGGTCATGTTGCATTACAGTCAGACCCGGAACGTGTCATGGTATGCCGAGAAGTTAGGCATCACTCATGCCCACCTCTGTACCACGGTAAAGCAAGTAATGGGTACGACGTGCGTCGACATCATATCGTCAATGGTCATCATGGACGCCAAGTCGCAGTTAAAGTCCACCCACCTCTCGATACAGGATATCTCCGATTCGCTGAACTTTGCAAACATGTCTTTCTTCGGGAAATACTTCAAACGCTACGTGGGAATGAGCCCGTTAGAGTACCGGAATAAGGGTTGAAAATCCGTCTTCAAACGCTTCCCATAGCGCAGGTGCGTTCTATGGGTAAGACTCCTCCTCCCATGCGGTAGCGTAAGGTAACGCTTCCCATAGAATTTTAGAGGGCTGTTTTGGGGGTGAAATGAATGCCTGTAACCGACTCCTACATTATTAAATAAAGGTTTTAAATCATTTTATTTGTATATCGGTATCAATAGGCATGTCTTATCGAGAAAATGTGTTATTTTTGTAGTTCCGAAACAGCTGTTTCCGAAACGGCTGTTTCGGAACTGGCTATAAAGATTAAGAATATTCTCATCGAAGAGTTCGGCAAGGATTACGGAATTTATTTCTCTATTCTGTCGGCTATCGCACGGGAAAAAACTCTTGAGGCGAAAGCGAATGTTTTTCTGCGCGTAATAGGCGAGTAGATTACGAATCATTGCCCGATACGGTAAAAAATGCGTTGGATAACGGAAATAGGGTGCTGCTGATTCATAAATTTCCGGTGTGATGTAGCGCCAACGGCGGAGCGGTATGCCTGCCGGCAGCTGATGTAGGGGCGTATGGCATACGCCCTTGAATACATCAACTTATCCGTGCGAGTGCTTTGGAGCGTATGCGATACGCCCCTACACAGGCTGTCATAATCAGTTAGGCTTTATTGTTTATGCGGAATAGTAACTTCACGGTATGGATTATTCGTTGAACATCACTACTCCAATTTTCTTTTTACCATCCATCTTAACCGTGAGCGGACGCTCGAAGCGTACCCAGCGCAGGAACTTGGTTTCTTCTACGGCAGGCATACTGTCGAGCAGGGCTTGATTATAGATGCCGTCGTTCATATACGCATTGATGGTAAAGTAACCTACCCCGAACGAAGTGAGGTTCTGAAAGAAATGCGTACCCTGACTGGGGTCTACACGGTAATTCGTCAATCCGGCTTCTACGATGACGCGGGCAGCGGAGATGTTCGGCCATTTAACGGGAATGCCGAGCCACGTGTCGCTGCTTCCCCAGCGTCCGGGACCGACAAGAACGTAATGCTTATCTTCATCCAAGAAACGGCGGTTCAGTTTCTCAATGTCGTAAGCAATCAACTGGTTGTTCGATGCCGAGTAACCATCGGTCTTTACGTAGATTACGTCTTGAATATCTTCCATGATGCCGTGACCTAACGAGTTTTCGCTCTTCAAAAGCAGGCGGTCGTCGGGGATGGCATTTAAATCTTCCTGCAAGTCGGCTTTCATGTCTACCATCGGGCGTATCTGTAACAGGTAGAATACGCCGCTCTTGGTACGGGCATTGAAATTGACGGCAAACTCGATTTCTACGGGTCGGCGCATTTCGCCCTGTCCGTATTTCTGCACTAACTGCAAGATGCGCGCCAGCGGGAATACATCGTGCTGGAGGATATTGGCAAAGGTGATGAGCTTGCGCCCTCCCGGATAAATACCGTCGCGGATTACCATGTCGTAGGGGTCGTAGGTTGAGGCGATGTAATTCAGTGCACCGTCGGCTTCGGCATCCTTCACGTGGAGTTTCAGCAGGTTAAACCCATCGTCTAATGAAAAGTTTTCGCCCATGTTTTTGAGGTCGAGCGCATAAAAGCGGGTCTGCGTTTCGCGCAAGGCGATCTCCATTTCGCTGGTCTGCAATACCTGATTGGGATGATACGGACAGACCCGCAAGGTCAACCCGCCATCGACAATGTATTTTCCTAATCCCAACGCAAGGCTTACCGTGCCCTCTTCTGCCAACTCGTCGTTGATAGGATAGTAGTTGACGGAACGCGCCACGCCCGAAATGGCAGGATAATACCGGTCGCCGTACTGCGTACCCACCACTTCCTGCAAGATAACCGCCATCTTCTCTTGGTCGATGACGTTGCTCGTAGCCTGCATATACGCCTTACTGTCTTTATAATACACCGAAGCATATACCCCCTTGATGGCATCGCTCAGCATACGCAACATCTCGTATTTATCATCAAGATACGGAATCATGTACGTAGAGTAAATTCCCGCAAAGGGCTGGTAATGGGAATCTTCGAGCAGGCTGGACGAGCGGATGGCGATGGGAGATTTCACTACTTCGAAGAAAGCAAAGAAGTCCTCCACTAACCGGTCGGGCAGCTTGGCGTGAAGAAAGGCTCGCAGAATCGTATCGTCATCGGCATCGCTCAAAGCTATCTGATAGAGCCGGTTGGTATCCATGAACTCATCGAAAATGTCGGTACACAGTACCACCGTTTTAGGGATAACCACTGTGGCATTTTCAAACTCCTCGAAATCGGGGTGTCGCTTCACCATGTTGTCGATAAACGCCAGTCCGCGTCCCTTTCCGCCCAGCGAACCGTCGCCGATACGGGCAAAGTTAGAATAACGGTCAAAACGGTCGCGCTGGAAAATGGCAACCACTCCCTGATTCTTCATTTTGCGGTACTTTACGATGGCATCGAAAATAATCTGGCGGTGCGCATTCAAGTCTTGCAGCGAATCCCAACTCATTTGTTTTACGAACTCGGCAAGCGGGAACATGGCGCGCGAATACAGCCACCGCGAGATATGATTATGGCGGATGTGGTACAGAAACGATTCGGCGGGAATAGAGAACAGTGTGTTCTGAAGCTCTTTCAGGTTATGGATGCGTGCTACCTCTTCCATCGTATTCGGGTCCCGGAAAATGAAATCGCCGAATCCGAAGTTATTGGAAACCGCTTCGCGCAAGTCGATATTCATTTTCTTTGAATTCTTGTCGATGAACTGCGCCTCTAATTGGTCGGCATACGCCCGGTTGCTTTCTTCCGCCGACTGAAGGATAAGCGGAATAAACGGGTCTTGCTTACGCACCTCCGTCAGCAGTTTGATACCCGCCAGCGGGTCGGTCACCCCATCGTGCGGGAAACGCGCATCCGAAATAATTCCCAGCATGTTATGACTGTATTTCTGATATAGCCCCATCGCCTCCTCATACGAGCGTGTCAGTACAATTTTCGGACGTCCGCGCATACGCAGCGTGCGCTGGTGTTCGTTCAGCGCTTCGGTAGCAAACTCCTGACTCTGTTGCAATACAAACTTATAAAGGTTAGGCAGCACGGACGAGTAAAAACGGATGGAGTCTTCTACCAGCATAATCATCTGCACACCTACTTCCTCAATGTCATGCTGCAAATTCATCTTGTCTTCTATCAACTTGATGATAGACACCAGCAAGTCGGTATTTCCCAGCCAACAGAAAACATACTCAAAGATACTCAGGTCTTCATGCTCCATGCGTTTGCGGATGCCATGCGAAAAAGGAGTCAGCACCACTAACGGCAGGTGCGGATACTTTTCTTTCACTTCGCGGGCGATGTCGAACGTATCGCTGTTGTCCGATGCAGGCATACAGATAACAAGGTCGAACATGGTTTCGCTCAACTTCTCCCACGTTTCTTCTGCGGTAGACACTTGTGTAAACCGGGGCGGATAACGGAGGCTGAGGCTCATGTATTCATTGAAAATCTTTTCATCGATGCGGCCGTCATCTTCCAGCATGAAAGCATCGTAAGGATTGGCTATGAGCAGCACATTGAAAATCCGTTTCGTCATCAGGTTGACGAATTGTGTATCCTTAAAATAGAGTTGATTCAGTTTTAATTTGCTAAGCATGTTTTTCCGATTTGATTTGCAAACAAATGTCGGTATTTCTGATGATTTATGCAAACGAATGCAACTAAAATGAAAATATTAGTAATCAATATGATGAATGGCTGTATTGGGTGCCTTCTTTCTTTTTATCATTATTTAAAGCAAAAAGCGGAGGGAAAATTTTGCTGTTTTCAATAATTACTTATCTTTGCACTTATAAAACATTTCATTTTGTCAGACCTTAAATAATAAGAAGTATGGATATTAATCGGATTATGTCATCTTTGGAGGCTAAGCATCCGGGTGAATCAGAGTATTTGCAAGCTGTTAGAGAAGTATTACTTTCTATAGAAGATGTGTATAACCAGCATCCCGAATTTGAAAAAGCTAAAATCATTGAACGTTTGGTTGAACCTGACCGCATTTTTACGTTTCGCGTAACTTGGGTTGACGATAAAGGTGAAGTGCAAACCAACTTGGGTTACCGTGTACAGTTTAACAATGCCATTGGCCCGTATAAAGGCGGTATTCGTTTCCACGCTTCGGTTAATCTTTCCATTTTGAAATTCTTGGGATTTGAACAGACTTTCAAAAATGCACTTACCAGTTTGCCGATGGGCGGAGGTAAAGGCGGCTCCGATTTCTCACCGCGTGGAAAGAGCGATGCCGAAATCATGCGGTTCTGTCAGGCATTTATGCTGGAGTTGTGGCGCCATTTAGGACCTAATATGGATGTACCGGCAGGCGACATTGGTGTAGGCGGTCGGGAAGTAGGTTATATGTTTGGTATGTATAAAAAGCTGACCCGTGAATTTACAGGTACGTTTACGGGCAAAGGTTTGGAATACGGCGGTTCGCTGATACGCCCGGAGGCAACAGGGTTCGGCGGCTTGTATTTTGTAAAACACATGCTGGATAAGAAAGGTATCGACATCAAAGGCAAGACAGTTGCTATTTCCGGTTTCGGAAACGTGGCATGGGGAGCAGCAACCAAAGCAACTCAATTAGGAGCAAAGGTAGTTACGCTTTCCGGTCCTGACGGATACATCTATGACCCCGATGGCGTGAGTGGCGAAAAGATAGATTACATGCTTGAACTTCGTGCTTCGGGCAACGATATTGTGGCTCCGTACGCAGAACGCTATCCGAGCGCAACGTTCGTACCCGGTAAGCGTCCGTGGGAAGTGAAGGTAGATATCGCTCTGCCGTGTGCTACCCAGAATGAGCTGAACGGCGAAGACGCTGCCATGCTTATTAATAATAATGTACTCTGTGTGGGCGAAATTTCGAATATGGGCTGTACACCGGAAGCTATCGATGCTTTTGTGGAACATAAGGTTATGTATGCTCCGGGAAAAGCGGTGAACGCAGGCGGTGTGGCTACTTCGGGATTGGAAATGAGCCAGAACGCCATGCACATAAGCTGGACGGCTCAGGAAGTAGATGACAAGTTACACCAGATTATGCACAATATTCACGAACAATGCGTGAAGTATGGCACAGAACCGGACGGTTATATTAATTATGTGAAAGGGGCAAACATCGCCGGCTTTATGAAAGTGGCTCATGCTATGTTGGCTCAAGGAATCGTTTGATAAAGTTTCAGAAGACAAAAGATATTCTCGTTTAGTTGTATTTGTATTTTGTATTTGTACATGTAGCTGCCTGCCTGTGAAGGTGGGCGGCTTTTTTTATTGTTGTGAAAGTAAACGTTTCGGCTGGTCTTCGTTCTTTTAGTTAAAAACGCTATTCGTATGAAAAGAAGATTGGCTTGCTTTTATTTATTGTTGGTTATGTTGGGCCTTTTTGCCTGCACTTCCGATGATGCAACTTCTGTAACACCGTTTCGTGTAAGTATAACCGGAAATAGTGCGGTAGATTATCTTCGGTCGAACAATAATTCTCCATCAACTTCGTTTGTTGAAGCAGAAATAAAAGAAGGGAGTACGATTTCTTTTTATAGTAAAGGAGGAATAGATTGTCAAGGAGCACTCTTGACTTACGACGGCAGTCAATGGAATGGATTACCGGACGACCAATGGCAATCAGATGAACAGCCTGCAACTGTTACGGCATTTGCTCCGCCGGTCTTTGAGGATGAACAACAATTTTATTTAGAGGATGGGAATCTGAAAGACATTCTTTTCGTGAAGCAAGAGTGTCCGTGGGGGAAAGATATAACACTGGGTTTTAAACATCTTTTTTCATGCCTTTCATTCCGTCTTGATAAAAACTTGAACGAACAAGTCACTCAAGTTCGTTTTACTCCTTCTGTTCGTGTCTTGTATCTCGATACAGAGACAGCTTTGTTTGAATACGATGACGCTGAGTCGGCTCCTACTATTTGTTTTACACAACACGCTGATGGCGTTTATACCTTTCTTGTGCCTTCTGTTAAGGCTGTAAATGTTGATATTGAAATTGTAATATCTTCAGAGAAGACTTTCCGGACACAGCTCGCTGCATCAGATTTTAGTGCGGGAGTATGTTATCAGTGTAATATTTTATATGATGACGGAACTGCCGGAATCTGTACGGCAGAAGACTTTATTGCATTTTCTCATCTTATAAATGGCGAAACCTACGGGAATAGAAGTTTGGAAGAATTTGGAATAACCTCTAATGGCATTGTTACATATAGACTGAAAAACGATATCGTATTTACTGATGCAGAATCAGAACGGCTTATGCCTATCGGTAGATTTGTTTCTAATACGCAGAAAAATCCGTTTTCAGATGTATTTGATGGATGTGGATATACATTATATAATATAGCTCTTCCTGCCAGTAAGGAAAATAAAGGTTCTAACGGACTCTTTGCTTATATTGGGAATACCGGTGTGGTGAAAAATCTCAGATTGGAGAACATTACCTGTAATATTACCAATGACGGGAATAACAATGGACTGTTGAGCGGTGTAAACGAAGGCATCGTAGATAATTGTCATTTGAAGAACAGCATCATTCGAGCAAAGAAGTCGGATATTACTGTTGCCGGACTGGTTGGAGTCAGCAGAGGGATTATACGTAACAGTAGCGTAGAAGACTATACACTGGCTTCGGCATTGGAGCTTGCGGCCGGATTCGTTTACATCAATCAAGGCAAGATACAGAATTGTTATATTGCCAACAGCACTTATATGAAAACTACGAAAGGCGGAGAAATGACCTATCGGTGTTATGGAGGTGAAATATCGAATTGCTATGTTTATGGAGAGAATGACAAATTTTACAGCTTGGCAAATAATGCAACCAATAGCACGTTTAGCCATTGTTTCTATCCGGAAGATTCATATATAAATTCGATTTCATCTCAGGGAGAAGGCAATAAAAAGGATTTTGTAAATTATTATGGAACAGATGCCATTCCCCGCCTGTTGCGACTGTTGAATGAGTGGGCAGACAGCATCAATGCTCTTTCTCCAAGCCCTCTGTTTTTAAACTGGGAAAAGAAAGACAATCCTCCGATTACATTAGTTATAGGGGAAAAATGAAAGTTGTAACTCTTGTCCGCTAAAAAAATGAAAACACTGTATATGCGTTCAATAAAATATTGTATTTTTGCAGCAAACGAAAAAATACAATGGAAAAGAATAAAAAACTGATAATAGTAATAGCGGCATTGATTGTCATTATAGCCGGGGTATCGTTCTTTGCTTTTAATGAAATGCACAAGAACAAGGAAATGACCGAACTTTTTGCCATCGAAAAGCAGGAGATGGAAAATGAGTATAGTACATTTGCCACCCAATATGACGAGCTGCAAGTACAGATAAATAATGACTCTTTGCGTGAAAAACTGGAAACCGAGAAGCTCAAGACCCAACGCCTGTTGGAAGAATTGCGTCAGGTAAAAAGCAGCAATGCCGCTGAAATCATGCGTTTGAAGAAAGAATTAAAGACGGTGCGTGCCGTATTGAGAAGCTATGTTATTCAGATAGATTCTTTAAACCGATTGAATGCTGCATTGAAAGAAGAAAACGAAGCGGTGAAAAGCAAATATTCTGCTGCTACCGTGCGGATTAATACGCTTTCTGAAGAAAAGAAGAACTTGAATGAAAAAGTATCGCTTGCGGCTCAACTGGATGCAACAAACATCAATGTGGTGGCATTGAACAAACGCGGAAGAGAAACCAATCGGGTGAGCAGGGCGAAAAAACTATCTGTTTCATTTACTATCGTGAAGAACATAACAGCAGAGACGGGCAATAAGACGCTGTATGTTCGGATTGCTAAACCCGATAACGAAGTTTTAACTAAAGGTTCTGGTTATACATTCGCTTACGAAAACCAAAATATCAGCTATTCTATAAAGAAGTATATCGAGTATACTGGTGAAGAACAAAATGTCACTGTGTATTGGGATATAGAAGAGTTCCTTCCCGCCGGTACATATCATGTTTATATATTTGCAGATGGAAATATGATTGGCGAAGGCTCGTTCAGCATGAAGTAATCGGAATATGAAAATGAAATTTATTCATACGGCTTGGGCAGGTCTGACGCTTATATACCTGTTGGCTTCGTGCGGGGTAGACCGTTCGGGGGAGTATTATGCGTTGATTGCAGATAAAACGTGGATTTATGAAACCATGCAGCAGAATTATCTTTTTTATGAAGATATTCCTGCTGAGAGCGAATTGAATTTCTTCGATAAGCCGGATGAATTTTTAAGGAGTGCTTCTTCGCAAAGTGACCAAAAAAACGGAACTTATTTTTCTCACGTCGATTCGGTAAGCGTGTCACGTGCGATGAGTGAATATCCTACATTTGGTTTTGAAGCCGCTACCGTGCGTACCAACAGTGGGAATGCGCTGCGTGTTATCTATGTGGAACCGGATTCTCCGGCTACCGAAGCGGGACTGAAACGTGGAGACTGGATTATAGCCGTGGATGGCAATGAAATTTCGTCCAACGATTATGAGGAGTATGTAGGTCGCCCTACCCAAGCACATTCCTTTACATTAGGTTCGTATAATCCTTACGATGAAAATGAAGACGAGGAATTGTATGTGGAATTTGATACGATAGGGACGGTAGAACTTGCAGCGCCGCGTTATATAGAACAACATAATATTTTGACGACGAATACGCTGGTTACATCAGACGGTCATCGGGCTTTTTATATGCTTTATAATGAGTTTGGTGAAGACGGTGACGAACTGCAATCTGCTTTTTCGGGAATTTCTTCTTCTGATGACATCATCCTCGATTTGCGTTATAATCCCGGAGGATATGTTTCTACTTCACAGATATTGAGTACATTGTTGGCACCTCAAAGCGCTGTCGGGCAAACTTTTCTGAATATGACCTATAATGACAAGATTAATAAGACGGAGACTTTGACTTTTGATACCAGCTTGTTAAGCGCAGGAGCGCCGCTGTCTTATCGTAACTTGTATATTATTACATCGTCAAACACTGCTTCGGCTTCCGAAATAGTAATTAATTGCTTGAAACCTTATATGGAAGGTCGCCTGTTTCAGGTAGGTACTGCCACGTTTGGTAAAAATGTGGCCCAGCAATGTTTTACAAACGAAGCATCTCCCTATTTAGAACTTTGGCTTACTACCTCTTTATTAAGTAATAGCGAGAATTTTTCTGATTATTACGATAATGGATTGGCTCCCGATTTTGAAATAGAAGAAGATTTCGGGGGTGATTTGTATGAACTTGGCTCAGAAGATGAGGCTCTGTTGCAAACAGTTCTTTATCATGTCTCGAATGGAGCTTTCCCGTCGGCAACATCCACCGGTTCTGCGGTCAGCGCAAGAAGCAGTCGTGCTTATAATAGCGGGTGGAAAGTTCTTTCCAATTCTATCGACCGAAAACCCAAACTGAATAAGTTCAGATAATTGGTTTTTTAATCCTGTTTTTATTCGTCTCCCTGATTTCCGGATAGGAAAATCTGTGGCCGTTCTACTTCTCGAAATACTATGGGTAGTGTTGCTGGTTTCATGCGGATAAGTTGCCCTTTTCTATTCGGAAGACTCCTCCTCTTTTCGAATAGAATTTTTGCCTCAAACTGAGGCAGAGCAAAATTTAAACGACTCTTAATCGGAAAATTTAAACAGCCTCTTAGAGTAAAGAGTTACTTTTCTTTTACATTCTTTTCAACAATTTCTTTTGCTAGTTTGTTTTAAAAGCATAAATTTGTCCTGTTGCATAAGCAACCAAATAACAAAGACTGAATAAGGCATGAAAAAAATTCTTAGTTTTTTTGTATTATACGTGGGGGTTATCTTCAATGGGTATGCTCAGCAAATACTTACATTGGATAGCTGTCGCTCGTTGGCACTTGCCAATAATAAAGAATTGCGTATTGCCCAAGAAAAAATAAATGCTGCGCATTATCAGAAAAAAGCGGCATTTACTAATTTTTTACCAAAGGTAGATTTGACGGGCGCATATATACGTACGCAAAAAGAAGTTTCTTTGCTCAGCGATGAGCAAAAACAAACAATCGGAAACATCGGGACTACAACCGGAAACCAGCTTCAGCAAATTATGCAGTCGGCTGACTTTCAGGCTGCAATGAAGCAGATTGCTGCCTCTAATCCGGGCTTGGCTGCCGGACTGCAAGGATTGTTGCCGGGAATGGTTTCGGGACTGACTACCGGATTAAACGGAGTGGGTCAAAGTTTTGTGGATGCGCTGCATACAGATACCCGAAATCTGACGGTAGGGGCTGTAACGCTTACCCAACCCTTGTTTATGGGCGGAAAAATCATAGCTTACAATAAGATAACCAAATATGCAGAACGTTTGGCTGAATCGCAGCACGCTACCGGTATGGAAGATCTGATTTTGAACACAGACCAAGCATACTGGCAGGTCATTTCGCTGGTCAACAAGAAGAAACTGGCTGAGGGCTTTTTGCAATTGGTTCAGAAGTTGGATTCGGATGTTCAGCAAATGGTGGCGGAAGGAGTTGCTACCAAAGCAGACGGGCTGAGTGTCAAGGTGAAAGTAAACGAGGCGGAAATGACTCTTACGCAGGTGGATAACGGATTAAGTCTTTCGAAAATGTTGCTTTGTCAGTTATGCGGCCTGCCACTGGATGCAGATATCCGGCTGGCTGATGAAGACATGGAAAATCTGACTCTTCCCAATACATACGTCGAAAGCAACGTCAGTACGGCACTCGCCAACCGCGAAGAGTTAAAGAGTTTGGAACTTGCCTCTCAAATCTATCGCCAGAAAGTCAATGTGGCGCGTTCGGAGTTTCTTCCCTCTGTGGCTATTACTGCCAATTATCTGGTAACTAACCCTTCGCTGGTTAACGGTTTTGAAAACAAATTCCGCGGCATGTGGGCAGCGGGCGTGGTTGTTTCTGTACCTATACTTCATTGGGGAGAAGGTATCTATAAAGTAAAGGCAGCCAAAGCCGAAGCAAATATAGCCCGCTATCGGCTGGAAGATGTGAAAGAAAAAGTAGAATTACAGGTTACGCAAAGTTCGTATAAGGTAAACGAAGCCACCAAGAAACTGGCAATGGCAGAAAAAAACATGGAAAAGGCAGAAGAAAATTTGAGATATGCTAACTTGGGATTTAAAGAAGGGGTCATACCCACCAGTAACGTGCTGGAAGCCCAAACAGCTTGGCTGTCGGCGCAATCGGGCAAGATAGATGCTCAGATTGACTTGAAAATGAGTGAATTATATTTGAATAAATCAATGGGAACTTTAAAATAATAATCAATTATGGTAGAAAAGACACAACGCAACAATATTATGCTGGCATTTTTTACTTTGGCGGCTGCCGTAATTATAGTCAGCGTTATCGGATTCTTTACGTTAGGAAAAGGACCGGAAATTATTCAAGGTCAGGCGGAAGCAACCGAATATAGAGTTTCAAGCAAGGTGCCGGGACGTGTTTTGAAGTTTTTCGTTTCGGAAGGAGACAAGGTGAAAGCCGGAGATACGGTGGCTATTCTTGAGGCTCCCGATGTTATGGCGAAGCTGATGCAGGCACAAGCCGCTGAACAGGCTGCGCAGGCTTTGAGCGAGAAAGCCCAAAGAGGTACGCGAAGCGAGCAACTTCAGGCTGCATTTGAAATGTGGCAGAAGGCAAAAGCCGGACTTGAAATCGCTGAAAAGTCATATAACCGGGTTAATCGTTTGTACGAAGCCGGAGTGATGACAGCTCAAAAGCGCGATGAGGCTAAGGCACAGTATGATGCAATGCAGGCTACGGAGCGTGCTGCCCATGCCCAATATACGATGGCGAAAAACGGCGCACAACGTGAAGACAAGGCTGCTGCCGCTGCTCAGGTAGAGCGGGCAAAAGGTGCGGTGGCAGAGGTTTCCTCTTACATTGCCGAGACATATCTTGTAGCCTCTGCCGACGGAGAGGTAACCGAAATATTCCCGAAGGTAGGAGAATTGGTGGGAACGGGAGCGCCGATTATGAATGTAGCCCAACTCGATGATATGTGGATAACGCTCAATGTGCGTGAAGATTTTTTGAAGGATTTTACCGTTGGTGGTGAGATTACGGCATATATCCCGGCTTTAGAGAAAGATGTCACATTTAAAGTGACTTATATGAAAGACCTCGGAACGTATGCCGCATGGAAGGCGACCAAGACAACCGGTCAGTTTGATTTGAAAACATTTGAAGTAAAAGCACGCCCTGTTCAGCCGGTGGAAAATCTGCGTCCGGGTATGTCGGCTATTGTTGAAAAATAAAATATCATGTCTGTAACCGTCCATAAACGTTTCCTGCGAATAGCCAAGCGAGAAGTTTTTCGTTTGACTTCTCAGCCTATTTACCTGTTTTGCATGGTGATAGCTCCGATATTTTGTTTTGTATTTTTTTCTACGTTGATGGAGAAAGGGTTACCTTCCAATCTTCCGGCTGGAGTGGTCGATTTGGATAATACGGCTACCACTCGTAATATCATACGTAATTTGGATGCCTTTCAGGAAATAAAAATTGTAGCTCATTATGAAAGTGTAAGCCAAGCGCGTAAAGCCATTCAGCGTGGAGAGATTTATTCTTTTTATTATATCCCTCGTGGAACAACAGAAAAGGCACTTGCCAACCGTCAGCCCAAAGTATCGTTTTATGTCAATTACTCTTACCTGATAGCTGGTTCGTTGCTTTATAAAGACCAGCGTACGATGTCTGAATTGGCGTCGGGAGCCATCGGGCGGGCAACACTGTATGCTAAGGGAGCTACCGAGAGTCAGGCAATGGCTTTTTTGCAGCCGATTGTTATTGAAACCCACGCATTAAACAATCCGTGGCTGAACTATTCGGTTTACTTGTGTAATACGTTGTTCCCCGGTTTGCTGATGCTGCTTATTTTTCTGACTACGGTTTATGCACTGGGAACGGAGTTAAAAGAAAATACCGCCGGACAATTAATGAAAGAATCCGGCAATTCGATTGTTACAGCGCTGACAGGAAAACTCTTTCCTCATACGATTGTTTTTTTCATAATCGCTGTATTTTATAACGTCTATTTGTACGGCTTTTTACACTACCCCTGTAATAGTGGTATTTTCCCAATGCTGTTGGCAGGGTTGTTACTTGTACTGGCTTCACAGGCATTCGGCGTATTTTTGTTCGGGTTGTTTGGCTCGCTTCGTCTTGCCTTGAGTGCAGCTTCGTTGTGGGGGGTAATCTCTTTTTCTATATCGGGATTTACTTTTCCGGTGATGGCAATGCACCCAACGCTTCAGGCACTTGCAAACTTATTCCCACTGCGCCACTACTTTTTAATTTATGTTGACCTTGCGTTAAACGGTTATCCGCTGATTTATGCTTGGCATTCAGTGGTGGCATTGTTGATATTCATGTTGCTTCCGTTTTTCATACTCAAGAAGTTGCGGACAGCCATGTTACATTATGTCTATATCCCTTAACGAAAAGAAATCATGAAAACCGATTCGTTCTATCATATTATCCGACAGGGCTTTTCCGGACTCTTCCATATCTGCGTTGAAGAGTTGAAAGTTGCGTTTAGAGACCAAGGTGTCTTGATTTTTCTTATTCTGGTGCCTCTGGCTTACCCTTTGATATATGCTTTCATATATACAAACGAAGTGGTGCGCGACGTACCGGCGGCTGTTGTCGATGCCGACAAATCATCGTTAAGCCGCAAGTTTGTGCGCTTTGTCGATGCCAGCGCCGATGTTCATATACAGTCTTATTGTGCCGACATGGAGGAAGCTAAAACCTTGTTGAAAGAAAACAAAGTATATGGCGTTATTTATTTGCCCGAAAGTTTCAGCAGCGACATTGCTGCCGGCCGCCAGACTACCGTAAGTATTTACTGTGATATGAGCGGTATGCTTTATTATAAAGCCATTTTACTTGCTTCTACCAACGCTTCGTTAGACATGAACAAGCAGATTCAGATCAAACGATTGGGAAATACTACCGACCGTCAAGACGAAATAAGTACGTCTCCCATTGAGTATGAAGACATTTCATTGTTTAATCCTCAGGATGGTTTTGCCAGCTTCCTTATACCGGCAGTACTGATTCTGATTATCCAGCAAACGCTTTTGTTGGGAATCGGACTTTCGGCAGGAACAGCTCGCGAGAACAGCCGTTTTCGTAATTTGATACCTCCCGGTCGCTATTATCAGGGAACATTGCGTGTCGTTTTGGGTAAATCGGCCGCTTACTTTTTGATTTATTCCATAATCTCGGCATACGTTCTTTGCTGTGTTCCGAAGCTGTTCCGTCTGGTTCAGATAGCTAATCCGTCTACACTGTTGGCTTTTGCCATACCCTACGTGTTGGCATGTATTTTCTTCGCAATGGTTTGTTCTGTGTTTATTCGTCACCGCGAAACCTGCATGATGGTATACGTATTTACCTCCATTCCTTTGCTGTTTATTTCTGGTATATCTTGGCCGGGAGCAGCTATTCCCGATTTCTGGAAAGTTGTTTCATGGCTGTTCCCTTCAACATTTGGCATAAACGGTTATGTGCGAATCAATACGATGGGAGCTACCCTTTATGATATATTGCCCGAATACCGCGCTTTATGGTTGCAAACAGGTATATATTTCATTATAGCTTGCCTTGTTTACCGTCGTCAGATTTTGTTAAGTCGCCAGCGTGCCATTCAGCGTTTGAAACAGATCCGGTTACGCCGTTGTCAGTCCGATTTAAAAAAACGATAAAAACACGGGTTAATCTTGTCTGTTCATCGGCTCGTTTCCTTTGCGGAAGTCTATATGTTTGCAGCTGCATCAGTAGGTTTTGAAAACTCTGTTTTACACATCGGTGAACGGTATTTCTCTGCAGCGAAAAATAGTCGCATTTAGGTGTAATATAGAAATTGTCTAAATAAAGAGTGGTGAGCGGATGAATTTGTAAAAGTAGTCTATGTGGTTGATTATTAGTGTAATATAAGTATGGTTGTAGAAGTGGTCATGATAAGTAGTTGAGGTGTAATAATTTGAAAAACAAGGAATTGTAATTAAGCAAACAGGCGTAACTGTGTTCGTGAAACACAGTTGTAATAAGCTGCTAACTATCAAAACCTTAAATAAAAGATTAAAAATCAAAGGAAAACAGCATTTGTTTTTATAAAAATTCATTCCGAAATTTGCAGCGGTAGAAGTATCGCTTTATTAAAACAACGTATGTAATGATTGAAAACAGCCAAGTTGTTGCATTATGGCAACGTTGCCTTCTCTTTATACGAGACAACGTAAATGCAACGGCTTTTAAAACGTGGTTCGAGCCTATCGTCCCCTTGAAATACGAGGAGAAGGCATTGACTATTGGCGTTCCCAGTCCTTTCTTCTATGAATATCTGGAAGAAAAGTATGTGGGTTTGCTGCGTGCTGCCATCTATAAAGAGATTGGAGAAGGTACGGAGTTGATGTATTCTATCCTTGTCGACAAGACGAACCATATTACCGTAGACAGAAAAGGAACAGACCGCTCAACGGCTTTGCCTGAGCCTAAAAATATACAGGGAGGTAATAAAGCACCGGGTCCTATTGCTCCTCCGGTACAGGATTTAGATCCTCATCTGAATCCCAATTATAACTTTGAGAACTTTATCAAAGGAAACAGCAACGAGTTTTCGAGAACTGTAGCCGAAACCGTTGCGCAGAATCCGGCACGCACCTTTAATCCGCTTTTTATTTACGGTCCTTCGGGTGTGGGTAAAACTCATCTGATAAATGCTATCGGTACACGTATCAAGGAACTTTATCCGGAGAAACGTGTGCTTTACGTGTCTGCACACTTGTTTCAGGTACAATATACCGATTCTGTGCGTACCAATCATTTCAATGATTTCATCAGCTTCTACCAAACTATCGACGTGTTGATAATCGACGATATACAGGAGTTTGCCGGTGTGACAAAAACTCAAAATACGTTCTTTCATATATTCAATCATTTACATCAGAACGGAAAACAGCTTATTCTGACGTCCGACCGTGCTCCTGTTATGTTGCAGGGTATGGAAGACCGCTTGCTGACACGTTTCAAGTGGGGATTGGTGGCTGAATTGGAGAAACCCGACATTGAACTGCGTAAAAACATTTTGCGCAATAAGATTCGTCGTGACGGACTTTCTATACCTGAATCAGTAATCAGTTACATAGCCGAAAACGTAAACGAAAGTGTCCGCGAGCTTGAAGGTATCGTCAATTCACTTTTGGCACAATCTATCTTGTTCAAGCGCGAGGTAGATTTAGATTTAGCGCAACGTATCGTACACAAGGCTGTACGCTGCGCCGAATTTAAGCCGATTGGTATAAACGATATCATTGAAAAGGTTTGTGAGCATTTTAAAATCGATACGGCTGCCATTCATACCAAGACCCGTAAGCGTGAAGTAGTACAGGTTCGCCAAGTAGCCATGTATCTTGCAAAGAAACATACGGATACCTCTTCATCGAAGATTGGTCAGATGATTGGCAATAAAGACCACGCTACGGTGCTTCATGCTTGTAAGATAGTAAAAGACCAAGTAGAAGTAGACAAAGCATTTAAAGCTGAAATAGAAGAAATAGAAGCCAGCTTAAGAAGCAGATAACTCTTTGCCGGAACTATACGAAGTAATGATACGAACGATAAGATACTTCATGTATTTCCGGCAAAATTATATTATTCCTATACCTATCTTATTTTTTTCTTGAATATTTCTCCAAAAGCATTCTTTTATTTTACGTAGGGAGACTTTCCCGATGAAAGATTGTTCTATATGATTGTTATCTACTTAGCAGACTACTATGCGGTAGCTTTTGGGGTTCTGAAAATCCTTTTCCCTAGTTTCTGAAGTACTGAAAAAAAGATACTCCAGCCATTCTCTAATGGTTGGAGTATCACAACACAAAAACTAAACTAGACTTAACTAAACTATTCTAAAATGGGAAGTTTCACAACTTCCGTATTATGTACACCACAAATATAGACCTTAAATTTATACCAAGCAAAGGTCATGCACAAAAAAGTTCATTTTGTGCGGTAAAAAAACGTTAAATATTTAACTTCACTTCAAATTATATGTTCGTTAACATAATTTTGAAGCTCTTGCTTGTAACTGTCCGAAATTGGGATGTATTCTTTTCCGAAAACAATCCGTCCTTTGTCTATGATTTTTATCTTTTGTTTTTGTACAATAAAAGAACGGTGTACACGAATAAAACGTTCGGAAGGTAGCTTTTCTTCCATTACTTTCATGCTGACCAAAGAAAGTACGGGGCGGGGGTTGTCTTCGGTGTGAATTTTTATATAGTCCTTCAGTCCTTCGATGTAAAGTATTTTATCAAGTTCTATTTGTATCAGTTTGTAATCGCTTTTCACATAAATGTAAGTAGAGTCTGTTACGGGCGAAGTGTTTCCTTTGGGACTTAATTCGAACCATTGGATTGCTTTATTGACCGCTTCCATGAAATCTGTGTAGCTGATAGGCTTTAAAAGATAGTCGAGGGCGTTTACACGATAGCCGTTAATGGCATATTGCTCAAAGGCTGTGGTAAATACGATACGGGTAGTGGCAGGAACCATCCGGGAAAATTCCAAACCGTTTAAATCGGGCATTTGTATGTCGAGAAATAATAAATCTACGGGGTTTTCGGGGAGTGCTTTCATTGCTTGGATTGCACTGGAATAGGCTCCACATAATTGCAGCATGGGAGTTTTCTGAACATAGCTTTGCAATAGTCCGAGGGCGAGGGGTTCATCGTCTACGATGGCGCAACGTAAAGTCATGGTTTTATGCAGGATTAAGGGTTATGGTTATTGAAGATTCGTATACTTTATTATCATCGCTTATGCTCCGGTTCCATGAATAATGTCCGGAGTATATCAGTTCCAAACGTTTTCTTACCTGTTCCAATCCGATACCCGAACCGCTTTTGTCGGTTACCGATTTAGGATAGTTGCTGTTTCTTATCAGGCAGGAGATTTGTCCTGTGGTTTCGCTGATGGAGATGCTCACAAAACTGGGTTCGGTAGGCGATATGCCATGTTTGAATGCGTTTTCAATCAGCGAGATGAAGATTAGCGGAGCGATAAGCGTCTGGCTGTCTGGCTTAACGTCGAATCGGGTTTCGATGCGTACCAAAGGCGACATGCGGATGCGCATCAGTTCGATGTAGTTTCGGATGAACTCTATTTCTTTGCTCAGAGAGACGAACATCTGCTGATTGTCGTACAGCACGTAGCGCAGCAGTTTGCTAAGCTCCTGCACCGCCTGTTGTGCCTTTTCGGTGTCGAAGGCTATCAGGGCATAGATGTTATTCAGCGTGTTGAGCAGGAAATGCGGATTCATCTGGTTGCGCAGGTTTTTCAGTTCCGCTTCCGTACGGCTTTTCACAGCTTCGCGGCGTTCTTCTTCGGCTTCGCTCCAGCGCATACTCATGCGGATGGCAACGCTTAGTCCGGCACAGAATATGAGGCTCGCCATATCGCGCAGGTAGAATATATACTGCGGAGGTATGTGCCGGTCGAAAGGAGGAGGGGGAGGGAAGTGGATATTGTTCCAATAACGCATCCCTAACGTGAGCAGGCATATTACGACCAAATTAACCAGCAAGAAACGTTTCTGGTGGTTGCTGAATAATAGCCGGGGAATGAATAAAAAGTAGTTCAGGTAGAAGATGGTACATAGCGTAATGGGCATCAGGCTGTGATGCCAGAAAGCATACCAGTCGATAGTACCGTTGTCTCGCTGGGTGAAAAACAACGGGAAAAAGAAAACCATTCCCCAGCAAATGACATGGATAAGAGGTATGAACGGACTGCGGTGGATAGAGTTGATTGTTTTCATAAGTTTCTGAGTAGGATTGGATATACAAAGATAAATGTTTTTCATTAAAAAAAAGAACCGGCTGCTATCGACAGAGAAGTACGATGGAGAACATATTCCGTGTCATCACATGCAGCCGGTTCAGGAAACCAAAGTTATGAAGAACAAAGTAGTTCCGATGTTATTCGTAGCGGAGCGCTTCGATGGGGTCGAGGTCGGCCGCCTTTTTCGCCGGATACCATCCGAAGAATACTCCGGTAAGCGTACATACCGCAAACGAGAGCAATACACTCCACGGCTGTATGAATACCGGCCAGTGTGCTACCGACTTGATTACGAAACTTGCTCCGCAGCCCAGTATCACCCCGATGATTCCGCCCGTTATGCTGATTAGGATGGACTCGATGAGGAATTGCGACAGGATGTCAATCCCGCGTGCTCCCACCGACATGCGCAACCCGATTTCGCGCGTACGTTCCGTTACCGAAACATACATGATATTCATGATACCGATGCCGCCTACCACCAGCGAGATGCCTGCTATGCAAGCCAGCAGCGTAGTCATCAGGTCGGTAGTAGTATTCAGCATCGAGCTCAGTTCCTGCTGTGTGCGTATGGTAAAGTCATCATCGTCTGTTTCCTTCAGTTTATGCTCGCGGCGCAAGATGGTTGTTATTTCGTCTACGGCTTCTTCCGTCATGTCTTCGGTCAGAGCCGAAGCAAATACGCCGCTCAGATACGTCTGTGCCAACAGTCGTTTCATCACCGTGGTGTAAGGTGCCAGTACCACATCGTCTTGGTCCATACCCATTGAGTTGTAACCCTTCGATTTCAGTACGCCTACCACACGCAATGGAACTTGGCTGCAACGGATTACTTTCCCGATAGGGTCAGTGCCATCGGGAAAGAGGTTATCTACAATCGTTTTACCAATAACGCATACTTTGGCAGCCGTACGGATGTCTTCGTCGGTAAACATCTCTCCCTGTTCCACGCTGAGCTGTCGGATGTCAAGGTATCCGCGACTCACGCCGCTGACCGAAGAAGGATAGTTGTTTGAACCTGAAATAAGCTGTCCGGAAGCAGAGACATCGGGACTGATGGCAGAAATGTACATACATTCGTCGCGCAGCGTTTCGTAGTTTTCAAGTTTCAACGTTTGCATTGACGACGGGTCTTGGCGTACACCTCCACGCATTTCAGCTCCCGGATGAATCATAATCATGTTCGAGCCCATTTCAGAGATTTGCTTTTGTATGCTTCGTTTCGAGCCTTGACCGATGGCGAGCATGGCTATTACGGCTGCTACACCGATGATGATGCCCAGCATGGTGAGGAAGGCTCGCGTTTTATTGTTTGCCAACGCTCGAAGTGCTATTTTGAAAAGATTTGTTCCGTTCATATATGTAACTAATTGAAATATAAGTATATACCGTGTAGCTGATGTTCATGAAAACATTTCGGGTAGCGTTGGTTGGTTCTACCCGTAGTGTTCATGTACGCATCGGCTTGTTTGCCTCGGTTCTTCCGCATGTTTTTTCAGTCGTCTGTGCTGACGGGCAAAGCGGCCAATGCTTCGGCTGCCGAAAGGATTTTCGGATTGGTTTTATCTTCAATCACATGTCCGTCGCGCAAGCGGATGTTTCGGCTGCTGTATTGTGCAATTTCCGGGTTATGGGTTACGAAGATTATGGTACGTCCTTCGGCGTGTAGCTTCTGGAAAAGTACCAGAATTTCGAATGAAGTACGTGTGTCGAGGTTTCCCGTTGCTTCATCGGCAAGGATAACGGCGGGGTTGTTGACCAGTGCGCGTGCTATTGCCACGCGCTGCATCTGTCCGCCCGACATCTGATTCGACTTATGCTCCAGCCTATCGCCCAGTCCCACGGCAATCAGTGCATCGATGGCACGTTTGCGCCGTTCGGCTGCCGAAACCGATGAGTTATACATTAGCGGCAATTCCACGTTTTCCACAGCCGTGGTTTTCGGCAGCAAATTATAGTTCTGGAATACGAACCCGATTTTCCGGTTACGCAGGATAGCCCGTTGAGGCTTCGACATGGTGCGCACGCTTACCCCGTCGAGCAGGTATTCGCCGCTTGTAGGCGTGTCAAGACATCCTAACGTGTTCAGCAGCGTAGACTTGCCGGAGCCGGACGTACCCATGATGGTAACAAACTCGCCCTCTTGGATGGAAAACGAGATGCCCCGCAGTGCGTGTACCGTTTCATCGCCCACTTGGAAGTTGCGCTTGATGTTTTGCAGTTCAATAACAGTTTTGCTCATGGCATGTTCCTCCTGCCGCTTATTTTTTATCGTTGTCTTTCTTGTTTCTGTCCGGAGGTCCCGGCATGAATGGGCTGCGTTCGCTTTCGCCTTCAGCAGATTCTATGGCGGGCATTTCGTTCTTCAGTACCGTTTCGGTTACCACTTCCGTACCTTCGCTGATACCGCCGGTTATTTCGGTATGAATCCCGTCGCTTATACCCGTTTGAACGGGGTGCGCCGTAAAGCCCGTTTCATCCATGGTCCACACTTTATATTGCGCTTCGCAGTCGTTGATGGCCCGTTTTCCGGCAAGCGATTTTTCCGGTGTAAAGCGTAAGGCTTTGTTAGGCACCACGAGTACGTTTTCGCGCGAGTTGGTATAGATGGTTACGTTCGCTGTCAGTCGGGGTTTCAGTTTCAGTTCGGGATTATCGGCTGTTATCACCACTTCGTAGGTAACCACCGTTTCGCTTGTGCTGCTACTGCTGCTACTGCTCGACGAACTGTTTGTGCTTCCTAAACGTATCTGGCGGACGATGCCTTCGAATACATCGTCGGGGTAAGCATCGACGGTAAATGTTACGCGCGCGCTGTCTTTCACCCCGGCTATGTCAGCCTCGTCTACATCTGCTACTACTTGCATTTTGGTCAGGTCGGCAGCGATGTTGAACAGTGTCGGAGTTTCAAACCCTGACGCAACGGTTTGTCCTTCTTCCACATCTTTGCTGGTTACCACCCCGTTGATGGGCGAAGTGATTGTGGCGTACGACAGGTTTCGTTCTGCCTTAGCCAGCTCCGCTTTGTTCTGCTCGTAAGTGGCAAGCGCACGCTGGTAGTTATAAACGCTTTCTTCGTAGTCGGTATCGCTGATAAGCTGCTTTTCGTGTAGTGTGCGGTTACGCTTGTACAACTTTTCTTGGTACTCATATTCCGCCTTAGCCCCGTCGTACGAAGCCTTAGCCGACTGAAGGTCGCTTAGCAGCGTTACCTTATCCATTTCAGCGATAACCTCGCCTTCTTTTACCACCGAGTTATAGTCGACGTAAATTTTATCGATGATACCCGATACCTGCGTACCTACTTCAACTTCCGTTACAGGCTCGATGGTTCCTGTTGCTGTAATTGAATTGCTGACATTTCCTTTTTGGACGGCTTCGGTAACAAAGTCTACCTTATTTTGCGCCTTTTGTCCGCCGAATATCCACACTCCGCCGGCAATCAAGACTACGGCTGCGGCAACTGTGATAATGACTTTCTTTTTATTCATATCTTTAGTTCGTTATTTTTTATAATTCAATTTCTTGACCGGCATAAAAATTAAGTAAGGTTCGGTTCAGTATTGCCATATACTTAGCCTGTATGCGCTGTTGCTGCGCACTGAGCAAGTTGTTTTTTTCGGTAAGCAGTTCTACGGTGTTTTTCATGCCTAAATTAAACTGTTCGCTTACCATGTCGAAACTAGTCTGGCTGCTTTTCAGTTTTGTTTCAGCCGCCACGTATTGTTGTTGCGCATTCAGTGCATCTAAATAAAGACTTTCAATGGTGGAGTAAAGCTCCTTTTGTGCATTGATGAGGTTGAGCTGCGTGGTGTCGTACTGGAGGCGTGCCTTGCGTATGGAGGTTTTCGTCTGCCGTTGGTCGAAGATAGGGAGACTCAGGCTCAATCCTATCATGTTGTTCCATCCGTATTTCATTTGCTGCGTCCAGTTGTTACTGCTCGAACTGTTTGTCGTGCTCGAAGTAGATGCCGACAGGCTGATGGTAGGCATGTATCCCGCTTTGGCAGAAGAAATGGCAAGTTTGGCATTGTCAATGTCCAGCTTGCTGCTTTTTATCTCCGGCCGCGTAGCCAGTGCCGTCTGGTATACATCCGTCTGCGAAGGAAGTAACTCCATCACATGCTCATCGCTGATATGCGGAAGCACAAGACTCATTTCTTTTGTATTATCCAGCTCTAAAAGCTGCTTCAGCTGCAATTTATAGTTGCGTAAAGTCGATTCCGAAGTAACCAGTTGATATTCATCGTTACTGAGCTGCGCTTCGAGTTGTGCCAAGTCAGCTTTTGAGATGCTTCCTTCTTTAAACAACTCTTGTGCACGTTCGTAAGTAGCGCGGCTTACTTCCACTGTGCCTTTGTTGATGGCAATCGATTCATCCGCATAAAGAATCTGGATAAACAGTTGTGCTATTTGTTCTTTCAGCATGTTTTCGGTTTCGGCAACAGTCAGTTGGGCAATCTCGCGGTTGGTTTTCTGCTGTTTGATGTTGTTTAAACGTTGGTTTCCGTTCCATAACGTCCATTGTGCATTCAGCCCATAGTTTCCGCTGTATGTAGTTTTGCTGTCGCTGCTGATAATCTCCGTACCGCTCACCGTTGAACTGTTCTCTTGGTAAGGGCGGTTTACTACGTTATGTCCTGTACTGAAAGACAGACTCGGAAAGAGCGCAGCTTTAGCCTCCTTAACGTCTTCTTCGCTTTCTTGCAACGAAATTTTGTTTTGTTGGAGTTGGATGTTTTTCTCCAATGCGTAGTTTATGCAGTCTTCCAATGTCCATTGCTTATCTTCTTGAGCCGACAGTGACAAGGCAGAAGTAAGCAAAGCGGTAAATAACAGACTTTGTTGTTTCATCATTCTCTTTTTTAAATTATCTGATGCAAAACTAAACGTCTGTCATCGGAAATACAAAAGAGATAGATTTTCGCACAATTTATCGGGACAAACCCTTGTTTTTTCCCGATAAATTCTTTCCTTTGTAATCATTATAAAAATAGATTATGATTAAAGAAAAGTTTATTAGCGTTTATCGGTTTTATCGGGATGGCTTCAAAGAGATGACATGGGGGCGTACTTTGTGGGCCATAATATTGATAAAGCTGTTCGTGATGTTTTTTATCCTGAAACTCTTTTTCTTTCCTTCGTTCTTGAAAGGAAAGAGTACGGAAGAAAAACAAGATTATGTAGGAACAGAATTAATCAACAGAATGAAATAAACAAAAGAGAATTTTTATGTTAGAAACTATTGACACTTCGATGATTGACTGGGCACGGGCACAGTTTGCCTTGACTGCCATTTATCATTGGCTGTTTGTTCCTCTGACGTTAGGACTGGCAGTCGTGATGGGTATTATGGAAACACTTTACGTTACCACCGGAAATGAGTTTTGGAAACGGACAGCCAAATTTTGGATGAAGTTGTTTGGTATCAATTTCGCCATCGGTGTGGCTACGGGGTTAATACTGGAATTTCAGTTTGGTACGAACTGGAGCAATTACTCATGGTTTGTAGGCGATATATTCGGTGCACCGCTGGCGATAGAAGGTATTCTGGCTTTCTTTATGGAAGCTACTTTCGTGGCTGTGATGTTTTTCGGATGGAACAAAGTCAGCAAGAAGTTCCACTTGGCATCTACATGGCTCACCGGATTGGGTGCAACCATATCGGCTTGGTGGATTTTGGTTGCAAACTCATGGATGCAATATCCCGTGGGAATGGAGTTCAACCCCGAAACAATGCGTAACGAGATGGTCGACTTTATGGCTGTGGCATTCTCGCCTGTGGCTGTTATGAAATTTCTTCATACGGTACTGAGCAGCTGGATTGTAGGTGCGGCGTTTGTTGTCGGCGTCAGTGCGTGGTATTTGCTTCGGAAACGCGAAAAAGAATTGGCGCTTGCCAGTATCCGTGTGGCTGCCTATGTAGGGTTGTTTGCCGCATTGGTTACAGCTGCAACGGGCGATAAATCTGCTTATCAGGTGGCACAAGTGCAGCCGATGAAGCTGGCAGTGATGGAAGGACTGTACGACGGAGGCACCAATCAGCCGCTTACCGTAGTAGGACCTATCAAGATACCTCAGATGCTTTCTTTCCTTGCCACGCGCGAAGCATCGGGTTACGTGCCGGGCATCAATAATATTCTGAATGGAGGCTATGAGCAGCCCGACGGTTCTGTAGCCCTGTCAGCCGAAGAAAAGATAGTACGCGGTAAAAAAGCAATTTCGGCTCTTGCCGATTTCCGCAGTGCCAAGCAGTCGGGCGATGAGGCCGCCGCTGCCGAAGCACTTCAAACCATCGACGAAAACATGCCTTATTTCGGTTACGGATACATTAAAGATACAGCCACACTTGTTCCTCATGTAGGAACGATGTTCTGGGCTTTCCGCGTTATGGTAGGACTGGGAATGTATTTCATAGCCTTCTTTGCCCTGATACTGTTCCTGAGTTATAAGAAACGTCTGGGCGAAATAAACTGGTTGCATTACGTAGCCTTGTGGACCATTCCGTTGGCATACATCGCCAGCCATGCAGGATGGATTGTAGCAGAAGTAGGACGTCAGCCGTGGACTATCCAAGACATGTTGCCGGTCAATGCCGCCGTGTCAAAACTGGAGGCAGGTTCTGTACAGACTACCTTCTTTATCTTCCTTGTGATGTTTACCCTGCTGCTGATAGCCGAAATAGGTATCATGGTGAAGGCGATAAAGAAAGGAGCAGAATAAAAAACAAAAGAAACAATCAATCTAAAATCTAAAATTTATGGATTCAACCTATATATTCTTGCAACACTATTGGTGGTTTTTAGTATCCCTATTGGGAGCTTTGCTGGTATTTTTGCTGTTTGTTCAGGGAGGAAATTCTTTGCTTTTCCTGTTAGGACGTACAGAACAAGAACGTTCCTTGCTGGTTAACTCTACCGGACGCAAATGGGAGTTTACCTTTACTACCCTTGTAACCTTCGGCGGAGCGTTCTTTGCTTCTTTCCCATTGTTTTACAGCACCAGCTTCGGCGGAGCTTATTGGCTTTGGATGATAATCTTGTTCAGCTTCGTGCTTCAGGCTGTGTCTTATGAGTTTCAGTCGAAGTTAGGAAATTTGTTGGGCAAACGTACATATCAATATTTCCTTGTTTTGAACGGACTGGTTGGTCCACTGTTGCTGGGCACGGCGGTAGCCACGTTTTTCAATGGTTCTAACTTCATTGTGAGCAAGGGTAATCTGACCGACCAGATGATGCCCGTTATCAGCCAGTGGGCAAATAATTGGCACGGACTTGACGCATTGCTCGACCTTTATAATCTGATTCTCGGCATAGCAGTGTTCTTCCTCGCCCGTATATTGGGAAATCTTTATTTCATCAATAACATCCGTAACGATGAACTGATCGGTCGTTGCCGCCGGCAGTTGCGGGTAGACGCCGTTCTGTTTCTGTTCTTCTTCTTGTGGTTTGTCATCCGCACGTTGCTGAAAGACGGTTTTGCGGTCGACCCAACAAGCGGAGCCGTATTCATGGAACCGTATAAGTATTTTAATAATCTGATAGAAATGCCTTACCTGCTCGTGCTGTTCCTGATAGGAGTGGTGGGAGTATTATACGGCATAGGGAAAAGCATTTTCTGTAATACCTATACCTGCGGTATCTGGTTTGCCGGAATAGGAACTGTTCTTACCGTTCTGGCATTGCTGCTTACCGTAGGATATAACAATACGGCATACTATCCTTCGTTGGTCGATGCACAAAGCTCGTTGACGATAGCCAACAGTTGTTCCAGTGAGTTTACGCTGAAAACAATGGCATACGTTTCCATCCTCGTTCCTTTTGTATTGGCTTACATCGTCTACGCATGGCGCGCCATCGACCGCAAGCCGATAACGATGGAAGAGTTGGAAAACGACGGACACAAGTATTGATTCTTTGCTTCGCATAGAGCGGTAAAACAAAAAACTCCGGTTGCAACAGTTTTGATTTGCAACCGGAGTTTTTTTGTTTGTATTATCTGTTTGCTGCGAATAGCTCGTCTCAACCCAGATAAGCAGCTACCGCTTCGGCACACCGCTCTCCGTCGATTCCGGCAGATACAATGCCTCCGGCGTAACCCGCACCTTCTCCGCAGGGAAATAGTCCCTTAACCGTGACGTGCTGTAAGCTGTCTGCATCGCGTAAGATGCGGAGCGGGGCAGAGGTACGTGTCTCGATGGCTATCATCACCGCCTCGTTGGTCAGAAATCCGTTGGAACGTTTGCCGAATTGCTGGAAGCCTTTGTTCAGGCGCTGACCGATGAAAGGAGGAAGCCAGAAATGAAGCGGCGAAGAAATCAGTCCCGGGCTGTACGAACTGGGAGGAAGGTCGTAGCTCAGCTTCTTTCGGGTGAAATCAACCATGCGTTGGGCAGGTGCCGTTTGGCGCATACATCCTTGTTGCCAACATATTTGCTCCATTTGTTCTTGGAAACGCATCATGGCAAGCGTATGTACGGTATTTTCTTGTAGTTTATCGCCCTGCCGGATAAGTTCTTCGGTTTCTGCTTCAGCCGAATTAGGGAAAGATTCACACGCCGGAAGTTGCAGCGAAGGGTCGAGTAAGTCTTCCGGACGTATCTCTACCACCATGCCCGAATTACTCCATTTGGTGCCCCGGTTACTTGGACTCATTCCGTTTACCACCAACTGATGAGGCCCGCTGGCGGCAGGGACTACAAATCCTCCCGGACACATGCAAAAACTGTATACCCCGCGTCCGTCTACCTGCTGAACGAAACTGTATTCCGCTGCTGGCAGATACTTACCGCGTCCTTTCCGGCTGTGGTACTGTATCTGGTCGATTAACATCGAAGGGTGCTCCAACCGGACACCCACGGCGATGCCTTTTGTTTCCATCTGTACACCGTTTCGGTAAAGCCAGCGGTAAACGTCGCGTGCCGAGTGTCCCGTAGCCAAGATAACCGGTCCGCGGAATGTTCTTCCCGTATTCGTTTCGATGCCCGTTACCTTGTCTCCTTCAATAATCAGTGCATCCATGCGCGTTTGGAAATGAACTTCGCCTCCACATTCCAAAATTGTATTCCGCATGTTTTCGATTACCCGAGGCAACTTGTCCGTACCGATGTGCGGATGTGCATCAATCAGGATGGAAGTGCTTGCACCATGCTGGCAGAACACGTTCAGAATCTTGTCCACGTTGCCACGCTTTTTGCTGCGTGTGTACAGTTTGCCGTCGGAATAAGCACCCGCACCGCCTTCTCCGAAGCTGTAATTCGATTCCGGATCCACCTTATGTTCGCGGCTGATGCGTGCCATGTCTTCTTTCCGTTCGCGTACGTTCTTTCCGCGTTCCACTACGATGGGACGCAACCCTAATTCAATGAGTCGCAACGCCGCAAAGAGTCCGCCGGGACCTGCCCCCACCACGACGACCGGTTGCTTTCCCTCCACGTTCGGATATTCGGTACGTACAAACTGCTCGTCTGCAGGGTCTTCGTTGACAAACACCTGCACTTTCAGATTGATGTAAATCGTTCGCTGGCGTGCGTCGATGCTTCGTTTCAGCGTGCGTACAGCGTGGATGGTACGAATGTCGAGCCCTTTTTCGCGACTGATGTATTCTTTTAATGTCTGTTCGCTTACTGCCTGCTCAGGCAAAGCGCGTAATTGATATTCGTGAATCATATATTCTGTTTTATTTCACCACAGATTACACAGATTATCTCAAGTTATTTTACATACCTTCTGATGCCGTTCTGTAAGTTTTCTGTGTTGAAGTTAATTAGTAATCCTAAATGAATGTTTGATAATTTCAAGTAAGTCAATAACTGTGCAGTATGTATCGGTAACAGATTTTCTACGGATTTCAGCTCAACCATCACTTTATTTTCTACTAAAATGTCTATTCTGTATGCATTAGGCAGGAGGATTCCGTTATAATTGATACCAAGTTCTTTTTGTCTTTCGTAACGTAATCCGCTTTTTTCTAACTCATAGCATAGGCAAGTTTCGTATGTACTTTCCAATAAGCCCGGACCTAATGCTTTGTGTACTTTGTATGCACAGCCTATGATGTCGTATGATATTTTGTTTAATTCTGGGGTTGTCATGAAATATAAGTTGAAATGATAATAGGTGAAATCTGTGTAATCTGTGGTGAAGAGAATCTATCCGAACAGCTCACGGAAAGCTTCTTCCACTTTTCTCACCGGTATTAGCTGAATATGAATCTTCGTACGGTCCAGTCCCTGCAAGTTATGTTTCGGAATGAGCATACGCTTGAAACCCAGCTTCTCCGCCTCACCGATGCGCTGTTCGATGCGGTTTACCGGACGGATTTCACCACTAAGCCCCACTTCGCCCGCCATACAGACTCCCGGCTCTATCTCAGCATCCATGTTGCTGGAAAGAATGGCACTGATAACGGCGAGGTCGATAGCCGGGTCGTTCACCTTCAGACCTCCCGCAATGTTCAGAAATACGTCTTTTTGCGCCAGCTTGAATCCTACACGCTTTTCGAGTACCGCCAGCAGCATGTTCATGCGGCGCAGGTCGAAACCCGTAGCAGAGCGTTGAGGCATTCCGTAAGCAGCGGTGCTGACCAGTGCCTGCACCTCGATTAGGAACGGACGGATGCCCTCTACCGCGCAGGCGATGGCTACCCCGCTCATGCCCTCATGGTCTTGTGTCAGCAGCAGTTCCGAAGGATTGCTTACCTGACGCAAACCGTCTTGCCGCATTTCGTAAATGCCCAGTTCGGCAGTGCTCCCGAAACGGTTCTTGATGCTGCGCAAGATGCGGTACATGTAATGCTGGTCGCCTTCAAACTGAAGCACCGTGTCTACGATATGCTCCAATACTTTCGGTCCTGCAATGCTCCCTTCTTTGTTGATATGCCCGATGAGGATGACGGGAGTGCCCGTTTCTTTGGCAAATTTCAGGATGGCCGCCGAACACTCACGCACTTGTACGATGCTGCCCGGCGACGAGTCGATGTTTTCAGTGGAAATGGTCTGGATGGAGTCGATGACCACCAAGTCGGGCGCAGTGTTTTTGATATGGGTAAAGATTTGTTCCAGCGAAGTCTCGCAGGCGATAAGCAGACTACCCGATTCGGGATGCGGAATACGGTCGGCACGCAGTTTCAGCTGGCGTGCGCTTTCCTCGCCCGACACATACAGGATTTTTTGATTCGACAACCGTAACACGGTTTGCAGTACGAGCGTTGATTTACCGATGCCCGGTTCGCCGCCGATTAAGGTAAGAGACCCTTGCACCAGTCCGCCTCCCAACACGCGGTTCAATTCATCGTCCTGCATGTCGATACGTTGCTCATCACTCGATATGATTTCTTTCAGATATTGAGGTTTCGAGCGTACCGACTCAATCCCATGAGCCACATGCTTGGCTACGGGAGTTTCTTTGCGTACCACTTCTTCTACAAATGTATTCCACTGTCCGCACGAAGGACATTTTCCCACCCACTTCGGTGATTCCTGTCCGCAGTTGGTACATACGTACACGGTTTTCTCTTTACCCATACTATTTATTTTGCTTTTATGAATGCTCCTTTCTGATACAAAGGTACGAAAATAAGGTTATATTTTTTTTATGTTCCCCGAAATTATCCCGTTCCATGAAAGAGAGGACTAATAAAAATGTTTCTTATGTTGTTACAAATGTTGCAAGTACACAAAATTACACGTTGATGCAACATTCTTTTTATTTGTTTATGTCTGTAAGTAATACATTTGCAATGCTCAATCAGAACAAAGATTGATAAAACAAATGTTTAACAATTTAAATTTAATATGTAATGAAAGGCATGAAAAGAACATTCCTTTTTACACTTTTCCTTATAGGATTATGTGTATCGGTGCAAGCCCAAAACTTACAGGTAAGTGGAACAGTGATTGCTAAATCAGACGGACTGCCGGTTATCGGTGCTTCTGTCGTTGAAGTGGGCAACAATACCAATGGTATCATAACCGACTTCGATGGAAACTTTACGCTAACGGTTAAAGAAGGAGCGGAAATCTCCATTTCTTATGTAGGGTGTAAGACTCAAACCCTGAAAGCGCAAAAAGTAATGAAGATTGTTTTGGAAGAAGATTCCGAAATGTTGGATGAAGTGGTGGTAACGGGTTATCAAACCCAACGTAAAGCCGATTTGACCGGTTCGGTAGCGGTAGTCTCTACGGAGGAGTTAAAGACCAGTCCGGACATGGATCCGATGAGGGCTTTGCAAGGTAAAGTTCCGGGTATGACTATCACCACAAATGGTTCTCCTATCGGTACCGGTACGGTGCGTATCCGTGGTATTGGTTCATTCAATTCTTCACAAGACCCATTGTATGTAATCGATGGTGTGCCTACAAATCAGGCTTTAAACTCTTTGAACGCGAATGATATTGAAAGTATGCAGGTATTGAAAGATGCTGCTTCGGCTTCTATTTACGGTTCGCGTGCTTCGAATGGTGTCATCATTATTACTACAAAGAAAGGTAAGAAAGGAGATAAGATTAAGGTAGACTTCTCGGCTAATCTGACGGCACAGTTTTATACATCGCAATCGTTTATGAAATTGTTGAACTCTGCCGAATATGCTACGGCGATGGCACAGGCAGCATTGAACGACGGACTTGACCCGGTGACTTACGCAGGCAATTACGGTTTAAACCTGAACGCTGCTACAGGAACTCCGATTACTGTATGGAATCCGGCTACCAGCAGTTATGTTAATTACACGGTCAATGGGTTATATGACGGATATATCAACAGCAAGAAAACGATGCGCTACTCGGATACCGATTGGCTTGACGAAATTTCACGCACAGGTTTTGCCCAAACATACGATTTGTCTTTATCGCACGCCACAGACAAACATTCAACAATGTTTTCATTAGGTTATAAAAAGAATAATGGTATATTGAATTATACAAGTTTTGAGAACTTCTCAGCTCGTATGAACTCCTCGTACAATATTAATAAATATGTGTCTGTAGGCGAAAACTTTACGGTTACTTATTCTAAACAAGTTGATTGCGCCCCAATGGAAAACGCATTGAAGATGGCTCCTACTGTACCGGTTTATGAAGAAGATGGAGTTACGTTTGCCGGACCTGTGGGAGGTATGAGCGACCGTCAGAATCCGGTGCGCGAACAATACGATAACCGCAACAACCATTTGGATTACTGGCGTCTGTTTGGTAATGCTTACGTTGAAATCAAACCGATAAAAGGATTGACTTTGCGTTCTAATTTTGGCTTGGACACGTATTTGTCATTCATCAACTCGATGACTCCTACGTTCCATTCGGATATTGTGAACAATGATATTGCTAAGACCAATTTGTCGCATCGGAATCAGGTGAATTGGACGTGGTCGAATACAGCAAACTATAATTTCAAGGTAGCAGACAAACACGATATCACAGTCTTGCTCGGTGCTGAAATGTCGAAAGAAAGCACGGTTGATTTTACGGCTTATTCAGAAGGCTATGCATTGGAAGATCCTGATTATATGTGGCCGAATGCCGCTACCGGTTCGATGAGAAACAGTGGTGCTAAGTTTGGTTACCGTTTGGCTTCTTTCTTCGGAAAGGTGGATTATAATTATGACGATTTGATTTTGGCTTCATTTACAATCCGTCGTGATGGTTCTTCCCGTTTTGGTAGAGATAACCGCTGGGGTACTTTCCCGGCAGCAACGTTGGGTTTCCGTATTTCTAAATTGTTGGAAAAAGATTGGATGGATGACTGGAAGATTCGCCTTTCTTGGGGTGAGACCGGTAACCAAGCCATCGATAATAATGCGCAATTTGGTTTGTACACTGTAGATTATGGTTTGGATCGTGTAACTTCTACTGCTTACGATTTGTTCTTGCAAGGCTCGGGCACGTTCCCCTCTGGTTATCGCGCCACTCAGCTTGCCAATCCGAACTTGAAATGGGAATCGGCTACGCAATACAATATAGGTACTGACTTCACACTCCTTCACGGAAGCCTGTATGGGTCTATCGACGGATATATCAAGGATGTAGATGATATGTTGATAACTCCTTCTTATTTAGGTGCGATCGGAGAAGGCGGTGCTTCTTGGTTGAATGGTCCTTCGTTGCGTAACTGGGGTATGGAGTTTGCTTTGGGCTACCGTACGAATCTTGCTTGCGGGTTAGGAATGGATATTAGCGCAAACGCTGACTTCTTCCGTAACAAGGTGACTTATTTGCCATCGTCTACTACCGGTTCATACGCCCATACCTCTAAGGAAAACTTAGTACAGTCGGGTATGCCATACGGTTCAATTGTAGGATATGTGGTAGAGGGCTTGTTCCAAACTCAAGCGGAAGTAGATGCGTCGGGACAGCCTAACGCACGTGTAGGCGGATTAAAGTATGCTGATTTGGATAAGAATGGTGTGATTAATGCAGATGATCAAGATTGGGTTTACAATCCGGTACCCAAATTTTCATACGGACTTAATATTGCTTTGAATTATAAGAACTTCGATCTCAGCATGTTCTGGCAAGGTGTTTGCGATAAGGATGTTTATAACAACCAGAAATTCCAGACCGATTTTTGGAGTGTGACGGATGCCGGTTCTAACAAAGGTAATCGTTTGTTGAATGCTTGGAATACCAACAATACCGGTTCAACGATTCCGATGCTGACCACCTCGAACACGGCAGACGAAGGACGCGCTTCAAGTTACTTCGTTGAAAACGGTTCTTACCTGAAACTGCGTACTTTGCAGTTGGGATACAATGTTCCGGCTACGTTCCTGTCTAAGTTTAAGATGAGTAGTGCCCGTATCTATGTATCAGGACAGAACTTGCTGACCATCAAGAGCAAGAGCTTGACTTGCCCTGACCCTGAAAATCCGGATTGGAATTATCCGTTGGCTACATCGGTTTCATTTGGTTTACAAATAGGTTTCTAATTTAAATTAATGAGGATTTTGTCATGAAAAAAATATATACATACGTTTTTGCCTGTGCTTTAGGATTAGGTTTTACAGGCTGTAATGATTTCTTGGATTACAACCCTACCGCAGTGGTAGACGAAGACAAAGCGTTTGCAGAACCGGAATCTATGGTTAATGCTGCATACGCTATGCTGGGAGACTGCTGGTACACTTACCCGTTCAACCTGTTCCCGTATGGCGACATTACGTCCGACGATTGCTTGAAAGGTGGATCGGGTAGTACCGATACCGGTTATCATGCCTTTGATATTTGGACAACTTTGACCCCTACCACTCCGGGCGAGATGGATGAATTATGGTATCGCTTGTACTGTGCTATATCACGTTGTAACCGTGCATTGGTTTCTTTGGAGCAGAACGGCGTTTCCGCATTGGGAGAAGAAACCACTAACCAGCGTGTGGCAGAAGTCAGATTCTTGCGCGGACATTTCTATTATAAACTGCTCACTGTTTTCCGTAAAATTCCGTGGATTGACGAAGAGGTGTATAAGAACCAAACATTCGAACAGGTTCGCAATGATGCCCTTACTTATGAAGAACTGTTCCAGAATGTGATTGATGATTTTCAAGCTGCTTATGACGTGTTGCCGGAAAAAGGACCCGGTGAAGACGGACGTGCCAATAAGATTGCGGCAGCAGCCTATTTGGCTAAGTGTTATTTGAATTTGGCTTGGGGTGATGGGTATGAAGCTACTACCGGCGTAAACCATATCAATAATGAATATATGCAGAAGGTAGTAGACTATACTGATGATGTAATAAACCCGCAATACGGTTACATGGAAGATTTCGGCGACATATTCCTTCCTGAATATAAGAACAGCAAAGAATCGGTATTTGCCGTTCAAACTTCCGATTACGAAGATGATAATACTACTTACGGACGCGCCAACTGGTCGAATACATTGAACGGCTGCTGGGGAATGTGGTCTTGTGGATGGGATTTCCATAAACCTTCTCAGAACTTGGTGAACGCATTCAAGACGAAAAACGGTCTGCCGATGTTCGATGACTATAACGATGAAATCGATTATCCGATTAATGGTCAGCCTACCGACCAGAAATGGGATCCGCGTTTGTTCCATACTGTCGGGATGCCTACATTCCCTTACAAATATGAAGAACAATACATGATGACTACCGGCAACTCGCGTACACCGAGCGAGTATGGTTTCTACACATCTTTGAAAGAAGTCCCGCAACGTTCGCAAGGCGAAACTTTCAATGGCTCTTGGCAGGCTTTTGCAATGAACGATTATGTGTTCCGCTATACGGATGTGATGTTGATGCGCGCCGAAGCATTGATTGAGTTGAACCGTTTGGATGAGGCTGAAGATATTGTAAACGATATCCGTAGCCGTGCAGCCAATTCTGTCAGCAAGCATATAGCGTATGCCGCCGACCAGTGTGAAATAGCCCTTTATCCTGCCGGATATTTTTCAGACAAAGAAACAGCACGTAAGTGTTTGCGCTGGGAACGGCGTTTGGAAATGGCTATGGAAAACGGACGTTATTTCGACCTGCGCCGTTGGGGCATAGCTTCTCAAACGCTGAATGCTTATTTTGAAAGCGAACAAAAGTCGGTATATACGTATGTAAACCAATCTGGTGAAACCGTAAACCAAACCTACGGGTTGTATTATAAGGATGCCCATTATACGGCAGGGAAGAATGAATTTTTCCCGATACCTTACAATCAGATGTTCTACATCCCCGGGTTGTACACCCAAAACAAGGGATATGAATAATCGAAGTATGGTTTTATATCAAACTAAAAATTGCATATTAAACAGAGCTTGTTTAAATTTGACAATCGAACTATAAACAAGAAACAAAGCAACGGGTTTGCCTTGTAAAACGCTACGGTTAGTTTTTTAATTTTATGCGGATGAATTTCTCGGTTCTACCCGAAGGATTTATTTACACTTCGGGTAGAATTTTTCAAACGCCAGAATGAGGTTTGAACCGGGTTTAGGCAGGCTTTGTAATTTATTAATCTTTAAGACCTTAAAACATGATTGAGTTAAAGAAAAAGAGCATTGTAAATACCATGAAAGCGGCATGTTTGTGTTCGTTGATTGGTTGGGGCGCGATGGCGAATGCTGCGGAGTCGTCCGTGTCTGTCCGTCATTTGGCAAACGAGCAGAATATTGTTTTTGTTAAAGGAGCCAAGAAATACCTGTTGTTGCCCGTGCAAGATAATGCACCCGAGAGCAAGGTTTGCATAGTAGTGGATAACCGGCAGCAGGGAGTTGTGGCCAATGTACGTTTGGCACGCGATCAGGTAGATTATTATATACCGTTCGACTTGTCGGCATACGAGGGAAAAGACATTTCCGTCGATATTCAAGGGATGCCCGAATCTTCTCTCTGCTGGGAAAAGATGAGCCTTTCAGATACGTTTGATATGACGAACCGTGAGAAATTCCGTCCTGTTTATCACCATACCCCTGCTTACGGCTGGATGAACGACCCGAACGGAATGTTCTATAAAGACGGGGTGTATCATTTGTATTTCCAGCATAATCCTTACGGATCTACGTGGGGAAACATGACGTGGGGACACTCCACGACCACGGATCTGGTGAGCTGGAATTATGAAGGACTTGCCATAAAGCCAGATGCGTGGGGAGCTGTTTTCAGTGGTTCGGCTGTGGTAGATTATGACAATACAGCCGGTTTTGGGAAAAACGCGGTGGTAGCTTTTTATACTTCGGCAAAGTCCAGTCCGTGGGGAGATACCCAGTCGCAAAGTATGGCTTATAGCCTTGATAACGGGAAAACATTTGTGAAATATGCGTATAATCCTGTTGTAACTTCCTCTAAGCGTGATTTTCGCGATCCGAAAGTATTTTGGTATGCCCCCGACAAACATTGGGTGATGATTCTTGCCGGCGGTCAGGAAATGGATATTTACTCTTCAAAGAATCTGAAAGATTGGAAATACGAAAGTAGTTTCGGGGCAAAACAAGGTGCTCACGGCGGTGTGTGGGAATGTCCGGATTTGGTCGAGTTGCCCGTAGAAGGTACGAAAGAAAAGAAATGGGTGTTGATTTGTAACATCAATCCCGGCGGTCCTTTCGGCGGAAATGCAGCTCAGTATTTCGTGGGAACATTTGATGGAAAGAAGTTTGTGAACGAATCGCCTACCCAAACCAAATGGATGGACTGGGGAAAAGACCATTACGCCACGGTAACTTTCAGCAATGTCCCCGGCGGACGTTGCATCGCTTTGGGATGGATGAGCAACTGGCAATACCAGACCGTGCTTCCTACCTTGCAGTACAGAGGCTCGAACACGATAGCCCGCGACCTCACCCTTTACCGTCAAGACGGGGAACTGCTGCTGAGATGTGCTCCCTCACCCGAAATAGAAAAGGCACGGATGCAGAAAGTAAGCGTACCTTCGTTCAAGGTGAGTGACTCGTATGATTTGGCATCGCTGTTAGAAGGTAACGACGGAGCTTATGAAATAGACATGACCATCAAAAACTCGGGTGCATCGAAAATCATGTTTACCCTGTCAAACGACAAAGGGGAAAAGGTGAACATGTATTACGACATCATGCGCAAACAGTTTGTAATGGACAGAAGCGAGAGCGGGAAGGTGGATTTCAGCGTAGATTTCCCTGCCGTGACGGTGGCTCCCGTGTATGACACCGACAATATCCGTCTCCGCCTGTTTGTCGACCGTACCAGCATAGAGGCTTTCGGGGAAGGCGGCAAGTTTGTAATGACTAACCAAGTATTCCCCACGGAACCCTATAACAAGATGTCGTTTGTTTCTGTGCGCGGTAACTTTACCGTCAAGTCGATGGATGTGTATAAATTAGGAAACAACAAATAACGAACGAATAAGTGACGAATTATGACAATAGATAATAAAATAAAGTATGGAAAACTGATTCCCGTGATGCTCTGTTTCTTTGCGATGGGGTTTGTTGACTTGGTGGGAATCGCGTCCAACTATGTGAAAGCCGATTTAGGACTGACAGATTCGGAAGCGAATATATTTCCTTCGCTCGTATTCTTTTGGTTTTTGATATTCTCTGTACCTACGGGAGTATTGATGAATAAAATAGGACGTAAGAAAACAGTATTACTTAGTCTTGTAGTGACATTTGCATCGTTACTGATTCCTATTTTCGGAGACAGCTATGGGGTAATGCTTTGCTCGTTCTCTTTGTTGGGCATCGGTAATGCTCTGATGCAAACTTCGCTTAATCCGTTGTTGAGCAACATTATTTCGGGCGATCGCTTGGCTAGTACTTTGACTTTTGGACAGTTTGTAAAAGCTATCGCTTCGTTTCTTGCTCCTTATTTGGCTATGTGGGGGTCTTTGCAAGCTATCCCCACTTTCGGATTGGGTTGGCGGATGTTATTCCCGATTTATATGGTGATTGCCATCTTTGCAATTTTGTTTCTGTCGGTTACTCCGATTGAGGAAGAAAAAGCTGATAGTGCTTCCGGATTCATGGATTGTTTGAAGCTGTTGGGTAAACCTTTTATACTTTTGTCATTCCTCGGTATTATGTGTCATGTGGGCATTGATGTAGGAACGAATACTACGGCACCTAAAATCCTGATGGAACGTGTGGGTATGACACTGACAGAAGCCGGATTTGCTACCAGTTTGTATTTCATATTCCGTACTTTAGGATGTTTTTCCGGAGCGTTCATCTTACGCGTGATGTCGGCCAAACGATTTTTCCTGATAAGTGTCTGCTGCATGTTACTGGCTATGGTTGGGCTGTTTGCATTCCATTCGTTGGTTATTATCTACGTGTGTATCGCATTGATAGGTTTTGGTAACTCGAATGTATTCTCTATTGTTTTTTCACAAGCTTTGCTCAACAGACCTGATAAGAAAAACGAGGTGTCAGGACTGATGATTATGGGTTTGTTTGGCGGAACAGTATTCCCATTATTTATGGGATTTGCTAGCGATGCTATCGGTCAAGACGGTGCTGTGGCTGTTATGACGGTAGGAGTGATTTACCTTTTGTTTTATACATTGAAAATTAAACATTAAAAAGTAATATTTATGGATAACACTTTTGTAGTTGGAATGGGAGAAGCACTTTGGGACGTGCTTCCGGAAGGAAAGAAAATAGGTGGTGCACCGGCAAATTTTGCATACCATGTATCACAGTTCGGATTAAACAGTTGTGTAGTGAGTGCGGTAGGCGATGATAAACTGGGCATGGAAATATTAGACAATTTCCGTGAAAAGAAACTAAATTGCATGATTGAAACCGTGCCTTACCCAACCGGAACGGTTCAGGTAGAACTTGATGCCGAGGGAGTACCGTGTTACGACATCAAAGAAGGGGTGGCGTGGGACAATATACCATACACTCCGGCACTGGAGGGGTTGGCACGCCAGACTCGTTCGGTATGTTTCGGTTCATTGGCACAACGAAGTGTGGTGTCTCGCGAAACTATCAACCGCTTTTTGAGCGCAATGCCCGATGGTGAAGGCCAATACAAGATTTTCGATGTAAATCTGCGTCAAGGTTTTTATACGAAAGAAATTCTTTGTAACTCCATGAGGCAATGCAATATATTAAAAATCAACGATGAAGAGTTAGTAACCATCAGCCGTATGTTTGGTTATCCGGGTATTGATTTGCAAGACAAATGTTGGATTCTGTTGGCAAAATATAACCTTAAAATGTTAATTCTTACTTGTGGCGTGAACGGAAGTTATGTGTTTACTCCCGGAGAAGTTTCGTTTGTAGAAACCCCGAAAGTAGAAGTTGCCGATACGGTAGGGGCGGGAGATTCATTTACTGCTACGTTTGTGGCCGCTATTCTGTTAGGGAAATCGGTGAGTGAGGCACACAAACTGGCTGTAGAAGTTTCGGCATACGTTTGTACCCAAAACGGTGCAATGCCCGAATTACCGGTTTATCTGAAAAGCAGAATTAAATGAGCAAGTTAGACATAAATTTTGAATAAAACAGTGCTTGTGGGTACTGAAACAAATAAGAAGCTGTGTCAAAGTGAAATTTGAGACAGCTCTTTTTGTGACTTTTTAATAGGGCATTTATATATGTTTGTATATCTCAGAATATTTAATTAGTTTTGCAATAACTTGTTAACCGTCCTGCAGGTAGGTCGGATTGTTTTTTATTGAGTATATACCATAACATTTATACAGGATGAGAGAGTATTACCAAAGAAACATTGAGAATCGTTTGATTATTCCTACAAAACTATTCTTACAACGTGAGAAGTCGAGTGGCATTATTTTAGCAGTTTCTGTTATTTTGGCATTGATACTTGCTAATTCACCCTTTCGTGAGAGCTATTTTTCGGTATTGAAGTATCATTTCGGTTTTGTATTCAACGACCAGCCGTTCTTCAACTTCAGTGTAGAGCATTGGATTAATGACGGGCTGATGTCGATGTTTTTCTTCGTGATAGGCTTGGAGCTGAAGCGCGAGTTTATCGACGGCGAACTGCGTCATATACGCAAGGTGACCCTGCCCGTGGCGGCAGCCATCTTCGGAATGCTTTTCCCCGCTGCCTTTTATCTGTTATTCAACTTCGGCACTCCCGCAGTGGATGGTTGGGGAGTGCCTATGGCCACAGATATCGCTTTTGCTTTGGCCGTCCTCTATATGCTTGGCGACCGCGTACCGATGTCGGCAAAAGTATTTCTGACCACACTTGCCATCGTGGACGATTTGGGAGCGGTGGTTGTGATTGCCCTTTTCTACACGTCTCATATCTCTTTGTGGAATTTGGCAATCGGTCTGTGTTTCTTGGGCGTGATGTTCCTCGGCAACAGACTTGGAGTGAAAAACATTTGGTTCTACGGTATTCTGGGAATCGGAGGTGTATGGGTAGCGTTTCTGACATCGGGTATCCACGCCACAATCTCTGCCGTTTTAGCAGCTATGGTTATTCCGGCAGACTCACACATCCCCGAAGCTGCATTTATAGCGCGTGCGAAGAAACTTATCCGACAATTTGAGCAAGTTGATTCCGGTGACATAAAGATGTTGAAGCCCGACCAAGTAGAAATCTTGTCGAAAGTCAAGTCCGGCTCATTACAGGCAACCCCTCCGCTCCAACGTCTCGAACACAGTCTTCATCCGTTGGTATCCTTCGTCATTATGCCGGTTTTCGCCCTTGCCAACGCCGGAGTATCGTTTGTCGACATGGATTTGAGTGTACTGAGTGCCAATAATGTAGCTATCGGTGTGCTGGTGGGACTGCTGTTGGGTAAACCCTTAGGAATCATTTTCGCGGTATGGCTGACAGAAACGATGGGAATAGGAAAGCGGTCGCGTTCGATGACGTGGCGTACAGTGGCAGGATTAGGCTTTTTAGCCTCTATCGGATTCACGATGTCAATGTTCGTAACCGTACTTGCTTTTCAGTCAGCCGATAACCACATGCAGGCAAAAGTAGGAATCTTTGCAGCCTCCATCATTGGTGGAATCATCGGATATCAACTGTTGAAAAAGAAATCATAAACCAAAAGAGTCCATGTTATGATATATGCAAATATAAAATCCTGTTATCAATCATTTTTTTGAATGTTTTCTCTGTGCATAGGTAAAACTTTATCCGTATTTTTGTTCCGTTAAAATCTTTGAAAAACAACATGAAGCGGTTGGGATTATTGATTTATATTTTGTTGGGGATTATCTTAGTCATAAAGGCTAATCCGTTTTATGAAGTTCGGCAGTTGGGAATGGAGCAAGGACTGTCGAACAATGACGTGGTAGACATCGTGCAAGATAAACGGGGACGGTTGTGGTTTGCTACCGAAGAGGGGCTGAATTGTTTTGACGGGAGCAGCTTCATCTCTTATTATAAAGAAAAAGGGGGGCTGACGGGAAACGAGTTAAACTGTCTGTTGGATGACCCTGCGGATTCTTTGCTCTGGATAGGAACCCAGCGTGCCGGATTGAATGTGTATGATTACGCAAACGACCGGTTTACTTATTATCGCCACATTGACGGCGATTCGAACAGTTTGATAACCAACGATATTACCGATATTGTTCCGGCTGCGGATGGGAATATTTGGATTTCTACATATTGGAGTGGAATAGAATATTTCGATAAGCAGAAGAAACAGTTTATACATTATAATCAAGACAACGTTTCAGGACTGGTTAGCAATCAGGTATGGTCGATTCTTGACGGGAAAGACGGTTATTTATATATAGGTCATGTATCCGATGGATTTACAGTGCTTTCTATAAAAGACAGAACGGCACGCAATTATAAAGCGGATTCGGAAAATCCGAATGCCCTGCCGGGAAACGAAGTCAAGTGCGTATGCAAAGACTTGAACGGGAATATTTGGATTGGCACAAACAGAGGCGTGGCGCTTTTCAACCCTCAGAGCGGGAAGTTTATCCCATTCAGGGACCGTGAAGGCAGATTAAACCGGTACGTGTTTGATCTTTGCCAGTTTGCTGACAATAAGTTATGGATAGCGATGGAGTTGGGCGGAATAGCGATACTCGACTTGTCGCAGCGCATGTTTGTTGCTCCGGATAATTTTAAGTTTGAATTTGTTGATGACGGGAATGAGTTTTACGGACTATCCAATTCCAGTATCCGCTGTTTGTATCAAGACTCGTTTAACAATGTCTGGGCAGGAGTATGGGGCGGAAACATTCGTTTCTTCAGCAGTGTTCCCTCTCTTTTCGGTATTTACAACTATTCTCCTTTTCAGGCATCCGATGTCGTGTTGAGCGACCCCGTGGTAATGTCTGTTTGTTGCGACAAGGAAGGTAAGATATGGGTAGGCACCAATGAAGGTTTGAATATATTTCAAAATGGAAAACGCATCGCCACGTTGACAAACACTACGGGCGATTATCGTGTGAATATCGTGCAGTCGTCATTATGCGATTCGAAAGGGCGATTGTGGTTCGGGCTGTTTCGCGGCGGAGTAAATCTGTATGATGAACGTACTCACGTTTTTCGCCAGCTATTTCCGAAAAGCAAGGCAGGAACAGACGTCCGCGAGATTTATGAAGACAATGACCACGTTATCTGGCTTTCTACAAGCAAAGGCATTTATAAGGTAGACGGCGAAACGCTCTCTATTGTAAAACATTATGAACTGGGACATTCGCTGGTACGCAGCATACGGAAAGACCGGAATGGCAATTTGTGGGTCGGTACGTTTGGCGGCGGATTGGAGGTTTACGATAAGTCGATGAAGCGTATCAGATTATTCGATGTGGAATCGGGATTCCCCTCGAATACAGTGAATCAGGTGTATGAAGACCGTAAACACCGTATGTGGATAGCAACGGGGGAGGGGCTGGTATGCTTTGAGCCGGGCGCATTGGAAGATTATCGGGTGTATCACCGTAAGCATGGTTTAGCCAATGTACACATCCACGCGATAGTGGACGACGGAAAAAACAACATTTGGGTCAGTACGAACCACGGCATTTATTGCCTGCCCGAAACAGCGGATACGTTTTTGTCTTACGATGAATCGTATCACGTTCCGTTAGGTAGTTTCAATAACGGATGTGTGACGGTAGATAAAAGCGGAACGATTTATTTCGGCTCGACCGACGGATTGTGTTATTTTAATCCCGAATATGTTTTGGCTCGCCGTGAGTCTCCCATGCCCGTTATTTCACAGATAAAGATATTTGAGCCATTGGAAGACCAGCAGCTTGGCGAGCGGAATATATTCCCGAAACAAGACGAAACGGTCCGTCTGAAATACGATCAGAATACGTTGGCTGTTTCATTCAATGTGTTGAATTATGCGCTGGCAGACCAAGTGGAATATGCCTATATGCTGAAAGGTTTGGAAAGTTCGTGGTATACGGTAGACGAACCGGACAATGTGGTTTTCCGGAGTCTGCCACCGGGAAATTATGAACTGTTTGTCAAAACAAGGATTCGCAATCAGGAGTGGTCGGAGCAAATCGTTTCTTTACCTATCTCAATCGCTTTCCCGTTATGGCTTACGTGGTGGGCTAAAACAATTTATGTATTGGTAGCTTTGGGCTTGGTTGTAGGTGCATTGATGTTCTATCGTCGTCGTTTGAACCTGATTTATTTATACGAGTCGGAGAAGCGTAATCGCATTCAGGAGCGGGAACTGACGCAAGAGCGCCTGCGGTTTTACACCAACATCACCCACGAGCTGCGCACGCCTCTCACCCTGATATTAGGTCCGTTGGAAGACTTGTTGAAAAGTCATTCGTTAGTATCGAAAGACAAACAGAAGATTTCGGTTATCCATCAGAGTGCCGTCCGTTTGTTGAACTTGATTAACCAGTTATTGGAATTCCGTAAAGCGGAAACTCAGAACAGGCAGCTTTGTGTAAGTATGGGGAATCTGGCTGCCGTGGTTCATGAGATAGGTTTAAAGTATAAAGAGTTGAACCGCAAACCATCTGTCGATATTTTAATAGAAACCGAATCAGACAACATGCAGCTTTTCTTCGACAAGGAAGTGATTACCATCGTGTTGGACAATCTGATTTCAAATGCTTTGAAATACACCGAACAAGGAAAGATTACCCTGATGCTTCGGTGGAAAGAACGAAACGCCAGCAAGTATGCCGAAATCAGCGTGAGCGATACCGGATATGGAATAGACGCTGAGGCACTTCCCCATATCTTCGACCGTTATTATCAGGAGCGGAGCGAACATCAGGCATCGGGGACGGGAATCGGGTTGGCATTGGTAAAAAACTTGGTAAACCTGCATGAAGCACAGATCGAAGTAGAAAGCAAATTAAACGAAGGAAGCATCTTTACGATATTATTACAGGCAGATTACGTTTATCCGCAAGCGTTGCATGGCGAGAATATGGAAAACGAAACGCACGGAGCGGCGGCAGAGGCGGAAGATGTGAAAGAAGAGTCGCAGAATAACAAGTCTATCGTTTTGGTGGTTGAGGATAATGCAGACATAAGCGAGTATATTGCAGAATCTTTGTCTGAGGAGTTTGATGTGCGGATTGCCGAAAACGGGAAAGTCGGATTGCAATCGGCTGTAAAATGGGTCCCGGATATTATCGTGAGCGATGTGATGATGCCCGTAATGGATGGCATAGAAATGTGCCGGAAAATAAAAGATAATATCTGTACATGCCACATCCCGGTTATTCTCTTGACGGCAAAAGATTCATTGTCTGATAAGGAAGCCGGTTATCAATACGGGGCAGACTCTTACATGACGAAGCCTTTCAGTGCATCTTTGCTTCGTACACGCATTCATAACCTGCTGGAGATGAGGCGCAGGTTAGTGGAACGTGTGTCTGGAGCTTCTTCGATGGAGATTAAAAAGACCGTGATAGCCGAAAACTGTTCGAAGCTCGACAATGAATTTTTGGCGAAGCTGACACAGCTGATAGAAGAAAACCTTTCGCAAGAAAAGGTAGACGTGAAATACTTGTCTGATAAACTTTGTATGAGTAGCTCTACGCTGTACCGGAAAATGAAAGCGCTGACCGGACTTTCTACCAATGAGTACGTAAGAAAAGTCAAGATGAGAAATGCCGAAAAACTGTTGTTGGAAGGTAAATATGCGATATCTGATATAGCGTTTATGGTCGGCATGAACAGTACAGGCTATTTCCGCCAATGCTTCAAAGACGAATTTGGCATTTCTCCTTCCGATTATGTGAAACAGTTGAAAGCCCCTTCATCGGATAAGCTCTGTTAAAGCCGGTTAGCCGGACACGGATGCTTATCTCATTCGGTTCAGTGCGGCTTGATACCTTCGGGCGTTAACCTGATGTTCCGCAAGGGTCGCAGCAAAATTGTGGGTGCCTGAGAAATCTTCTTTCGCACACATGTAAAGGTAATTGTGAGGCGCATAGTTCAGCACGCTTTCTATTCCCTCGATGGAAGGAATACGGATAGGTCCCGGCGGAAGCCCCGGATGCTTATACGTGTTATACGCACTTTCCGTTTCCAGATGCTTATACAAGATTCGTTTTAACCCGAAATCCTGCAAGGCAAATTTAACGGTAGGGTCGGCTTGCAGAGGCATCCCGATGCGTAGCCTGTTCAAATACAGTCCGGCTATCGTTGGTTTTTCGGCACGGTTTGCCGTCTCTTCTTCCACGATAGAGGCAAGCGTACTGACTTCGGTGGGAGTGAGCCCGATTTCGGAGGCTTTTGCCCGTCTGTTTTTATCCCAGAATCGCGCATATTCTTTTTGCATTCGGGCAATGAATCCTTGTGCCGTCATGTTCCAATAAACTTCGTATGTGTTAGGAAGGAAAAGCGAAGCTATTGTTTCGCGCGTATAACCCAACGAGTCGCAGTACAGACTGTCGGTCAGCAGCGTAGAGATGCTTGCCGAGTCTGCCATGATTTGTCGGGCTACGGTACGGGAAAGTTGTCCTATCGTGCGGACACTTGGGACTATCAGTTTTACGGGAGTTTGGCGTCCGTGGCTCAGTAACCGGTAAGCGGTAAGCGTATTTTGTTCTGCCGCCAGCCGGTAAGCTCCCGTTCGTACGGTATAGCCGTTCAAGCGGATAAGCATCTTAAAACCGGTAAGAGTAGAAGCGTTCAGCTGAGTTTCCAGTTTGACTAAAACCGAATCGGTATTATCGTTTTCGTCTATATAAATAAATGTAGGCTTTGATACGTTGAACGGATGATTAAATAACAGGGCGGTTACGCCGATTCCGCCTCCGGCTATAATCACCAGAAATATGCAGATAAATAAAATCAGTTTTTTATTCTTCATTGTGTTTCGTGAAATTTTGCGGTGCAAAGATAGTTTTTATTCTTCTTCCGCCAAGTATCTTTTCTCCATAACAAAGTTCTGCAGACAGAAAATAGGTAAATCTTTGGTTTTTTCGTCTGTATATACCTTTTTGTCCTCTATTTTGATTTTTTTGTCCACTTCGCGTATGTTCATTTTTCCCTACATTTGCAACAGACAAGCCGCTGTGGGTTTGTCTGCTGCTAATGTGATATGGATTATTTATTTATCAAAAGAAAACTAATAAGTATGAAAAATGCACTTTTAGGTTTGGCGTTTTGTGCCGCAATGCCATTGTTTGCTCAACAGAAAGCTACCGTGGCTATTCATCCCGCCGAGGGAAAACAAGTTATCAATAAGGAAATTTACGGACAGTTTGCCGAGCATCTCGGTACGTGTATTTATGGTGGACTTTGGGTAGGAGAAGATTCACCCATACCTAATGTAAAGGGGTATCGTACGGATGTGTTCGAGGCGTTGAAAAAGCTGAAAGTTCCCGTATTGCGCTGGCCGGGAGGATGTTTTGCCGACGAATATCATTGGATGGACGGTATCGGTCCGCGTGAGAAACGCCCTAAAATGGTAAACAACAACTGGGGTGGTACGGTAGAAGACAACAGTTTCGGTACGCATGAGTTCTTGAATCTGTGTGAAATGTTGGGCTGCGAGCCTTACATCAGCGGAAACGTAGGTAGCGGAACGGTAGAAGAACTTGCCAAATGGGTGGAATACATGACTTCGGAACAAGGAAGCCCGATGGCGAAACTGCGTAAGGAGAACGGACGCGAGAAACCGTGGAAAGTGAAATACCTCGGTGTAGGTAACGAAAGTTGGGGATGCGGCGGAAATATGCTGCCTGAATATTATGCCGATTTGTATCGCCGTTATCAGACTTACTGCCGTAACTACGACGGTAACCAGTTGTTTAAAATAGCCAGCGGTGCGAGCGATTATGATTATCGCTGGACGGAAGTGTTGATGCAGAAGGCAGGTAACCTGATGAACGGACTTTCGCTTCATTACTACACCGTGCCCGGATGGACCGGAAGCAAAGGTTCGGCTACGAAGTTTACTACCGAAGATTATTACTGGACGATGGGCAAATGCCGCGAGATAGAAGACGTGGTGAAACGCCATATTGCTATCATGGATAAGTACGACCCCGAAAAGCGTGTAGGTTTGATGGTAGACGAATGGGGTACTTGGTGGGACGAAGAACCGGGTACGATTCCGGGACACTTGTACCAGCAGAATACCTTGCGCGACGCATTCGTGGCATCGCTTACGTTGGACATCTTCCATAAATATACCGACCGTATCAAGATGACAAACATTGCTCAGGTGGCAAACGTACTTCAGGCTATGATTCTGACTAAAGACGACAAGATGGTGCTTACGCCGACTTACCACGTGTTCGAAATGTATAACGTACACCAAGACGCTACTTACCTGCCGCTCGACTTGCAGTGCGAACGCAAAATTGTGCGCGATGACCGCATCGTTCCGTTGGTAAGTGCAACTGCTTCGCGCGACAAAGCAGGTGTTATCCACATCTCTCTGTCGAACATCGACTTGGAAGAATCGCAAGACATCACCCTGACGCTTGACGACGTGAAAGCCAAATCGGTAACGGGACGCATCCTGACCGCCGACCGCATCGATGATTACAACTCGTTCGACAATCCCGACGTGGTAACTCCGAAAACGTTTACGGGTGCGAAGATTACGAAAAACGGTTTGCAAATCAACCTGCCCGCCAAGTCAATCGTGGTTTTGGAAGTGAAATAAAAACTCCAATCGTTTTCATAGATAAATTGTGGTATTTTTCTTGTTCAGGCGTGGTTTACGTGATTATCCGCAGCCGGTTTGAGTAACCAAAACAGCTGTGTAAATCCCGATAAACCATGCCTGATTTTTTATGCGGATAAGTCAGCCAACTCATGCGGATGCGTTCATCAACACTACCGCATGAGTTGACTGACTTATCCGCTTGTGTTTTTCGTATGTATTCCTTTTGCTCTTCCAAATGGTTAAATAGAAGATTTAGAGCATAATATATGCTTTTTCTCCGTATCTTTACAAATGTTACCTGAAAAGCCGTCATGTTATTTATCATTGCCTGTAAGTGGGAAAAATAAATTACGGCGGGCGTTTCCAAGCGTGGAGATGCCCGTTTTCTGTATCTGAAGAGGTTGTTCTTGGTTTCTGCATAAATGTTACATGAATTTTAATTTTTTGAAACAGGTTTGTAATATCAAAGCCCGACCTTTGTAGCGTTAAAAAATGAGACAGTTCTAATGATTAATCGATGGATTATTGCCGGAGTGATAGGCTGTATGGCTTTGCCGGTATCTGCAAGCAAGAAAGGGGAAAAAGAAAAAGAGGATTCTAAAAAAGGCCAAGCCATAATAACGATATTCTCAGACTTTCACACAGGGTTCGGAACGGCGAACGACGATCGCGGTTTCGATTTAGACCGGGCTTATATTGGTTATCAGTATTCATTGCCTCACGGATTACAACTAAAGGCTGTGATGGACTTCGGCCAGTCGAAAGAAGTGGGAGACTATCAGCGTATCGGATATGTTAAAAATGCACTGGTCACATGGAAGCATGGTAATTGGACATTGAACGGAGGTTTGATATCCACCACTCAGTTTAAAACTCAAGAAGATTTTTGGGGTAAACGTTACATCATGAAGTCTTTCCAAGACGAATATAAATTCGGTAGCAGTGCCGACCTTGCTGTATCGGCTGCTTACCGGTTTAATAAATATGTGTCGGCAGACGTTATACTTGCCAACGGCGAAGGGTATAAGAAGGTGCAAGTAAAAGACGGATTGCAGTACGGAGCCGGTGTTTCGGTTACGCCGGTTAAGGGACTTATCTTGCGGGCTTACGGCTCTTTTAACGAAGCCTCGGAAGACGGACAAAAAGGAATTACCAATCTGGCTGCTTTTGCCGGATATAAGCATGAGCGTTTTTCGGTAGCGGCAGAATATAACTACCAGACAAATGCGTCGTACACCGACGGACAAGACCAAAGCGGTGTGTCGGCCTACGCTACGATAAAATGTAATAAAAATATAGGCGTTTTCGGACGTTGGGACTATCTGACTTCGAAGAACGATTGGAATCTGTCTGACGATGGAATGGCGGGGGTAGTAGGTGCAGAATTTAAATTGGGAAAATACATCAAGCTGGCTCCCAACTTCCGTGTATGGTCGCCAAAACAAGCCGACCTTCCTAACCGCTTCTACGGTTATCTGAATGCATCATTTTCTTTGTAATCAAAATATTATCATAAATTAAAAAGCAATGAAAAAGTTTTATTTACCTTTAGTTGCAGGCGCGATGGCGATAGCATTTGCTGCTTGCGGTGGACAATCGAAACAGGGAGATGAATCGGTCGAATTGACAGGTGCGGGAGCTACATTCCCCTTGCCTTTCTATAATATGTCTTTCGAGAATTATAGCGCTACTCATAATGACAAGGTTTCTTACGGAGGCATCGGAAGCGGCGGTGGTGTACGTAACCTGAAAGACGGTATTGTGGATTTTGCAGGAAGCGATGCTTTCTTGACTGATGAAGAAATGAAGGAAATGCAACCCGTAGTACATATCCCGACCTGTATGGGTGCGGTGGTATTGGCATATAACTTGCCTGATGTGGTTAAACTGAACTTGGCGGGAGATGTTATCGCAGATATTTATGCCGGAAAAATCACTAAATGGAACGATGAACGTTTGCAGAAGCTGAACCCGGACGTAAAACTCCCCGCAAAGGATATCATTGTAGCCTATCGTTCAGACGGTAGTGGTACCACATTCGTGTTTACCGATTACCTGTCAAAAGTTAGCGAAGACTGGAAGAAAACTTACGGAGCCGGTAAAACGGTCGACTTCAAAGTGGGTCAGGCAGCTAAAGGTAATCCGGGTGTAGCGGGTATCATCGCCCAGACACCTTACTCATTGGGTTACATCGGTTCTGAATACGCTTTCGCCCAAAACATACCTTATGCAAGTGTGGTTAACAAGCGCGGCGAATCAATCACTCCGTCTACCGAAACCATTTCGGCTGCTGCGGGCGACATTCCGCAAGACACCCGTTGCTCTATCACCGATGCAGATGCCGAAGGTGCTTATCCTATCAGCTGTTTTACTTGGTTGCTGATTTACAAAGAACAAAACTATGCAAGCCGTAGCAAAGCACAGGCTGAAGCTACTCTTGACCTGATGAAATACATGCTGAGCGACAGCATCCAGCAGACCACTGCCACGGTTCACTATGCTCCGCTGCCTAAGAAAGCCGTAGAACAGAGCCTTCAGAACCTGAAGACTGTGACTTACGACGGACAACCGATTTTGAAGTAATATTAAAATAGCAAAGTTTATGCAAGACAAAATCTTTCGAGTTTTGCTTATTCTTTCAGCTATCGTTATACCGCTCATTGGTGGGGGAATTATTTATTCCCTCACTGTTGACTCAACGGGAGCTTTTGAGGAGTTCGGATTTTGGAACTTCGTATTCTCGGATGATTGGGTAACGACGGCAGGAAAAGAAAAGTACGGCGCACTTCCTTTTATAACGGGAACTCTTCTTACCACTTTTTTGGCATTGCTGATGTGTATTCCTTTTTCTTTGCCCGTGGCATTGTTTACAGGAGAATATTTCCGTGGAAAGAAGATTGCAACCTTTTTAGGTACGGTAACCGACCTTTTGGCAGGTATTCCTTCTATCATCTACGGTTTGTGGGGATTTTACGTGTTGCGCGGTTTGTTTATGGAGTTAAACTTCTCGCCGCAGGGTTCAGGAATTCTTACGGCAGCATTCGTATTGGCAATCATGATCGTTCCCTATGCTGCTTCGTTAAGTTCCGAGTTCATCAAGATGGTTCCCTCTGATTTAAAAGAAGGAGCTTACGCTATGGGAGCCACACGCGCCGAAGTAATCCGGCGAGTAGTTTTCCCGATGGCAGGCTCCGGTATCTTCTCGGCTTATATTCTGGCTATCGGACGTGCTTTGGGAGAAACGATGGCGGTAACAATGCTTATCGGTAATACCAATCAGATGCCCGACACGTTGCGTACCACAGGAAATACGATGGCGAGTATCATTGCCAATCAGTTTGGTGAAGCAGACGGTTTGAAACTTTCTTCATTGATTGCCATCGGACTGTTGTTGTTCCTGATAACGGCTGTTATTAATATAATTGGTAAGATTTTGATTCGTCGTGCTCGTCGCGTCTGATTCTATAAACAGGTTTTTAGTATGATACAATTAAATAATGTACGTATCCGAATAGCCAAGAGCCGTTTGCTTTATATCACGGTATGTGTGTTTTCCGGATTGACTGCTATTCCGTTATTGGCTATCTTAGGTGAAGTGTTGATAAAAGGCTGGCGACAGTTGGGTTGGGCATTCTTTACAGAAGCTACTCCGAATGCCTATAAAGCCATGATGGCGGTTTCCGCCGGCGAGCCGATACCCGGAGGTATTGCCAACGGTATTGTAGGAACATTCTTGATGTTGATTATCGCTGCACTGGTAGCCATCCCTATCGGTATATTCTGCGGAATCTGTTTATCTGAATATCGTAAAAGCTGGTTTGCTACAGTGGTCAGTTATCTGACGGACTTATTACAGGGTACTCCTTCTATCATCATAGGTATTATTACTTATATATGGGTTGTGGTTCCGATGAAAGGATATTCGGCACTTGCCGGCAGCGTTGCTTTGTTTATCATGATGCTTCCGCTGATTATCCGTTCTACCGAAGAAACCATGAAAGTTCTGCCCGAAACACTGAAAGAAGCCGGATTGGCATTGGGAGGAAGCTACTGGCGGGTAATGCTGCAAGTAATGCTCCCCTCGGCATTGGGAAGTATTTTTACCGGTATTTTGCTGGCAATTTCACGTGTGGTAGGCGAAACGGCCCCGTTGATGTTTACTGCTTTGGGCGGTGCAGCCATCAGTTGGAACGTAACCAAACCCATGTCGGCAGTACCTTTGCTTATATGGGAATTCTTTAACGACCCCAACCTGCAAAGTCTGATTTGGGGAGCATCTTTGTTCCTGCTTACTTTTGTGTTATTATTGAATTTATTAGCTAAACGAATTGCAAAGAAATGGAAAATATAAAAGACCCGATTCTTCAGATAAAAGACGTTTGTATATCGTATACCAGCGATGTGATGGCGGTAAAGCATGTTTCCGCCGATATTGAGAAAAATTCAATCACAGCCATCATGGGACCGTCTGGATGCGGTAAAAGTACCTTGCTGCGTGCTGTAAACCGTATGCACGAACTGTATAAAAACATCCGCGTTACGGGCGAAATCCTGCTGAACGGAGAAAACGTGCTTCAGATGCCGCCGATGGAAGAACGCCGCCGCATTGGTATGGTGTTCCAGCGTCCGAACCCGTTCCCCACGATGAACATCTACGATAATGTACTTGCCGGATATATCTTAAACGGTATTCGCCTGTCAAGAAGCCAGAAAGATGAAATCGTAGAACGCAACTTGCGCAATGTGGCACTGTGGGACGAGGTGAAAGACTCACTGACCAAACGTGGAACATTCCTTTCCGGAGGTCAGCAGCAGCGTTTGTGCATCGCCCGCTCACTGGCACTCCAGCCTGATATCCTGCTGATGGACGAACCCACCTCTGCGCTCGACCCCATCGCTACCAAGCACATCGAAGGATTGATGGAAAACCTGAAGAAAGAAGTAACGATTTTGATTGTAACACATAACATGTCGCAGGCAATGCGTATATCCGACCGCTCCATGTTTATGTTTTTGGGTGAACTGATAGAGTACGACGATACGGCAAAGATGTTTGAAAATCCGAAAGATGAGCGTACACGCTCTTATTTGACAGGGAAAATGGGATAGTTGTTTCGCTAAGGAATTATCCTTTGAAATCATTCGGGGCATGATAACCAAAGCCCTGAATGATTTTTTTTATTTCCGTACCCGATATCCCGCAAAATATGTTTATCTTAGGCATAAAAATAATCAAGAGCAATGAAAAGAATAGCCATATTAGCATCGGGTACAGGGACGAATGCCGAACGGATTGTCCGTTATTTTCAGGAAAAAGGAACAGCAGAAGTAGCGTGGATTATAGCCTCTCGTGCTTCGGCAGGAGTGATAGAGCGTGCAGCCCGGCTGCATGTCCCGTGTAAGGTGATAACTCCCGACAGCTTTGCTTCGGGCGAAGCATTCCGCTTTCTGAAAGAAAATGAAATAGATTTTATAGTGCTCGCCGGATTCTTGTCGCGCGTTCCCGACGAGATTGTACACGCTTATCCCCAAAAGATTGTGAATATCCATCCGTCATTGCTCCCCAAATTCGGAGGAAAAGGAATGTATGGAATGCACGTACACGAGGCAGTATTGGCAGCCGGAGAGACGGAAAGCGGCATAACCATTCAATACGTCAGCGAGAAATACGATGAAGGAGCCTTCATCCTCCAAGCCAAATGTCCGGTGCTTCCCGATGATACTCCCGATACGCTTGCAGCCCGCGTGCATGAGTTGGAATATCGGTATTATCCGGAGGTGATAGAGAAACTGATATTGGGATTATCAGAAACGAAAAAGCAAACTGTATATGATTGGCTTATCTAATTTTTGATAATCTTTAAGAGGTAATCTGTCTTATCCGTTTTAAGTTTCTTTCTTTTTTACATTCCTTTAGGCAGGTTGGTAGACTTTTCGTTCTTGAACAGATTTTGCGCGATTTGGTTCAAGAATGAAAGGTTTTATACCACATTTTTAGTCTCTACTATATATGCCTAATTACAGTACCCTTTCTTTGATTGCTAAAGTTTTCTATGTCGTTTCAGTTTTTGGGTTGCATCTATTAGACATTATATCGAATAAGGTATTAGGGCACTGATAACCAATACCCCTGTTCTTTATTCTGTATAAACTCTATTATAGTTATGACCGTAAATAAGGTATTTTCTTGATTTATACCTTAGTATGTTTTATACAGAGTTTTGTCAATTAAGAGAAGAATGGCAAGAGGCTGTTTGTCTGTTTTTTTTGCTTGCAAAGATGTTTTAGATGAATATTAATTTTATGAATATTTAATATTTGCTTGTTTGTTAATATTTAAAATTGCATTATTTTTGAAAAAACCAAAGAAATTTATTATTAACTTAAATTTGAACTATGAAAAGAACAGAGTTTAAACTCTTGACAATTACTATGTTATTGTCGGGGTTTTCAGTTGGCTACATTCATGCTGAAACCTATGCGGACGCAGTCGGAATGTATTCGTTTCAACAAGAAAATCAGTGTAAAGGAGTGGTTTTGGACGAAACTGGTGAAACGATAATCGGAGCTTCAGTTTTGGTAAAAGGAACTTCTAATGGTACTATTACCGATTTGGATGGTGGCTTTTCTATTCCAAATGTAAAAAAAGGCGATATGATCGTAGTGTCATTCGTGGGTTACAAGAATGTGGAAACAGTATGGAATGGTACAGATCTCAGAATAATTTTAAAAAGTAATACAGAAGAACTTGATGAAATTGTTGTAGTGGGTTATGGCGTACAGAAGAAGGTAAATCTTACAGGTGCCGTTTCTTCTGTGAAAGGTGAGGCTTTAGAAACCCGTCCTGTAGTTGATGCTACACAAAGTTTGCAAGGTATGGTGCCGGGATTGAGCGTAAGCAACAATAATTCAGGACGCCCTGGTGCTACGGGTACATTAACGTTGCGTGGTCAAGGAAACTTATCGGGAAATGCTTCTCCTTATGTTTTGGTAGATGGTGTGGAAATGTCTCTTGCAGATGTAAACCCTAACGATATAGAGAATATTTCTGTATTGAAAGACGCTGCAGCTTGTTCCATATATGGAGCACGTGCTGCTTATGGTGTGATTCTTGTCACAACGAAAAAAGGGCAAGAAGGGAAAATGCGTGCAAATTATCAAGGAACCGTCGGTTGGAGTACTCCTACAGTATTGCCTGATATGGTAAATTCACTTGACTTTGTGAAATTTTGGAATGATGGTGTAAATAATGCAGGTGCAGGAGGTAGAGCTTATTCTTCTGAAAAAATAGCTCAGTTGGAGCAGTATATGAGAGATCCTTCAAGCATTGATCCATGGGGAGATTTGAAACCGGGTCAATCTCTTAATGCAGCTTTTGAGAATTCTGAATTGGGATTGGGTAATACCGATTATTTTGACTTACATTACAAGAATTTTAGTTTCAAGCAAAGCCACAATTTAAGTTTTAGCGGAGGTAATAAGAAAGCTCAATATTACATTTCAGCCGGTTATTATAATGAAGATGGAATATTGAGGTATGCAGATATGGATTATACCCGTTATACGGTGAATGCCAATATATCATCTGAGCTGACCAAATGGATGAAAGTGAAATTTAATGCTAAGTTTATGCATTCAGATAATGAAACTCCATTTAATCAGGGGACTGTTAATGGTGTGTATCTTGATGGAGGTTTGTCAGAAGGATTCTATCATAGTTTAGCTCGTTTCCGTCCTACAGTATCTCCTATAGACCCAAATGGTCATTTTACGGAATTGTCATTGGTGCCTTATTTGCAGAGCGGAACATATACAGACACCCAAAACGACCATTTTAATTTTACGACCGGACTTGAACTTCAGCCTGTAAAAAATTGGTTTATTTTCTTTGATTATACTTATAAGCAAGAAAATATGGAGTATGAAGCTTTAAATGTGGCTCCATATATTTATGAACAGGATGGAAAGACATTGACTAAAGTTGCTCGTGATGAATTGGGTGTTTCAGCAGATGGTCAGTTTACCCGTGCTTATGGCAATAAAAGATATCAAAGTATAAATCTTTATACCAATTATATGTTCTCATTGGCAGATAAGCATAATTTTACAGTGATGCTTGGTTATCAGGAAGAAAATAATGATTTTAGCTGGATGAAGAACTCTGTTACTGGATTGTATTCTAACTCAAACCCTAATGTAAGTATGGGTACAGGAGATAAAGTTGTGGTAGACACTCGAAATGGATGGGCTACGCGAGGATTTTTTGGACGTATCAATTATGATTATGACGGCAAGTATCTTATAGAATTGAATGGAAGATATGACGGATCGTCGCGTTTTGCCAAAGGTAACAGATGGGGATTTTTCCCTTCGGTGTCAGTTGGATGGAATATACATCGTGAAAAGTTTATGCAGAAAACTGAAGGATTTTTGTCAAACCTTAAGTTGAGAGTTTCTTATGGTTTGCTGGGTAATCAGGCTAATGCAGGGTTATATACATTTGCTTCAACTATGAGTATCAATGGTAGTTTGGGACAATATATATTTAGCGATGGTCGTCATATGTATACAAATCCTCCAGCGGTAGTAAATCCGAGTACTACATGGGAAAAGGTGGAAAGCAAAAATATCGGTCTTGATTTTGGCTTCTTTGGAAATGCGCTGACTGGTACTTTGGATATTTTTCAACGTGATACAAAGGATATGCTTGGTCCTGGACATGACTTCCCGGATCTGTTTGGTGCGGCAGCTCCTCAGGAAAACAACGCAAATTTGCGTGATAGAGGATGGGAGTTATCATTGAATTATAGAGGAAAGATAGGAAAAGATATAGATTACAGTATCGGTGCCTCTATTTCGGATGCAGTGACTGAAATTACTGAATATTCAAACCCAACATTGAATGACCCAGCTGGTTCTTGGTATAAAGGTAGAAAGTACGGTGAATATTGGGGATATCTTACGGATGGATTAATTCAGACACAGGAAGAGGCTGATGCATATAATAAGGAATATGACTTGACTTATTTTAGTGGTAAAGTATGGGAGCCTGGAGATGTGAAGTATGTGGATTTAGATGGTAAAGAAGGAGATGATGGTAGAAAAGTTATAGACCGCGGGAACAATAAGCTTGGAGATATGGGTGATATGACAATAATTGGAAACAGCACTCCTCGTTACCAATATACTGTAAACGGAGCAATCAGTTGGAGAGGACTGAGTTTAAGTATGATGTTCCAAGGAGTAGGAAAACGTGACTGGATGCCAAGTGGGGTTTATTTTTGGGGATTCAGTTCATTTGCACAGGTTACGGTATTCAAGGAGCACATGGATTATTGGCGTCCGGATAATCCGGGTGCGTATTATCCGAAACCATATATCAATTCAGCCGGTGGAGTTGCGCCTTTCCAAAATAAAAACATACAGCCCACTGACCGGTACTTGCAGAATGCGGCATATTGTAGATTGAAGAATTTTACGCTGAGTTATACATTGCCTGATGCATGGGTAAAAAAACTTGCTTTACAGAAGGTGCAGGTGTTCTTCTCTGGTGAAAATTTGTTGACCTTTACCAAACTGAAAGGCATGTTTGACCCAGAAGCCATATTTACTTCCAATACTTATACCGGAGAAGGTGGTAAGAACTATCCGATGAATAAGGTTTTGTCTGTAGGTTTGATTGTTAATTTATAATACATTGATATATGAAAAAAATAAATATACTTTTAGCATTGGCTTTTTCTTTTGGATTGGCAGGATGTTATGATTTAGATAAGATGCCGGAAGGGGTACTTTCTACAGCAAACCCATTTCAGAGCGTTGGTGAAATAAGAAACTATGTAGACCGTTATTATGAAAGTGGCTTGATAGGACAAGGATTTATGGCCGGTGGAGGTGGAGGCATAGCAGGGCAGGATTATGACAGTGATAATATGACCGGTCCGGCTGCTAACACACGATTGATGGGACAAACGTCATTAAGCAATGCTGTTTCTATTGGAAATTACACTTATGTGAGGGATATTAATTATTTGCTTAGCAATATAGAAAATTGTCCGGAAAAGGGGAGTGGAGAATTTAATCAACTCAAAGGAGAAGCGTTATACTTTCGTGCATGGTATTATTATAGAATGTTGATTAATTATGGAGAATTGGCATGGGTGGATAAACCTTTGGATCCGGACATGGAGGTGATGATGTTGCCACGTGAAAGTCGTACGTTCATTACAGACAAGATTCTTGAAGATTTAGGAAATGCAAGAGATTTAATGAATGAGCAGAATAATTCTGCATCAATGAGATTGCATAAAGACGTGGCGCGTGCATTGATAAGTGAAGTTGCATTGTTCGAAGCCACTTGGGAACGTTATCATTATGCGAAAGAAAAGGATAAAGCTGAAAAGTTTTATGATTATACATTGAGCGAATCAGAACTGAATGCGAAGATAGAAAGCTATCTTGATATAGCAATAAAGGCTTGTCAGGAAGTTGAGAATCGAAGTGTATGGAAAATATATCAAACAGGAGATATTCATAATGATTATAGAAAGCTGTTCGATACTCAGGATCTTACCACAAATCCAGAGATTCTTTGGTTTAAGATGTATGACGGTGATAATATAGGAAATAGTGTGACCCGTTATTTGAATACAGGAGGAGGAAATATTGGTATATGCGCATCTCTTGTAGATGATTATTTGTCAAAAGATGGGAGACCTTTGTTTGGTGAAGAATTGCTGAGTTTGAAGAAAAATTATCCGGATGAATTAGACCCTGAAAAGCGTGATCCAAGATTAACACAAACTGTGGCTTTTCCGGGTCAGCGTATGAAGCCGGAAAGAGATGCTAATCCGTATATTTTTGAATGGCCTGCTTTAGCTGGAGATGGAACGGCTTTTGGTACTAATCTGACCGGATATGTAATGTTGAAACATGTACAGATAGATTGTGAAGGAGATTATACTAGCGAATATAAGGGCACAACTCCTGCCATTCAGTTCAGGTATGCGGATGTATTGCTAAATCATGCTGAAGCCTTGGCTGAACAAAACGGTGAAGCAAATGCTTCTGAAATTATCAGAGTTTTACAGCCTTTGCGCGACCGTGCTGGTATGCCAGCTGTGGATTTTGACCGAGAATATAATACTGATGCAAGTTATCCATTTAGTAATCTGAACAAATATGTTCAGGTTGTTCGTCGAGAGAGAAGAGTTGAGACTGCATTGGAAGGAAAACGGTTTAAAGATATTCTTCGTTGGGCTGCTGCGGAAGAGCTCATCATTGGTAAATCTCCAATGGGAGTATTATTTATTGGCAGTAATTTGCCGCAACATTATGGTGAAGAATTGAAGTATGATTTGCCAAGCGGTAACAATCTGTTCCTGACAGGAAGTAATGGAGATGCTTTTCGTTATATTTTGCCAGTTCCTCCATCTTCAATGCCACAAGGATGGCAGTTTAAGCCCAATAGGGATTATCTGCAACCTATACAGGAAAGAATGTTGAACTTGATGGATGGATTATGGAAACAGAATCCGGGATGGTAATTAGTTCTTGATAATAATTAATTAAGGTTTTCCATATCTGTTTTGGGTATGGAAAACCTTGTTTTGTATATTTTTTAACTAATAGTGTTTAAAACAGTGTGAAAACGAAATGCCGTGTGTTGTAGCTTGGGCTGAAATCCAATAGAGTGAACCTGAGATAAAGGATATTCAAGGTTTTCTGAAACGCTTGCAGCTTCATTTGGACATATACCAAAGTATATGGATATAATTATAAGCAGATACACATGAAGCATTTTTCTGGTATAGTATCCAAAATCTATAGATTCGAAAAAATAAAAATTATGACATCAAAATCAACTGTAAATTTAATTTGTTTGACATCTTTGGGTATTTCCCAATTAATTTTGACCTCATGTGGTGAAGCACAAAAAGAAGAAAGATTTAATATTGTTTATATCATGACCGATGACCATACAGCACAGATGATGAGCTGCTATGATAATCGTTATGTAGAGACTCCTAACTTAGATCGTATAGCCAATGATGGAGTGAAGTTTGTGAATAGCTTTGTTGCAAACTCTTTATCGGGACCAAGTCGTGCTTGTATGTTGACAGGAAAACACAGCCATGCCAATGGATTCTATGATAATACCAACTGTGTGTTTGATGGTTCTCAGCAGACTATGCCCAAACTTCTTCAGAAAGCGGGGTATCAGACTGCTATAATAGGAAAATGGCATTTAGAAAGTCTCCCTACTGGTTTTGACTATTGGGAAATAGTTCCGGGACAAGGAGATTATTATAATCCCCGTTTTATCAAAATGAACAATGATACTATTAAAGAGAAAGGTTATCTTACAAACTTAATAACGGAGAAGAGTATTAACTGGCTTGAAAACCAAAAAGATAATGATAAGCCTTTCTGTCTCTTTGTGCATCATAAGGCTTGCCACCGTGACTGGTTACCTGAACTGAAATATCTGTCTCTGTACGAAGACAAGACTTTTCCTCTACCTGACAATTTTTACGATGATTATGAGGGACGCCCGGCAGCAGCGGCTCAAGAGATGAGCATCTTTAAGGACATGGATATAATGTACGACACTAAGATGTATAATCCTCAAGGAGCTACCCCTTTGAAGAGCACTTATGAGGCGTTTGTAGGTCGTCTTGATGAAACTGATAGAAAGGTTTATAATGATTTCTATCAGCCTATCATTGATGAATTTTATAAGAAAAATCCTCAGGGAAAAGAACTTGCAGAATGGAAATATCAGAGGTATATGCGCGATTATGCTAAAGTACTCAAATCTCTTGATGACAATGTGGGAGTTTTGCTTGATTATCTTGAACAGCAGGGATTGTTGAAGAATACTTTGGTTGTTTATACCTCCGATCAAGGTTTTTATATGGGAGAGCATGGATGGTTTGACAAACGCTTCATGTACGAAGAATCAATGCGTACTCCTCTTGTAATGCGTCTTCCCGATAACATGAAGCAAAAAGCCAAAGGTGAAATTTCTAAGATGGTACAGAACATAGACTATGCTCCAACGTTTCTTGATCTAGCTGGTGCAGAAATACCGTCGGATATTCAGGGTGTGTCTTTACTTCCATTATTAAAAGGTGAAAAGCCGTTAGATTGGCGTAAATCTTTGTATTATCATTTTTATGAATATCCCGCTGAACACATGGTAAAACGTCATTATGGGGTGCGTACGGAACGATATAAGTTAATTCATTTTTATAATGATATTGATGTTTGGGAACTTTATGACCTTCAGGAAGATCCAAAGGAAATGAATAATTTATTCGGTAAGGAAGGATATGAAGATATAACGAATGAACTTAAAAAAGAATTAAAACGGCTTCAGGTTCAATATAATGATAAAATAGAAGATAAACTTCAGAACTGATTTTATATAAGACATTATATCGAATAAGGTATTAGGGCACTGATAACCAATACCTCTGTTCTTTATTCTGTATAAACTCTATTATTTACTGAATATCCCTATTTACATCCATTAAAAAGAAATTAATAGCACATTGTTTGGCGTTAGGCTGTTTTAAATAAAAAGAGTAATAGTAAAATATGCTAAAAGATAAGAGTCTGTCGTACATTTACAAATGTATAAATACACGACAGACTCTTTGAAGCAGTAGAGTTATTTTGCATCCGCCGAAGCAGGTGTCATGTCACCTTCAATGACCAAACGGGTTATTTCATTTTTACCGTTTGTGCGTAATGTAATGGTTTTGCGGAAGTGTCCGGGAAATTTTCCGGCACCGTTGTAAGTTACGGTCACTTCTCCGCTTTCACCCGGTTTGATGGGCTCTTTGGGATATTGCGGAACAGTACATCCGCACGAAGCGATGGCTTGGTGAATAACCAGCGGTCCGTCTCCCGTGTTCTTAAACTTGAAGGTACACGTTACTTTCGGGTTGGATTCAGAGAATGCCCCGAAGTTATGGCTGGTTTTCTCGAATGTAATGTCTGCCGTTCCTTGAGCCAACACCCACAGGATATTCATTACGACTAAAGCAGTGGTGATAAAAATCTTTTTCATTGCGCTATGTTGTTTTCTGTTTATATTTACAAAGTTAAGTAATTAATCGTTAGGCGTGTTACTGTTACGCGGTTTTTTAACCCCGGTTTATTTGTTTTACTCCTTTTACCGTCTTTATCTTCTTTATCAGTGCCTCCAGTTTCGATGTATCGTCTACCATTACGGTCAGCATTCCTGAGAATAGCCCGTCGTTGGAGTCGATGCTGATAGAGCGCAGCGATATGTCATTCTCTTTGTTGATGATAGAAGTAATGTTGGTCACGATGCCGATGTCGTCATGCCCTACGATGCGCAGGCGGATAGGATATTGCTTACCCTGACTCTTGCCTGCCCAGCGTGCCTTTACGATGCGGTAGGGGAAACGCGAACGGAGCTCTTTGGCATTCGGACAGTCGCAACGGTGTATTTTGATTCCGCCCGAAACGCTGACGAATCCGAACACGTCGTCGCCGTAAATCGGGTTACAACATTTTGCCAGCGTAAAGTCCAACCCCTTCAGGTTTCGGTCGATAACCAGTACATCGTCTTTATAGAAATCTTTCGTGTCCGACGGTTGTTGCAGGTTATATCCCTCTGCACTGCGGTAAGTAACCTCATCGCGTTGCTCCGTCTCCCGCTTCTGCATGTCCAGATACTTGTCGATAACCTCGTTGATGTCGGTCGACTCGTCGGCTATGTTCTGATAGAAGTCGGTTACGGTTTTAAATCCCATCTTGCGGATGAGGCGCATCAGTATGGCTTCATCGTAATCCAGCTTCCGGTTCTTGAACTTGCGTTCCAGTGTTTCTTTGGCAAACTGCGTCTGCTTGGCAGCGATTTCCTTTAACGCTTGGCGGATTTTGTTACGTGCTTTCGAGGTGGTGACAAAATTCAGCCAGTCGCGTTTCGGAGTCTGTGTGTTCGAGGTCATGATTTCCACTTGGTCGCCGCTGTTCAGCGTCTGCCGTAACTGCACGTTCTTTCCGTTTACCCTCGCTCCGATGCACCGGCATCCCAAGTTTGAGTGAATGGAAAAAGCAAAATCGAGTACCGTTGCGCCTTGAGGCAGCTTGTACAAATCTCCTTTGGGCGTAAACACAAACACCTCGTCTTTGTAAAGGTCGAGTTTGAACTGATCCATTACATCGAGGTCATTGTCTGCATTCTCCAGCGTTTCGCGGATGGTGTTCAGCCATTCGTCCAAGCCGCTTTCACCCTTGATACCTTTGTATCGCCAATGTGCGGCGAGACCTTTTTCGGCTATCTCGTCCATGCGTTCGGTACGTATCTGAACCTCCACCCATTTTCCTTCCGGTCCCATAACCGTGATATGCAATGATTCGTATCCGTTGCTTTTAGGAACCGACAGCCAGTCGCGCAGACGTTTCGGGTTAGGCAGATACATATCCGTTACGATGGAATAAGCCTGCCAACATTCCTGCTTCTCTTTTTCGAGCGGAGCATCGAGAATGATACGGATGGCAAACAAGTCGTACACCCCTTCAAACGGACATCCCTGTTTCTTCATCTTCTGGTAGATGGAGTGAATAGACTTGGTACGCCCTTTGATGTGGAATTTCAATCCCGCTTCCTCCAGCTTCTTGCGAACCGGTTCGATAAACGCCTCAATATAGCGGTCGCGTGCTGCTTTCGTAGCATTCAGTTTGTCTTTTATATGATAATATACATCGTGTTGCGTATATTTCAGCGAAAGGTCTTCCAATTCCGATTTCAGCTTGTACAGTCCCAACTTGTGGGCAAGCGGAGCATACAGATAGGCAGCCTCATTGGATACCTCCAGACGCGCCTCCTCGTTGGGGCTGTCTTTTATCTGGCGCATCAGGTTTACGCGGTCGGCTATCATAATCAGAATCACCCGCATGTCTTCGGCAAACGAAAGCAGCAGGTTGCGGAAATTCTCCGATTCAATAGTAGGACTTTTAGAATAAAGTTCGTTTATTTTTACCAGTCCCCGGATGATTCCGGCTACGTCTTCTCCATATTCTTCGTTGATAGACTCTAAGCTGCATAAATGATATTTTACCGACTCGTGAAGCATGATACCCAAGATAGAAGCCCGGCGCATTCCGATTTCCTCGGCAACGATAATCGCCGTTTGCATGTCTTTGATGATGGGGTTCATGCCGAACACATTTCGGGGAATACTGCCTTCCGACATGGCTTTGATAAAATGGTTTTTCAGCTTATGGCAGTCGTCTTTCTGTAAAGTATCTTTAGATAAACGCAGAAGCTTTTTATACAATGGTATAAGCTGAACACGTTCTTCAGGTGTGAAAAAAACATTCTCTTCCATGGTCTTTTTGTTTTTCTTCGATGGTAAAGATACTTTTTTTCTGCTTGTTTGGCACAATCTTTCGGTATTTTTTATATTTTTGAGCAGCATTGACCGCGACAAGTGAATTTCATTACCTAAAATATACATTTATGTTAACACACGAAGACAAAGAACTATTGGCAAAGAAAGGAATTTCTGAGGCCCAGATTGCTGAACAGCTTAGTTGTTTTGAAAAAGGCTTTCCGTTTTTACAGTTGGCTGCTGCCGCATCGGTGGAAAACGGCGGTATCATGACTGCGACGGGTGATGAGCAACAGAAGTATTTGGATGTATGGGACGCTTATAAGCAGGGCGACAAGAAGATTGTGAAATTTGTACCTGCTTCGGGAGCAGCAAGCCGTATGTTCAAAAACATGTTCGAGTTCTTGGGAGCGGATTACGATGTTCCTACTACGGATTTTGAAAAGAAATTTTTCGATCACATTCACAATTTTGCTTTTTACAACGACCTGAATGCAGCTTGTATGGATAATACGGGCAAGAATATCGATGCTTTGTTGGCTGAACACAACTACAAAGCCGTGGTATCCAATCTGCTTGAAGCAGCAGGCTTGAACTACGGTTCGCTGCCGAAAGGATTGTTGAAATTCCACCGCTATGCCGACGGAGTACGTACGCCGCTGGAAGAACATCTGGTAGAGGGCGCACTCTATGCAGCCGGAAAGAGCGGGGAAGTGAATGTTCATTTTACGGTATCTACCGAACACCGCGATTTGTTCCAAAAGTTGGTCGATGCGAAAGTGGGCGAATATGCGGCTAAATACGGAATCCAATATCATATCAGTTTCTCAGAACAAAAGCCCAGCACCGATACAATAGCTGCCGACATGGATAACAAACCTTTCCGCGACAAAGACGGCAAGTTGTTGTTCCGTCCGGGAGGTCACGGTGCACTGATTGAAAATCTGAATGATTTGGATGCCGACATCGTGTTCATCAAGAACATCGACAACGTAGTTCCCGACCGCTTGAAAGCCGATACTGTAACTTATAAGAAACTCTTGGCTGGCGTGCTGGTTACTTTGCAGCAACAGGCATTTAAATACCTCGAACTGCTTGACAGCGGACACTATCGCCACGATGAACTGGAAGAAATCATCCGTTTCGTTCAACACGATTTGCGTTGCCGTAAGAGCGACATCAAGAATCTGGAGGATGCCGACCTCGTAATCTACCTGCGCAAGAAGCTGAACCGCCCGATGCGTGTTTGCGGTATGGTGAAAAACGTAGGCGAACCCGGTGGAGGCCCGTTCTTGGCATATAACCCCGACGGAACAGTATCATTGCAGATTCTGGAAAGCTCGCAGATAGACATGAAAGATCCGGAAAAGAAAGCCATGTTCGAACAGGGCACGCACTTCAATCCGGTAGATTTGGTTTGCGCCGTTCGCGATTACAAAGGCAACAAGTTCAACCTGTTAAACTATGTGGATAAGGCAACGGGCTTCATTTCCTACAAATCGAAGAACGGAAAAGACCTGAAAGCGCTCGAACTTCCGGGCTTGTGGAACGGTTCGATGAGCGATTGGAACACCGTATTCGTAGAAGTTCCGCTCACCACGTTTAATCCGGTTAAGACAGTAAACGACCTGTTGCGCGAACAGCATCAATAAGGTGGTTTTATAATTGATATATCCTGATTTTTAATACAAAGAGCCAAGCGTGAATTGTTTGCACGCTTGGCTCTTTTTTCTACCGCATAGACTCCCCAACCCATGCGGTAGAATTGGTCTACACTATGGGTAGAAATACTTGGTCTATCCGTTAGCGTTTGGAGAAGTAAAAAATAGGGCGGGACAATGCGATGTTTTTCATTGTCCCGCCCTAATGATTTGTCTGAAATAAGAATCTTATCTGCCTCCTGCCGGAAGATGCTTCAAGAAGTAATCGGTCATCGTTTTACGCAGGTGCATGGTGGTTCCCTCTCCCTCGCTGATGCTGTGCGTGCGCATCGGGTAAGAGATTTGCGAGAAAATCTTTCCGTGACGGACTAACTCGTTTACCAACCGTTCGCAGTTCTGGTAATGCACGTTGTCATCGCCCGTACCGTGAATCAGCAACAGGTTTCCTTTCAGTCCTTCCGCATACGAGATGGGCGAACCTTTACGATAGCCGTCGGGATTGTTCTGCGGCGTATTCATGTAACGTTCTTGATAAATGGTGTCGTACAGACGTTGGTCGGCCACGAAAGCGATGGCAATGCCTGTGTGGAAAACATCGGGATAGCGGAACATGCAGTTCAGCGTCTGACTGCCTCCGCCGCTCCATCCGGTGATGCCGATGCGCGAAGTGTCGATGAAACTGTATTGACGCGCCAAGTCCAATATGCCTTGCGCTTGGTCTTGGCTGGCGAATGTGCCTACCTCGCCGTAGATACACTTGCGCCATTCGCGACCTCTCGGCGTGCGTGCGCCCCGGTTTTCTATACTCACCACGATGTATCCCTGATTGGCAAGATACTGATGCCACAAGTCGCCTCCGCCCCAAACGTCTTGCACCGTTGCGCTGCCCGGTTCGCCGTAAACGTCGATAATCACCGGATACTTCTTCGCAGGGTCGAAATCAATCGGTTTTATCATCCATGCGTCCAGCTCCAGCTCGCCCGAACGGGTCTTTACGAACTCTTTCGGCTGTAATTTCAACGCATCATATTCGGCTTTCGCTTGGGCATTGTCTTCAATCGTGCGCACACTTTTGTGGGAAGGGAGCGAAACCATGTCGATAACCGGCGGCGTGACCGCGTTGCTGAAAGCGTGTACCGCCCAGCTTCCGTCGGGCGAAATGTTGTATTGGTGTTGCCCTGCCTTGTCAGTGGGGCTGAGGCGTTTCACCGTTCCGTCGCCAAAGAGCTTGGCAGAATACAAGTAACGCTGCGTAAAATTATCGGGCGAAGCGATAAAGTAAACCACTCCTCGCTTCAGGTCGATGCCCGCCTGCTCAATGTAATCGAAATCTCCTTTCGTGATGGGCACTATCTGTTTACCGTCGCGGCTCACGCGGTACAAGTGCCGCCAGCCGTCTCGTTCGCTTTCCCACGTAAACCACGTATTGCCTTTCAGCCACGTTACGTTATCGTTTGTTTCTAACCACGCTGCATCGGTATCGGTAAAAATGTTGCGCGGTTCGGGGTTTCCTATTGAGGCAATCCAGACCTTGTTGGTATTCTGGGGGCGATTCATCTGCTGGATAAACAACTCGTTGCTGTCGGGGATAAAGTCCATGCGCATGATGTAATGGTTACGCGGGTCTCCGGGAATGTTTATCCACGTGGTGGCTCCGCCGTCGGCCGACACATAGCCAACCTTTACTGCTGAGTTGGTAGTTCCTGCCTTCGGGTAGGGGAAGCGGGAAATTTTAGGATACAGCGAATCAACGTTGTTGATGATGTCGAACCACCCCGTACCTTTCGTATCGCTCTGCCAGTAAGCGATGTACTTGCTGTCGGGACTCCAACGGAATCCGTCGCGACAGAAGAATTCTTCTTCATACACCCAGTCGAACGTTCCGTTCACGATTTCCGCCGTTCCGTCAGTAGTGACGGGCGTAATGACTCCTGTCTTCAGGTCTTCTACGTAAATGTTGTTCCGGCTTACGTAAGCGGCACGACGGCTGTCGGGTGAGAATTTGGCAAACATCAGGCTGCTTTCAGGCATTCCCTTACCCAACTGTTTCAGCGTTCCGCCTTTCATGTCTAACACCCAGTAATCGCCGCGCGTATCGTAACGCCAAACCCGGCGCGTGTTTGTATAAATCAACGCCAGCGTATGGTCGGCATTAAACGCAAAGCTGCGTACCGAGAGCGTATCGTTTGTACCCGGTTTCACAAGCATCGAAGCCGGGATAAGTGTCTCTTTCTTGTTGTCTTTTGCCCGGTAAGACACGATGTCGTAACCTCCTGCCGGATTTTTTTCAGTCTTCGAGTAATGTTCGCCGTCCTCTAACCAGTTGACGTAAGTGCTGCCTTTGGTGTGAATCAGTCCGCCGTAAACCACTTCGTCCAGCGTAGGGACGTGTTGCGCCTGTACGTAGCCCGTTCCTAACAGACAGAGCAGGGCTGCGGCCGTTATGAATATGCTTTTTCTCATGGGTCGATAAGAATTATTATTGGATACCTAATTTCTTTTTCATCTCTTTGGTCAATGCATCTTTATGCATCATGATAAAAATGGTTTTGGCACGCACGAAACTTTCCGACATGTTCAGATAGCCTCCGAAATCATTGCGTTCCGTTCCCCATGAATTTTTGGTGATGTAATACTTCGTACCGTTCTGATCTTTGGCAATTCCGGTGAGGTGCATCAAATGGTCGTCGGTAGTAGTGAACGACTCATAACCCTCCTGACGGACTTCCGGCGTAACGTTGACTTCGGGGTAGGGGCGTTCGAATTTAAAAACCTCGGCAAGACGATCTTTTTCATCCATTTTCTGCCAGCGGGCAAAGTCGGTATCTTTGTAATCGTCGGCTTTTTCCACCTCCGGATTAATGGCAACGCCGTGAGTGTATGCAAATCCCTTTTCGCTTACATCGCCGTCCCATACCACGGTATAACCGTTTTGCAGCGCATGGTCGGCAGCAGCCATCATCTCGTCGAGCGGTAAATTATACATCTGCGCATGTTCCCAGTTGTCGGGAATTTCCAATTCGAATGTCTGGTAATAAGGTTTGTGCGTAAAGCTGGTAATCATCACATAATTGTTTTCATCGATACCCAGACTTTCGGCAAACGATTTCGGCGTATATTCCTTCCCTTTGTAGACGAAAGTTTCAGGTAATTTGCCCATGTAAATATCGAATAAGCTGTTGATGAGTTCTTTATATTCAGGACTGCGTTTGCGTAACTTCACAGCTTGTCCGGCTATGGCAGCCATATAGCTTTCCAGTTCTGTGTGATTATGCGTCTTTGAGTCGTAATTGATTCCTGAGTAAACCTCTTCGGGGACAATACCTACCTGATTAAACGCTGTAAACCAACTGGGGGAAATGCTTCCCTGACCGATGTTTCCCCGTCCGTGACGCAGGTAGTTGTCGTCCAACTGGTTCATGTATTTTTGACGGACAATAAACATTTCCGAAAGGTCGTATTCACCTTTGCCCATGCGTAACAATTCGGCTTCGATGAACGAAGTAGTGGCGAAACACCAGCATGTTCCGGATGCAGCTTGGTTTTTTACGGGAGTTACTTTCTGATTAACAACGGTAGTGAATTGATATCCGTCGGTCTGTTGTGCCCCAAGTGAGGCTGATGCTGCCAATAAAACGGCAAAAGTTATAGCTCTTGTTTTCATGGTTTTATGATAGTGATTTTATATTAAGACGAATAAACGAAACCCTCCGCTTACATACACACGGGCAGCAAGCGAAGTCTCATCCGGACTCCGACAAACACTGTCAAAATCCGAAACGGTAATCGTTCCAGTATTTAGCCGCCATTTCATCCCAGCGCAAAATAGTGGCTCCGATAAAGTCTTTGGTATAATCGGTGAGATAAGCCTTTGCAGCTTCTTCTCCTTTGGCTTTCAGCAAATCTTGATAACGTGCTTCTACCATCGGCAGTTCGTTGAATCCTTTTTCTTCGAAGTGACGGATGTTTGCCTCCATGATACTGCGTGCGTTTCCCCAGCGTACCGTAGCCAGTTTGTTCGCGCGGCGGTAATGCCACAAAGCCGAATCTTCGCGGTAACGATGGTTTCCGCAGATTTTATAAATGGCAGGCAGGTCGGTTGTTCCGCAGAAGATAGGTACACGCGGACTTTGTCCCGGATTGTCCATAGAGAACCAGCATACACCTCCCACGGCATCGGGTAACCAACTGCGGAGCTGAATGACGGTAGAATATGCACATTGCGGTACAGAGATATTGCGATATGACGTAACAGCCCCATTCTTAATGCCATTCAGCATTTGCACTTCGTCGGAACGCATCCACGGGTTGGCCCTCGGACTGATAATCGTATCGGTTTGTCCTGTCTTGTAGTCTTTTTTCACCACTTTCAAGTTGCGTGTAACGTCCCATTCCGTTCCTTCATACGTCTGACGTAAAAGAGCCATGACATCCGCCGCGCTGAGTTTCTTTTCCGGCTTAACACTGAGCGGAAGCTCCTCCGAATCCATGCTCAGTTTTAATGACGGTGCCAGCCGGCTGAGTACGAAATATTCGCGGATGCTGAACGATTGCCACTTGCCGGCATAATTCGGACCTCCGTAAGCTCTCCAGAACTTGAACGGTTCTTTGCCATCCCATAGTTTCAGCTTCCGAGCCACATCAAATACGTTGTCCGAAGCCATGTAATTGTCTTTGTCCTTCAAATTCAACGTACTGATGCGTGAAATATTAGCAGATATGCCTACCTCTCCGTCCGGGATACGTACCGCAGCCCATACGCCGCCCACTTTGTCCGGACCTTCTCCGAATACTTCGAAATGCCATACCTCTTTCGGATCGGCGATGGTCAGGCATTCTCCGTAATCGCCATAGCCGTATTCTTTGACCAGTTCGCCCATCAGCCGGATAGCCTGTCGGGCAGTAGAACAACGCTCCAATGCTACCCGTGCCAACTCTTCAATCATAAACATCCCCTTTTCGTTGCGCAGCGTGTCGCGTCCGCTGATGGTTGTTTCTCCCATAGCCAACTGTTTTTCATTCAGACACGGATAAGACGTATCAAGGAATGCGTAGGTATGTTTAGTCTGAGGGATTGTACCCTTTACGGTCAGGTTTGTCTGGTCTTCCGGAAACTCCGTGTGCATCCGTCCGTTATAGATGTTCATGGTCGTGTCTCGCTCGTAAGTCCGTGCCGGAACTACATTAACCCAAGTCCGATACCAACTGTCGCAAGTGTGGCTTGTCATGACCGAACCATCGGCAGAAGCCTCCCGTCCTACCATGATACTGGTACAGCAGTCCGGGTCGTGAAATAAGTTTGTTTGTGCAGTTATGATTTGAGAAAAAGCCATCCCAATGACAAACAAAGTGCTATGTATTTTCATGATTAAAGTATTAAAGTGTAATAATGACCCAAAAGTAATAAATATTTCCTTTTGTTTAAAGTTCTATCCCCATGATATAGTCATTCATATAAAATCCGTTGCCTATCGGGAAGTCTCCCTCGCGCACCTTTTCCATCCCCATGTGCTTATAAAATCCCAAAGCCGGATTGTTGCGGTTTACATTCAGCTCCATGCGACAAGGAGCGGGATGCAATTCCTTGATGGCAGACATGGCTTTGCGGAACAAAAGTTTTCCTAACCCATACTTTTGGAAATACGGCAAGACATAGATTTTCTGAAGATGAAAAAGATGCTCTCCCTCTTGCTGGATGGAAACATATCCGGCAGGTTCACATTCCTCGTAGGCTATATAATAAATGTGTCCCTCTTCCTCCATCTGTTTGTGCAGATTCTCCGGCGAGTACATCCATTCCATCATGTATTCAGTCTGCTCTTTTGTGAGAATGTTCTTGTAAGTTTCGGGAAAAATTTCCCATGCCAGTTTGTTGATAACCGGAATATCGGCTGTCGTTGCTTTTCTGATAGTAAACATAGGTCTTTATTTTCTTGCAAACTTAGACAAAAACATTGAATAAGTATGTCTGTATAAATGGATATTTTTTGATAATATTTCCCTTCTGTTCTATCTGCTTGGTTTTATTTGCTTTTTACAAGAAAAATAATGACATTTGCAACTCTTAAATGAAATAAGCTATAAATAGATGAAGTCTCCACATCTTTTTTCTTTTAATAAGTCGTTTATGGAGGCAAAACGGCAAAACAAATCCAAAGAATGATGAATAGAAGTACGATTTTAGTAATGTTACTATGCTTATTTACATTGGTAGGATGTAAAGACAATGAAACAGCAATAGTGTATGAAACCAATGATGATTTATTGAATCGGAACAACATTACGGATGTTGTGATGGTATTTCAACGAATTGAACAAGAAGGAGAAACTCTTTACTATGGTAATCGGAAGGGAAAAGATTGGTTTGCTCTTTTTGATAATACTGGAACATTACAAGATGAGTGGTATGGGAAAGATAGATATTATCAAGGTCCTCAAATTTCGGTGGTATTTCCTACTGAATTTGAGTTTTTTAAGAAATTGGAAAATGGAATGTATGCTTTTGTCTATGATTTTAGACCGGAAGATATTCGTCAAGCAGTGTATTTGTGTAATAATCAAAACGTTGAATACGGTTTTGTATTAGATGATGATATGAGTATTAGAGCTATTTTAGATAAGGATCGTTTTTTAATAAATGAGGAAGTTTATGATTTTGCGGGGAATATATTAGTAAACGATGTAAGGTATAGTGATGGAATATGTGTTGGTTTTCAAAACGATAAAGTATGGGTTGGCTTCGAAGATAAAGAAAAAGGTTGGCGAGAGGTTGTTGGTGCAGAATCGTTTGAGAGGAATCGTACCGTACATTTGGGCTATGACAAGTATGAAGATATTTATGTAGGAACTATTTATGTAGGAAGTTCTATTGTTACAGATTTTGGGCTTGCTTTTGTACCACGATATGATATCAGTAGTTATTCTCATAATTCTGATGGTGTTTTTATAATCAATAAAGATAAACTTATTTTTTATTCTTGTCAAATGGGTATGAATGCTCTGCTTCGTAATTGGTGGAATGGTACAATTCTTGCTGATAATAAATATGTTATATCACAGGAGGGAGAGTCGCTCGCAGAATTAAAAAAAGAACCAAGTGATGAGGATATAATAATTTCGTTAACCGAAGGTCTGCGAATCGGTTATTATGACAATTTTGAACTTGTAAACTATGAAGAAGGTACGGTTACGTGGTCAACAGACATACCACAATTAGCAGAAGCGGATAACGGTGCAAGGATTACAATAACAATCTTAGAAAAAAACGCATCTATTTGGAAGATCAATTTTAAAGTCGTTAACCGAGATGGTAGCCAGTTTAGTTTTGATATTAGTATAGATATTGAATCCGGAGAATTACAGTAAGAGATATTAATAATTTTAGGACTCAGCAGGAAGTAGAAAACCTGCTGAGTCTTTTTTTATAAGTTTTTTGATTTGCCTTCTCTTATAGCCCTCTGTTTGTTCAATTTCTCCTGCTGTTTTTTTACATCTTCTGACGAAACAGGCTGTTTGCTCCAAGAGGTTATTGATTGGCATGTTTTCTCCATCCATTGTTTGTGAAATTCATTGATGTATTCCATAAATCGCGTGATATAAGTTTAAAGCAAAAAAATAGCCAATCCGCTGCAAATATCCAATTCCAATAGTGGCATAAAAGAAAAATCCTAAAAGCCGATTCGACTTTCAGGATTTTCTTAGAGCGGAAGACGGGACTCAAACCCGCGACCCTCAGCTTGGAAGGCTAATGCTCTATCAACTGAGCTACTTCCGCATTAGTTTAAAGTTTTTTGTGGGCAAGGATGGATTCGAACCACCGAAGGCGTAAGCCAGCAGATTTACAGTCTGCCCCATTTGGCCACTCTGGTACTTGCCCTTTCTGTATTGAGGATGAAACGTTACTTTCAATCCTCAACTTAGAGCGGAAGACGGGACTCAAACCCGCGACCCTCAGCTTGGAAGGCTAATGCTCTATCAACTGAGCTACTTCCGCATTAGTTTAAAGTTTTTTGTGGGCAAGGATGGATTCGAACCACCGAAGGCGTAAGCCAGCAGATTTACAGTCTGCCCCATTTGGCCACTCTGGTACTTGCCCTTTCGCATCTAAATATATCGCTTTTGGCGACTTGTTTTCTCAAATGCGCTGCAAAGGTACGATTATTTTTTTAATTTGCAAGCAAAGTCTATCATTTTTATTGCTGTTATTGCACATTCATCGCCTTTGTTCCCCAATTTTCCGCCTGCACGGTCTTCCGCCTGCTGCATGTCATTGGTTGTTATCAGCCCGTAAATAACAGGCGTATCGGTCGTTGCGTTCAGATAGGCGATGCCTTGCGTGGCTCCGGCGCATACGTAATCGAAGTGAGGAGTGTCGCCGCGTACTACGCATCCCAGTGCGATGACTGCATCTACTTTTCCGCTCTTAATCATTTGAGCCGAGCCGAAAGTCAGTTCAAAACTGCCCGGTACGGTTTGCACCAGAATGTTTTCGTCTTTCGCCCCGTGTTTTTTCAGCGTATTGACAGCTCCTTTCAGCAGTGCGCCTGTAATGTTTTCGTTCCATTCGGATACTACGATGCCGAAACGCATACCGGATGCGTCGGGGACGGAGTTGAAATCATAATCGGATAAATTGTGGAAAGCTGTTGCCATAGTCGTTAAAAAATAGTTTAGGCACGTACTCCGTTGTCTTTTCACGGAGATAAAGCGTTGTCCGTGACTGTGGCGGAATGCGTGCCTAAAGGTGAATAAAAAATTATTATTTAATAGAAGCGCGGTCGATGTACTTGTCAATATCCATAGCTTGGAAAGAGTTCGGATATTTAACCTTTACCTGTTTGTATGCTTCTAATGCTTCTGCATTTTTGCCTTGTTTCTCTAAAATCTGACCGGCTTGAATCAGGTAAACCGGGCTGAGCGCATTGCTGTTGGCACGGTCGGCTGCTTTCAGCAGTGTAGCGGCAGCTTTGTCAAGCTGATTCATCTGTGCATAGCAGTTTCCCATTGTTCCCAAGATGGCAGGAGCCACCAACTGGTCGTCTGCGCTGAATTTATCCAAATATTTTGTAGCGTCTTCGTATTTGCCTAACTGTGCATAGCAAATTCCGGCGTATGCATTTGCCAGATTTCCGGCATCTGTTCCGCTGAATTCATCTGCCAGTTTGATAAATCCTGCATAACCGAGGCTGTCTCCGTTTAAGGCTGTTTCGTAATTGGAAGCTCCAAAATACTGTTCGCCTTTGAAGATGGCTTCCGACGCTTTTGCTTCTTTCGGATCAGAAATGAAATGTTTGTATCCCAAATAGCCGCCAACGATTACTATCAATGCGACTACCGCCCCTAACATTACGTTTTTGTACTTAATTAAAAATGCTTCCGAAGTAATCAGTGCTTCGTCTACATTCATTGGCTCATGAGTGTGTTTCTGTTCAGTCATTTTTATATCGTTTTTTTATTATTTCCGGTTGGATGTGCATTTTGGACAGCAAAAGTAATTTATTTATGTTTATAAATGAAATTTGCGGGCAGGTTTTTTTAGCAATCGTGCTTTTATTACTAATTTTGTGCTTGAAATACAGACTGATTTATGTGGCTGAAACGCATTTCCATATTAAATTATAAGAATTTAGAGCAAGTAGAGCTTGCCTTTTCGCACAAAATGAATTGTATCATCGGCAAGAACGGGATGGGGAAAACCAACCTGATGGATGCGGTGTATTATCTTTCGTTTTGTAAAAGTTCTACCAATCCCATCGATTCGCAGAATATCCGTCACGAGCAAGATTTTTTTGTTATTCAGGGTTTTTATGAAACCGATGACGGCGAGCCGGAAGAAGTGTATTGCGGACTGAAGCGCAGGCAGAAGAAGCAGTTTAAGCGGAACAAGAAAGAATATACCCGTCTTTCCGACCATATCGGGCTGATTCCGCTGGTGATGGTTTCGCCGGCAGACTCGCTGCTGATTGCCGGCGGAAGCGAAGAGCGCAGGCGTTTTATGGATGTGGTGATTTCGCAGTTCGACCGCGAATATTTGGATGCGCTGATTCGTTACAACAAGGCTTTGGCGCAGCGTAACACGTTGCTTAAATCGGAGGCAGAACCCGAAGACGCACTGATGGAGGTGTGGGAAGAAATGATGGCTTCTGCCGGTGAAACGGTTTATCGTAAACGCCTTGCGTTTATCGAAGAGTTTATTCCTATTTTCCAGTCCTATTATTCTTATATCTCGCAAGATAGAGAGCAGGTTAGCCTGACCTACCAGTCGCATGTGGCAGAGGGGGACTTGCTGGCTTTGTTACGCGAAAGCCGTCAGCGAGACCGCATTATGGGATATTCGCTGAAGGGAGTGCATAAAGATGACTTGGTGATGTTGTTGGGCGATTTCCCCATCAAGCGTGAAGGCTCGCAGGGGCAGAATAAGACTTATCTGATTGCCTTGAAACTGGCTCAGTTCGAGTTCTTGAAACGTACGGGCAGTCGTACTACTCCACTGGTTTTACTCGACGATATATTCGACAAGTTGGACGCTTCGCGGGTAGAACAGATTGTAAAGTTGGTGGCGGGCGATAATTTCGGACAGATTTTCATCACCGATACCAATCGCGACCATTTAGATAAAATTCTGCGCAAGATAGAGGGCGATTATAAGTTGTTTGAGGTAGACAACGGCGAGGTTTCGGAACGGAAGGAGGCGGACGATGAAGCGGAATAACACGGAACTGATAGGCGACGTTATCCGCCAGTTTCTCCGTCAGGAGGGATTAGAAACGCCGCTGAACGAGTATCGGCTGGTCGATGCTTGGAAAGACGTGGTGGGAGAGGTGATAGCCCGGTATACCACGAATCTGTATATTAAAAATCAAATATTATACGTTCATCTGGCTTCGTCTGTCATCCGTCAGGAACTGATGATGGGACGCGAGATGCTTGTACGTAACCTGAATGCCCGTGTTGGTTCGCAGGTGATAGTGAATATTATTTTTCGTTGACGTAAACACACCCGTTCTCCGTCCATATTTCGTCCATCGGACGGTCGAATGTTTCTGTGGGGATTGCTTCGCTGATCTGGAAGCCGAAACAAATACCTATATTATAAGAACGCAGGCGTGGAAGCAGGCGGTCATAGTAACCTTTCCCTCTGCCGAGCCGGTTCCCTTGCAGGTCGAATGACACACCGGGGATAAGCGCAAGGTCTATTTCGTTTACCTGTGTCAGCTCTTTTCCGGTAGGTTCGTAAATGTTGTAACTGCTTTTTTGTAAATCCTGTTTTCCGGTATATTGGCGTAACTCCAATTCATCTCCTTTCACAACCGGCAGAATAATCTGTTTGCTCTTACTCCAACGTTCTACAAAGTCGTGTGTTTGTACTTCATCAGGTAAAGAATAATACAGTAAAAGGGTTTTTGCCTGCCGAAAACGCGGATGTTCTTCCAGTTTTTTCAGGAGATTGACCGACCATTGGCTGAGTTGAAACCCGTTTTGCTGTTTTTTCTTTCGGGCTATGTGAGTGCGAATTTGTTGTTTTGTTAATAGCATGATAAACAGGGATTTGGTAAATGAAAAATTTATCCGCATGTGTTGACTGACACAAGCCGATATGTTACTGAACGCATCGGCTTGTGTCAGACGTTTCATCCCATAGAGTTTAGAAGCATGTCGGAAAGGCTTATTGGGGGCTTTCCGTCTCTTCGGGAGCTTTCGGGAACGACTCTCCTTTTTCAAGCACTTCCAATGCCTTTAAAACCGTTTTGTCTGTTTGGTTCAGGTATTGTATATAGGCTTCCATTCCCAGCATGTTATAGATAATGTTTCCGTACAGACTCAGTTCAAATAATTTTTTAGATTTCTGCATCAGGTTATTACGGCGTTTCAGTCCTTTTTTCTCTGCCCATGCAGCAAATTTGTTGAGTAGTTTTTGAGTCTTCAGGTAATCTACTAATTGGTCGGGCGTTTCATATTGCAGTAAATCGCTGCGGTTTTGGTCTGTATAATCGAAACTATAACGGATAATCAAACCGCGATTTGCCGCCATGCGGAAATACGAAGTCATGTCCGTAGTGTCTTGAGGTACAAAAATGTCGGGCATGATGCCTCCTCCGCCGTATACCGGACGTCCTAAACTGGTATGGTAAACCTCGTTTTCGTTTTGCTTGATGCTGTCTGCCGAGAAAAACTCTCCGTGTTCGTAGCGCGTAAGCAAATCTAATTCATATTCTTCGTCTTTGCCTTTTTCGTACGGCTTTTGGATGCAGCGTCCGGAGGGGGTGTAGTAACGCGCGATGGTCAGTCGGATAGCAGAACCGTCGCTGAACTCGATGGGCTGTTGAACCAGTCCCTTCCCGAACGAACGTCGTCCGATAATCGTACCCCGGTCATTGTCTTGAATGGCTCCGGCAAAGATTTCGCTTGCCGATGCCGAAATCTCATCAATCAGCACGATAAGCGGCATTTGCTGGCTGCTTCCCGAACCGTTCGACGTATAGTTTTCGCGTGGCGATTTGCGTCCCTGTGTGTAAACTATCAGTCGGTTTCCGGGCAGGAACTCGTTAATCATCTGGATGGCAGCAGCCATATAACCTCCGGTATTTCCGCGCAGGTCGATAATCATTCCTTTGCAGTCTTCTTGGTTCAGCTTGGCAAGTGCTATCAGCAATTCGGGGTAAGTGGTCTCTCCAAACTTGTTGACCTTTACATATCCGAATTTATCGTTAATCATGTAAGCGGCATCAATGCTCTTGACAGGGATATCCCCTCGTATGACGGTAAAATCAAGTATTTCTTTTTCGCCGGGACGGAAAATGCCTAACTTCACTTTGCTTCCTTTTTCGCCTTTCAGACGTTTCATTGCTTCGAAGTTGGTCACTATTTTACCCACGAAAGCCGAGTCGTCCACTTCCACGATGCGGTCGCCTGCCATCAGTCCCACTTTTTCCGAGGGACCTCCCTTTATCACACTGTTGATGTGAATGGTATCATCCTGAATGGTAAACTGGATTCCGATGCCGCTGAAGCTGCCCTTCAGTTCCGAATTAACAGCTTCAAGGTCTTTGGCAGGGATGTAAGACGAGTGCGGGTCGAGCTCGGAAAGTATCAAAGGCATGGTTTCTTCCACCAAATCATTGACTTTTACCGTATCTACATACTGGTCGTCGATGATATGCAGCAAAGCATTCAGTTTGTTAGACGATGTGTTGATGATGCCTAATTTGTTTCCCGAAAAATGATTGGCGTAAAATGTACCGATACCGATACCTGCCACTAAGCAAATAGCTAAAAGGAAAGGGATAAATCGAGTATTATTTTTCATAATGCTATTCTTCGTCGTTAGGATTAATGTAAACCACTTCAATATTGGCACGTTTCAATAAATTCAAACCGTCTTCCAGCCGATATTTCTCTGCGTAAACCACCCGCTTGATACCCGCTTGGATAATCAGTTTCGCACACTCGATACAGGGCGATGCCGTGACATACATGGTAGCCCCTTCGCTGCTGTTGCTTGAGCGTGCTATTTTGGTAATGGCGTTTGCCTCGGCATGAAGCACGTAAGGTTTTGTAAGCCCGTTCTCGTCTTCGCATACGTTTTCAAACCCCGACGGTGTACCGTTATAACCGTCAGAGATAATCATTTTATCTTTCACAATCAGTGCTCCCACCTTGCGGCGCGTGCAGTAAGAGTTTTCCGCCCAGATGGAAGCCATGCGCATGTAGCGTCGGTCAAGTATTTCTTGTTTATGTTCAGAAGTGTCCATATATTAATAATGTGTAAATTGCACGAAATTGTTTCTTGATTCGGGAGCCAGTTGCAGCGTCCGGCTGTCGCCCCGGTAGTAGCGCACATTCTCTAACTTTTGTATAAAGTCTCGTCTCATACCGCTAAGGTTTGCCGAAGAAACACTTAGTTGGGTGATAGAAACCGAGCGGTCTTTGGGGTTGGCAGACCATCGCCCGGTAAATGACTGATTATCCAAATAGCCGGTCAGACTTCCGTCTTCGTTGAAAGTAATCGTAAAGTCTTGGAGGTTTCTCAACTCATCACTTGTCGGAGTATAAAGCGCTTTGGCATGATTGTCGTAAGTTGCATTCCAATCCGCTTCTACGTAATAGTTTACCACCCTCCATTGCCCGCTTGCAAAAATTTCAAAAACATCGTCGTCTTGGCAGCCGCAGAACATCAGAGGAAAGGCGACAAGTATCAAGTATATAAGTCGTTTCATATAATGTATGTTATTTAATTCCGTTTCTGATTAACAGTGCATCGATGGTCGGTTCTTGTCCTCGGAAACGCTTATAAAGCGTCATGGGATGTTCAGTACCCCCTTTCGACAGAATATTGTCGCGGAACGACTGTGCCACTTCCGTATTGAATATCCCTTTTTCTTTAAATACCGAGAAAGCGTCAGCATCTAACACTTCAGCCCATTTATAGCTATAATATCCGGCAGAATAACCTCCAGACATAATGTGACCAAACTGAACACTCATACACGTTTCGTCTATTTGCGGAAGAATTTGGGCACGTGTCCATGATGCTTTTTCATACTCTTTCACATCCCCGTCGAAAGCAGTGCGTCGTGTATACCATGCCATATCCAACAGTCCGAAACTGACTTGGCGCAAGCAAGCATAAGCTACATTAAAGTTAGAAGCATCTACAATTCGCTTAACCAGCTCTTCCGGAATAGGCTCATTTGTTTGATAATGACGGGCAAAGGTATTTAAAAAATCTTTTTCTACCGCAAAGTTTTCCATGATTTGTGAGGGAAGTTCAACAAAATCCCAGTAAACGTTTGTTCCGCTCATGCTTTGGAAATGCGTATTGGCAAACATACCGTGTAGAGCATGTCCGAATTCATGCAGGAAAGTGGTAACTTCAGAGAACGTCAGCAATGCCGGTTTTTCGGCAGTAGGTTTGGTGAAGTTCATGGTAACCGATACGTGCGGCCGGCTGTTATTTCCGTTTTCGTCTATCCACTGTTCTTTATATTCGGTCATCCATGCTCCCGAACGTTTTCCTGCACGCGGGTGGAAATCGGTGTAAAGTACGGCAAGGTAACTTCCGTCTTTATCGAATACCTCGTATGCTTGGACGTCGGGATGGTAAACCGGAATGTCTTTGTTCTCTCGGAACGTGATGCCATACAGCCTCGTGGCAAGTCCGAATACTCCCTCTTTCACCTTACTCAGTTCGAAGTACGGGCGCAAGGCTTCTTCATCTAAATTGAATTTCTTGTTCTTCAGTTTTTCGGCATAGTAAGAAAAGTCCCACGGCATGAGTCGGAAATCTTTACCTTCCATCTCTTGCGCCAATGCTTCGATTTCGGCTACCTCCTTGTGGGCTGTGGGTGTGTAAGCGTCTAATAACTGATTCAGTAATTGGTATACATGCTCGCTGTTTTCAGCCATGCGTTTCCGTAAAACATAATCGGCATAATCGGTAAATCCCAACAGTTGTGCAAGTTCCATGCGCAGGTTAACCAATTGCTTCACGATGTCCGTGTTATCCAGTTCGTCACGATGCGTACATTGGGTATTATATGCCATATACAGTTCTTTACGCAGGTTTCGGTTGCTGCTGTATTTCATGAAAGGCACGTAGCTTGGAGCCTGTAATGTGATAATCCACCCTTCTTTACCTTTTTCTTTAGCCGTATGAGCTGCAGCTTCTATAATGCTTTCCGGTAATCCTTCCAGTTCTGCCTCAGAGGTTAAAACCAGTTCATACTTATTGGTTTCCTTCAGATGATTTTGTGAAAAGCGAAGCGTCAGCGTACTCAGCTCCATGCTTAACTTACGGAATGTTTCTTTGTCGGCATCCGAGAGGTTCGCACCGTTACGTATGAAGCCATCGTATGTTTTCTCCAACAATCGGCGTTCTTCCGGAGTGAGGTTGAGTGATTCTCGCTGTGTATATACACATTTGATTCGTTCGAACAACTTTTCGTTGAGGCTGATATTGTTGCTGTGTTCCGAAAGTTCGGGCATCATTTTTTCGGCAATAGCCTCCATTTCATCGCAAGTTTCGGCACTCATCAGATTAAATAAAACGGTTGTAACGCGATCAAGTAATTGTCCGGCCCGTTCGAGTGCCAACACTGTATTACTGAACGTGGGAGGTTCCGGGTTATCGGTGATGGCTTTGATTTCTTCATCTTCTATTCTCATGCCTTCTCGGATGGCAGACTCATAGTCGGATAGTTGGATGAGGTTGAACGGAGTGGTTTGATGTGGGGTATGGTAAGTATGTAAAAATGGATTCTGTGTCATATTTGTTTCTCTTTATCTCGAAATATAACAGTTGTAACTAAAAAACGTTTTCGATAACAATCACAATTCGGTTGGCGAATTTGAATCAATGTTTTCTATCAATGCTTTGAGATCATTGATAATAATCTTTTTTCGGCTTAATTTTATCAGTTTTTTATTTTGCCAGTCATTTAAAATTTTCGATACATTGATACGTGTGTCGTCAATGAGTTGTGCCAAATCCTCCATTTTGATAGACAGAGTTTTGGTGCCCATGGGAACACTGCATCTCAGTTGTAAGAAGTTGGCTATTTTTTCTTGTGTATTGCCTATATGGGTATTCCATAATTTGTAATATACCGTTTGAGCACGGTTACTGAGCATATTGAGATAATTCAGATTGAATATTTCATATTTTGTCAGTTGGGAAAGAATATACGATTTATCGATGCTCAATACGTGTATGTCGGTAGCAGCCCAATAAGAAGCCGTATAATGTGTGTGCATACCGAAAAGCGAATAAGGTTCTATGATACTCGGACTGTCGAGTATTTCGTTTAGCACATACAAATGTCCTTCATCGATTGCTTCAGACATGATTTGTCCGCCGAGGATAAAAATCAGTTGATTACACGTATCTCCTTGTTTTACTACGCGGCTTCCTTTATTGTATTTATGAAAATGCAACTTAACTTTCTCTAAAATGTTGGTAAAGTCGCTCTTGCATAATCCTTGAAAGAGAGGGAGCTGTAAAAGCTTATCGTACATTGTCGTTTCCATGTTCTATTAACTTTATTAAGTTACCTTATTAACAAACAAAAGTAATGATTAAATTCGATAGCCTGTATCATGCTTCTTTTTGTTTTAACTTTTTTATTGTTTCTTACAGTCTGATAATGTTTGCCGGAATATTGTGTGGTGAATAAAAAAACGATAACTTTGCATTAGAAACTAAAATTATAGGCTTATGGGAAGATTTGACTTTCAAGAGATGCTGAGTGCATTTATCGTATTGTTCGCTGTCATTGATATTATAGGAGCAATTCCTATTGTGTTAGATTTAAAGCAGAAAGGTCGTTCGGTAAATCCCATGAAAGCTACGTTGATAGCCTTCGCTTTATTGTTGGCGTTCTTTTTTGCGGGCGATATGATATTGCGTTTGTTTCAGGTAGATATTGCTTCTTTCGCAGTGGCGGGTGCATTTATCTTATTTATGATGGCGCTTGAGATGATTCTCGATGTAGAGATATTTAAGAACTTGGGTCCTATCAAAGAGGCGACATTGGTTCCGTTGGTGTTTCCTTTGCTGGCGGGTGCTGGTTCGTTTACCACATTGCTTTCGCTGCGTGCCGAGTATTCTACTCTTAATATTCTGATAGGCTTAACGCTGAATATGGTGTGGGTATTTATTGTTCTGAAGATGACCGACCGTGTGGAACGGCTTTTAGGTAAGGGAGGAATTTATATTATCCGCAAATTTTTCGGAATCATTTTGTTGGCGATTGCTGCCCGCTTGTTTACAGCCAACATTACTTCACTGATAGAGCAGTTTCAAGCTGTAAAATAAACAAAACGGAAAGCGGGGAGATAGGCTTATCGCCGTATCTCTCCGCTGCCGATGCATAATTGTGCGTCTTTATCGTAGATAACCCCGAATTGTCCCGGAGCTATGCCTTGTATTTTTTCATTGCTTGTTACGAGGTAATGATTGTTCTCTTTCACAATATACCCCGTGCCGAACGTGTCGGTATGGCGTATCTTGAAACGGATTTCGGTTTCTTTTCCCTCTGTCCACGGATTGGCAGTGATAAAATGAAAACCTGCCAGCCGGAATGTATTCCCATATTGCTTTTCGGTGTCATATCCCCGTGAAACATAAACGATGTTTTGCTCTACATCTTTATCTATTACAAACCACGGGCCTCCGCTCAGTCCGAGTCCTTTGCGCTGTCCGATGGTATGAAACCAGAAGCCCCGGTGCGTGCCGATAATCCGTCCGCTTTCTATTTCTATAATTTTTCCCGTCTGCTCACCCAAGAACCGGCGTATAAAGTCGTTGTAGTTTATCTTGCCTAAAAAGCAGATACCCTGACTGTCTTTCCGCAGTGCGCTGGGCAGTTTGGCTTCTTTGGCTATCCGGCGCACGTCTTCTTTCATATACTCTCCCAGCGGGAACATAAGTTTGGATACCTGTAAATAGTCGATTTGGGCAAGGAAGTCGGTTTGGTCTTTTACCGGGTCTTTTGCCGTAGCCAGCCACGTCTGTCCGTCGATGATGCGGGTCGAAGCGTAATGCCCTGTTACAATCTTGTCGTAAGCATATCCCGCTTTTTCCTCAAAACATCCGAATTTTATCAGTTTGTTACACATTACATCGGGATTGGGAGTAAGTCCTTGTTTCACCTTGTCGATGGTATAAGCCACCACCCGTTCCCAATACTCTTTCTGTAAGTCGATGATGTCAAAATCCAACCCGTATTTCCGTGCAGTAGCTTCTGCCAGTTCGATGTCTTCTTCCGCCGTACAGGTTAGTCCGTCGTCGGTATCCATCCCTATTTTGATGTAAAAAAGATGAGGCTTGTAACCTTGTTCGCAAAGCAGGTGTACACTTACGGCACTGTCTACACCTCCCGAAATTAAAGCAGCTATCTCCATAAGTCTGTAATCGTTTAGTTTTGCGCACAAAGTTACAGCCTTTCTTCCGGTTTTGGAATACCTTATTTGAGGTATAATGGCATTAATCTGTTATTTCACCATCCTGCCAGCGGAATTTTGTGTTGAGGTGCAGGAAATGCTGAATCCAGTTCATCCAAGTCGTCTTCCGACAGCGAGATGGAAAGGCTGCGGAAATTTTCCTCCACATGTCCGATGCCGGAGGCTTTGGGGATAGCCATGACCCCCGGATTGCGCATAACCCATGCAAGGGCAATTTGCGTAGGCGTAGCGTTGTGTTTTTGGGCTATCCGTTTTAAAAGAGGGTGATTCCGGAGACTGCCTTCGCCGATGGGCGTATATGCCATGACGGGCATGGCATGACGCATACTCCACGGAAGCAGGTCGAACTCTACACCCCGCTCTTTCAGGTTATAAAGCACTTGATTGGCAGCGCAATGCGTTCCTCCCGGCAGCGAAAGAATCCGTTCCATGTCCGTCACATCCAGATTGCTCATGCCCCAGCGTGCTATTTTACCTGCTTGCCGGAGTTCTTCCATCGCGCGTACGGTTTCTGCGAAAGGGTGATGCCCTATCCAATGCAGCAGATAGAGGTCGATACATTCTATCCCCAATTTCCGGAGGCTTCTTTCGCAAGCCAGCTTCGTACCTTTATAACTTGCATTACTTGGCAGCACCTTGCTCACGATGAATGCTTTATCGCGCTGTCCCCGTATCGCTTCGCCTACAAACTCTTCATTGCCGTACATTTCTGCAGTGTCGATAACGCTTAACCCTAAGTCAAGCCCCCGATGCAAGGCTTTTAATTCTTCGTTGCGCCGTGAGGCTGATTGTCCCATTTTCCACGTACCTTGTCCGAGTGTACATACCTTCACTCCATCGGCAAACGTGATAGTCCGTTCCATACTACGTTATTTCAGGTAAGTGTGATAGAACTGTTCGATTTTGTCGAACGGAATCTTGTCAAGGTTGTCGTAAAGGTCGGTATGGTTGGCTTCCGGAACGATAAGCAACTCCTTGTTGTCGCCTTTCAGTTTCTTGAAAGCATCTTCGCTGAAGTAGCGCGAATGAGCCTTTTCGCCGTGGATAACCAGTACCGCGCTGCGGATTTCGTCGCTGTACGTCAGAATAGGCATGTTGAGGAACGACAGTGACGACGTTTTGTTCCACCCGCCATTCGAGTTCAACGAACGTTTGTGATAACCGCGAGACGTTTTGTAATACGCATGGTAGTCTTTTACAAACTGTGGAGCATCGGCAGGCAGCGGGTCTGCTACACCTCCGGCAAGAGCATACGTGCCGTTTTTATAATCCTCCGTGCGCTGTGCGTTCAGTTGTTTGCGCAGTTCATAACGTCCGTCGGCATCCAGAGCATCGAAATAGCCGTTTGCCGTTACACGGCTCATGTCGTACATTGTGGCTGTTACCGTGGCTTTGATGCGCGTGTCAATTGCCGCCGCATTGATAGCCATGCCTCCCCATCCGCAAATACCGAGGATTCCGATGCGTTCGGGGTCTACGTCAGCACGGGTAGAGAGGTAATCGACGGCTGCACAAAAATCTTCGGTATTGATGTCGGGCGAAGCCACATAACGGGGCTCTCCGCTGCTTTCTCCGGTGTACGAGGGGTCGAATGCAAGAGTCAGAAATCCGCGTTCTGCCAGTGTTTGCGCATACAGTCCCGAAGCCTGTTCTTTTACAGCTCCGAACGGGCCGCTGACTGCGATAGCCGCCAGTTTGCCCGTTGCGTTCTTGGGCACGTATAAGTCTGCCGCCAGCGTAATACCATAGCGGTTATGAAAGGTAACTTTGCAGTGGTTCACTTTGTCGCTCTGCGGGAAAACTTTGTCCCATTCTTGTGTTAAGTTCAAATTCTCGTTCATGGTGCTATGATTTTTAGAAAGATTATTTTCAGCGTTGAGGCTGCTTGAACCAAACATACAGGCAGCCAGTAGAATGATATGTAACTGACAGATAATGTTTTTCATGGCTTGAAACTGATGTTATCGGATAAAATTTGTCATGATTCGCTGTTCTGCTTCCGGTACGGGCTGTCCTCCGTTTTTCAGGTTCTTCAGCAGCCACGCCATGTTGTTCCCCAGCGTCCGCATCACCTGAAGCCCTTCGGCATCTTGCAAGGCTTCGCCGGGCGTGCGTCCGTGTACGCTGTTCCAGTAGATAGAAGACACTACGGGCATGTTGGTTATCGTGAAATACTTGTTTAAGCGGTCGAACGTGGCACTTGCGCCGCCCCGCCGACAGACAGCCACGGCTGCCGCAGGCTTGTATTGCAGGTAAGACGAAGAAGAATAAAACAAACGGTCGAGCAAGGCACACAGCGAGCCGTTGGGTCCGGCGTAATACACCGGCGAGCCTACCACCAGTGCGTCCGCTGTTTCTATCGCTGCCCTCACTTTCTCGTAAAGTGCATCCTTGAATACGCACCGTCCCAATTCTGCACACCGTCCGCAAGCGATACATCCCTGAACCGTTTTTGCTCCGATGGAAACGATTTCCGTATCGACTCCGTTAGCCTGCAAAGCCGATGCCACTTCCGACAAGGCGAGGTACGTATTTCCCTCTTTGCGCGGACTTCCATTGATTAATAATACTTTCATGATGTTATGTCTTTTAGTTGGTTAAAGTATATATAACGCAGCCAAAAATATTTTGTTTCTAAAAAGAGTAACGCAGCCAGACAGAGTTATCGCCGATGCGTTCTACGCTGTTCAGCTTTAAGATGGTAGTAGGGAAAGAAGGGTCGTCGATACCGTCGAACACAGCCGTCATCCCTTTGCGTCCATCAATTCCCGCACCCACTACAACACTCACCTCGTCCAGCAGTCCGGCTTTGAGGAACGCCCCGTTGATTATTCCGCCTCCTACCACGGCAAGCCTTTCTACGCCGAACTCCTTGCTTAATATCTCTACGGCTTGCGTAAGGTCGGTTTCATCTTTTCCGGCGGCTATCCACGAAATACCCTGTTGGCGCAACGCCTCCGCATACTCTTTCGGAGCATTTTCGCCCGTGATGACCAACAGCGGTCGTCCTTCCGAACTGTTGGCAGGCCAGCGCAACCGTCCCTTCGAGTCGACAGCGATGGTATATCCCTCAGCGTCGCACGCCTTGTAAAACGACGGTTTGCCTATCGGAGTAAAGTCTTTAGCCTCGAAAAGTTCGGGCAGGGCAAAATGTTTCTGCATCGTAACCCGTCCGGATATATCAGAATCGCAATGAAGCTGTTCCAATGCATCGTAATACTCGTTACCGCCGATGCGTTCGGTCATGTCGCAGTCGATACGACCGTCTACAGATGCCATCATGTGGCAAATAATATATGGTTTCATAAGATAATATGTTATTTCGATTACGATAGCAAAGATAGGGCGAAATGCGGATAAAGACGTTACTGAAAAGCTCAAAAGCATGTTTCTGAAAAGTTCACGGCGCATTTATTAAGGAGATACCTTAGAGCCTGTTAAATTTAACTCTTATTTTATTGGGAAATTTAAAACAGCCTCTAAAATTGTAAAGAGCTTATTTAAAGCCTTTTCCGGTTTGGCTTGGGACTTAGAAAACGCTAACGGTAGAACCCGTCAACACTATGGGAAGAAATGGTCAACGCATCCGCATGGACTGAGTAACGCTAACGGTAGCGTTACTCGGGGGTATGTTGGCGGAAAATTTCTTCTTAAAAACGTGGGCTCTTTTCTGTTTTTTTCCGTGAGGAAAATGTATAATCAGATGAATATTAGGCAGAGACAGCGGTGGGAGGGATGCCATACTGCCGCTTGAATGCCGTGGAAAAGTGGGACGGATTCTTGAAGCCCACTTCGGCGTACACGTCGACTATCTTCTTGCCGCCTTCCTTCATCAGCGCGTATGCCACTTCGAGCCGCTTGCGTATCAGCCACTTTTCGGGCGTGAGGTCGCTCAGCTTCTTAAAGTCGCGCTTAAATGTGGCAAGGCTGCGCCCTGTGTAGTGGGCGAGGTCTTCGAGCGTGAACTCATACATATAGTTCTGATTCATAAACTCCATGATGTCTATTTTCCACGGTTCGTTGAAATCGAAGAGCGTGGGAGCGAAACGCCGGTCGATATGAAGCAAGGCAAGCAACCCTTCCTGTAACTTGAGCTGCATGAAATCATCTTGCGGCTTCACTTCGGGGTCGAAATAAGGAGTCATCGAAGCAAAGAGGCTGGCTATTTCGGCGGTTTTCGGCAGTTTGATAACTCCTGCATCGAGCTTGGGGGTGTCTGCCGGAACACGGTATTGCTCAAACCGTCCGTACATCTCGCGCAGGAAGTTGCGGGTAAAACTCAGGAAAATACCGCAGTAACGCTCCCCGTTACACGACTGTTTGCGCATCGTGATATGATGGTCGCGCGGGATAAACACACATTCCCCCTTGCCCACGTGGATAGGCTCGCCCCCATTGTCGAGAATCATTTCGCCGGAATACACATAATTCATGGCAAACTCGCGCGAACGGTGTACACACAGGCTGTTGTCATCGTAAAAGAAACTGAAAAACACGTTGTTATAGTTAAATATAACCTTCATCGGGTCGGTTGGCTCATTGGTTTGCGTTTGTTTCATGTCGGCTTGATTACTAATGGTTTTACGGCAGACAAAGATAGTGAAAGAAAGTGGAATCTTTCTCAAAAGCTCACGGTTTTACATTCGTTTACGGAACGTATGCCGGTGTTTAAGATTTCTTCGCAAGCCGTTGTGAAAATGTTAAATCAAAGAAAAGCGGATAAACTATTTCCTTTTTCTCAGCTCTAACCCAACAAAGACAATACTTGTACAAGCTGTATTGAAAAAGAAAAGTAAAACAATTAAAAGTATTACGAAGATGAAAAAACATTTATTTTTGGCAATAGCCGTAGCGATTGTGATGAGTGGAAGCAATGTTTTTGCGCAAAATAACCAACCGGAAAAGAAAAAGCTGACACCCGAACAGCGGATTGAGTTGCAGGCAAAACATATAGAACAGCGCCTGATGTTAGACGAAAACACGTCTGCCAAGTTCATTCCGCTTTATAAAGAATACCTGCAAGCCTTGCAGTCGTGCCGTCAAACTCCTCAGAAGGACGGACAAAAAGGTGAACTGACTGACGCGCAGATAAAAGAGAATCTGAAAAAGCGACTGGAAACGCAGCGTGCAGTGGTAGAAACGAAAGAGAAGTATCTGGATAAATTTTCTGAAATATTGACGGCACGCCAACTGGCGGAAGTTTTTAAAGCCGGACATCGCCGCCCGATGCCGTTTGCACGGAATAACAAATTCCGTCCGGGAAGACCGGATGCATGTCCCGGACAGTTTATGCATTGTCATGACTTTTGTCCTGCTCCTTCCGAGCCGGCGAAGTAACAAGATACAGCTTTCCGTCTTCTTGCCGTATTTGCTCTTCGGCAAGAAGATAGGAGAGTGTCTGCCTGAGGTCTGTTTCTTCGGCATCTCCCAATGCGGCAACTAATTCCCCGGCAGAAAGGGGAGCATTGGATAACAGTTGGCAAATGCGGTCTGCAAGTTCAGAAAATGTGTTTTGCCGCAACCCCGACCGATGCTTGCTGAGGCACACGTCACACTGTCCGCAGTTGTGCTCATTTTTCTCTCCGAAATAATGTAGCAACATCCGGCTACGGCATTTGTTGTCTGTATCGGCATACTCCAACATCGCCTCGATGCGGCGGATGTAACTCTCTTTCCGGTCTTCGTATACCTCTCGGCTCAGATGGATGCGTTCGGTTTCCTGCCGCTCGCGCGTATAAATGATATACGGTGTCTTTTTCCCCGGAATATAATGCAAAATCCTGCGCTTGGTAAGCAGCACCAACGTTTCGTATACCTGCTGGCGGGTAATCCCTGTGCGCAGAGCCAGCGTTTCTTCGTTGATATAGGCATAATCACTGAACACTCCGGTATAAAGCCGCAAAATGTTGCGGATAAGATTTTCTGTCTCCGGACTGTTTTCATGGATGCGGTATAACTCGTCGCGCCGTAAGGTAAACATGATGCGCGATGCATTATCTTGTTCGTCAGTATACTCCAGATATCCGGCGCGTGTGAGAATCTTCAGCGCACTGTCTACCTGAATGGGAAAATGCTTGAAGTTATGACAAAACTCGTCGATGTTAAACGCATACGTACACCCCAATCCGTCGCCCATCGCCATCTGGTAGTAAAAATTAATGTCCTCGTAAACTTTGCGGATATAGTCTTTTTCGGGAAAGGTATCCGAAATCCGTTTCCGAAGAACAGTCTTGTCGTTTCGCGCATAAAGAAGTACGGCGTAGGCTTTCTGTCCGTCGCGCCCTGCACGTCCTGCCTCCTGAAAATAAGCCTCCGGCGAATCGGGAAAATCCACATGAATCACAATGCGCACGTCCGGCTTGTCAATACCCATACCAAACGCATTGGTAGCCACCATGACACGGTGCTCTCCTGTAAGCCAACTTTTCTGCCGCTGGTCTTTAGTCTCGTTGCTTAATCCGGCATGATAGAAAGTTGATGTAATGTCGTGGTCATTCAAGAACAGAGAAACTTCTTTGGTTTTCTTCCTGTTCCTCGTATAAACGATAGCTGAACCTTGTACGCTATTCAGGATATGAAGTAACTCTTCGGCTTTATTTTCTGTACGGCGCACGATATACGCCAGATTCTTCCGCTCGAAACTCATGCGGAATACGTTTTCTTCGCGGAAAGCCAGTTTCAGTTGGATATCCTTGACAACTTCCGGAGTAGCCGTGGCGGTGAGAGCAAGGATGGGAACGTCGGGCAGGAGCTTACGGACATCGGAAATCTTCAGATATGCCGGACGGAAATCATATCCCCATTGCGAAATACAGTGAGATTCGTCGACGGTAATCATGTTTACCTTCATGCTGCGTAACTTGATTTGAAAGATTTCCGTCCCCAGCCGTTCGGGTGAGATGTATAAGAATTTGTAATCTCCGAAGATACAGTTTTCGAGCGCAATGATAATTTCCTCGCGCGTCATGCCCGAATACACCGCCGTAGCCTTAATGCCCCTTGCCCGCAGGTTGCGCACTTGGTCTTTCATCAAAGCAATGAGCGGAGTAATGACCAGACACAAGCCCGGACGTGCAAGTGCCGGTACTTGGAAAGTTATGGATTTGCCCCCTCCCGTAGGCATAAGTCCCAGTGTATCTTTTCCGCTTCCGATGCTCCGGATGATGTCTTCCTGTATCCCCCGGAAATTATCGTACCCCCAATATTGCTTTAAGATGCTTTTGTAGTCCATGATTCTGAATAGAAAAACAAAAGACCACGAAGAAAGAAAAACGCATGACGTAACTCTTTATTCGTGGTCTTTTAACTGTTTCATGTTGATAAAAGATTCTTATTTAAAAGTAGGTTTGATATCTTCTATTTGCAACTGTATTTCTCCACGCTTATGTGTATTTTCTTCGATGGTATAACAGATATTGAACGATTGTTTTGTTTTGATGTACCGCGCTTGCGAACTTTGTCCGAAAGCGATACCGTTCATTACGTTGTTCGATTTGTTATCCACTAATTCCAGTTTGATATGTTCTTGGTCTCGTCCTACTACCTTACTTGTTCCGTAATCATACACATTCAGCGTAGCAAATATCGGTTTATGATTATCCGGTCCAAAAGGATTGAACTTCTTCAAATCGAAAAAGAACTTAGGCGTTATGTCTCGGAAATCCAACTGCGCATCAATATCGATGGTTGCGCTGGTTTGCTCCGGAAGGATGTGATTCGTGACATACTCTTCGAAGCGTTGGGTAAATTCCGGAACATTTTCGATTTTCATCGAAAGTCCTGCCGCATACGTATGTCCTCCGAAGTTTTCCAACAAGTCACGGCAGTGCTCGATAGCCTTATACACATCGAATCCCGAAACAGAACGTGCCGATCCGGTAGCAAGGTTATCGGTTCGTGTCAGTACCACTGCCGGGCGGTAATAGATTTCCGTTAGGCGGGAAGCAACGATACCGATAACACCTTTATGCCAATCTTCGTTATAAATAACAATAGAACGGCGTTCTGACAGGTCAGAAAGATTGTCTACGATTTTGTTAGCTTCTTCGGTCATACTCTTGTCCAAGTCTTTCCGCGTTTCGTTATACCGGTTGATTTGGTTACTTTTTTCAAGAGCCACCTGAAAATCTCTTTCAATCAAAAGGTCGACTGCCTCTTTGCCGTTTTGGATTCGTCCCGAAGCATTGATGCGAGGACCTATTTTGAAAACGATGTCACTCATTGTGATTTCTTTTTCCGAAAGCCCACAGACATCGATGATAGCCTTCAACCCTACACTTGGATTGGAGTTCAGTTGGCGCAAGCCGTGGTAGGCCAACACGCGGTTTTCTCCCATGATGGGAACGATATCTGAAGCAATGCTGACAGCTACCAAGTCTAGAAGCGGAGTTAGTTGGTGAAACTCGATACCGTTGTTCAGTGCAAAAGCCTGCATGAACTTAAACCCCACGCCGCACCCCGACAAATGGTCGTAAGGATACGTTGAGTCTTTTCTTTTGGCATTTAAGATAGCCACGGCAGGAGGAAGCACTTCATCGGGCACATGATGGTCGCAAATGATAAAGTCGATGCCTTTTTCTTTGGCATACATGATTTCCTCTACCGCCTTGATTCCACAGTCTAATACGATAACTAATTTTACTCCTGTTTCGTAGGCATAGTCTACTCCTTTCTTTGATACGCCATACCCTTCATTGTAGCGGTCGGGAATGTAGTAGTCGATATTCGAATAGAATTGTTGAAGGAATTTGTAAACCAATGCGACCGCAGTTGTTCCGTCTACGTCGTAATCTCCGTATACAAGGATACGTTCCTTCTTCCCCATAGCTTTGTTAAGACGTTCTACGGCCTTGCTCATGTCTTTCATGAGAAACGGGTCGTGAAGTTCGTTGAGCTGGGGACGGAAAAAACGTTTAGCTTCGGCAGCGGAAGTTATTCCTCTTTCCAATAATAGCTTGCACAGGATAGGACTGATTCCTATCTCTTTAGCCAAAGCCTTAGCTGCTTCCCTTTGCTCTTGTGTAGGAGGTTGATAGTTCCATTTGTAGTTCATTTTATATGTTTTTTTCTTTCTTTTTCTTATCAGGTGAATGCTGTCTTGCAGAGGCTTTCTGTTTAGATTACGAGAAATCTTTCGTTGTTATCAGCAAACTCTCGTAGAAAGAGCCTTGTAATTCGTTTGTGCATTCAATCCGTAAAGTTAGAAAAAAAGAAAGAAAAAACGGTTGATTCTGCTATTTATTTTGCAGAATCAACCGTTTTATTATTTGTAATGGGTCTATTTAAGGTAATTATAAGCCCAATTTCTTAGCGATGTGAGCCGGAATAGCATCTTTGTGAATCAAGATATTCATGGTTTTGTATTTGGCAAATGTTTTCGAAGCATACCAGATGCCTTTGTATTTGCCTGCCTTACCCCATGAGTTCTTTACCATGTAGTATTCTTTGCCGTTCTGGTCTTTAGCCAAGCCGTAGATAAGCATACCGTGGTCGTCGGTTGTTTCCCAGTTGTCGAATGCTTCCTGACGCATTTCCTGTGTTACTTCGATTTCGGGAAGCGGTTTGCTGGTCAGCTCTTTGCGTTTGTCAGCTTTGCTCAGTCCCAACCAATGCGCCATGTCAGAACCCGTAAGCTCTGCACCTTTTGCCACGTTCGGGCATACGGCGATACCGTCGCGGGTAAATCCGTCTTCGCTTACGTCAGCTCCCCAAGCAAATGTATAGCCATTGTTTACGGCGTTATCCATAACCTCCATCAGTTCGTCGATAGGAAGATTATATGACAAGGCGTTGCGCCAGTTGTCTTGCACTTCGATGAAGAACTGCGTATAGAACGGATGATGTGAGTATGAGGTCAGAGATACGTAATCATCGGGGTTCAATCCCAAAACGTTATCGGCAAACGTTCTCGGCGTATAAGTTTTGCCTTTATAGGTAAACTCTTTCGGACATTCGCCCAAATACGTGTCATAGATGGCGCAAAGTCCGTTCTTCCATACCGGAGACAACTTGCTGTGACGGCCTTTTCCGATGGCTTCTACATAAGCGCCGGCTACGGCATCCAGTTCATTGTGGTTAGGCAGTGAGTCGCCGTACATAATGCCCGGCATTGCTTCTTGCGGAACCATACCATACTTTTCGTAGCAAACCAAGATGTCTTCAAAACTTCCTCCCGGCGAGAAAGAAGCATCACCGTGATAACGCACGTAGTTTGCTCCGCGTTCTTCCATTGTTTTATGTACTACAAACATTTCCGACAAATCAAACTCTCCTTTTCCTAAACGCAAGAGTTCTGATTCAAGGAAGCCTAATGTAGAAAACGACCAGCAGGTGCTTGACTGGTTTTGGTTCTTAATAGAAGTGATAGGGTTTTCTTTTACTGTGGTAAATACGAAACCTTCTTCTGTTGTTTTGTCTTTCTTAGGAGCTTCGGCATATACATTGCTGAAACAAAGACCTAACGCAGCGAGTGCAATCAGTTTATTCATTGGATATAAATGTTTATTAAGGTATTATTTATTAGTTATTCATTCATAATGGTTTCTACTTCGTCGATGGTAATGGGGATATGCTTTTCGCCCGTAAAGCGTGAACCATCGGCGGTGATAAGTATATCGTCTTCCAACCGGATTCCACCGAAATCTTTAAAGGTTTCAATGCGGTCGAAGTTCAGGAATTCAGTGTGCAGCTTTTCTGCCTTCCACTTATCAATGAGTGCGGGGATGAAATAACAGCCCGGTTCGTCGGTGATTACGAAACCTTCTTGCAGGCGGCGTCCCATCCGCAGTGAGGCGAGTCCGAATTGCGTAGAGGGTTGTACTTCATCGTCGTAGCCCACGTAGCATTGTCCGAGGTCTTCCATGTCGTGAACGTCAAGCCCCATCATGTGTCCCAGTCCGTGGGGGAGGAACAAGGCATGTGCTCCGGCTGCCACCGCCTCGTCTACATCGCCTTTCATCAGTCCCAAATCTTTCAGTCCTTGTGCCAAAACTTTGCAGACTTCCAAGTGAACCGATTTGTAAGTCACGCCCGGACGAGCCAGCTCCAACGCCTTGTCATGACAAGCCAGCACGATGCTGTAAATGTCTTTCTGCCGGGGAGTGAATTTTCCGCCCACGGGCACGGTACGTGTGTGGTCAGAACAATAATAGTTCATCAGTTCCGCTCCGGCGTCGGTCAGCATCAGTCTGCCTGCCTCCAGCGTATGGCTGTGGTCATGGTTATGAAGTGTTTGCCCGTTTTGTGTAAGAATGGTAGCAAAAGAAACCATCCGTCCGTACGACGAAGCGATACCGTCTAACACGCCGGCTATGTATTGTTCTGACACGCCCGGCTTACACAGGCGCATGGCAGCGGTGTGCATTTCGTAGCCCACGTTACAAGCCTTGTCGATTTCTGCTATCTCACACGGCTCTTTTACCGACCGCAGTTCCACCACCGCTTTTATCAACGGCAGCGAAGCGTGTTTTTTGGTCAGCGAAGCACGGATACCGGTCAGTTCTTCCAACAGCAACATGTTATCATATCTGTATGGAGGCAAGAAGTGAATCTTCCGTCGCAGCGAGAGAGCCTTGCTTACCGTTTCTTTCAGTTTGTCGAACGGAAAACTTTTCGCAACTCCCACCTGTGCGGCAAGTTCTTTCACACTGGGTTGCGGACCCATCCAGATGATGTCGTCCATGTCTACATCGTTACCGAAGAAATATTCTTCGCCGCTGTCTGCATCGATAATGCCTGCATAACCGGGATGAGAATGGCCGAAGAAATAAACAAACGAACTGTCTTGACGGAATTTATAAGTATTGTCCGGATAATTTGCCGGAGCTTCGTTGTTTCCCAATATAAGGATAATGCCGCTGCCCACTTTTTCGCGTAAAGCCTTGCGGCGTTTTTGATAAGTTAATGCGTCAAACATGGTTCCTTTTCTTTTATGTTACAATCGTATGATATTTCTTTCTTTTTTTGAAATGCAAATGTAACAAATAAATCAAAGATGTGGCGAGTTTGCAAGGAAAAATATATATTTGCGAAAACACGTATGTGTTTTCAACAGATTAAAACGGAGGACATGGGATATGGAAGTCGATTTTCAGAAAATGGGCTTGGTACTTGAAGGCGGAGGTATGCGCGGGGTGTTCACCTGCGGGGTACTTGATTATATGTTGGATTATAACATTGAGTTTCCTTATGCTGTGGGTGTGTCGGCGGGGGCGTGTAACGGCTTGTCTTACCTGTCGCGCCAGCGCGGAAGGGCGAAATACAGCAACATCGACCTGCTCGACAAGTACCATTACATCGGGCTGAAGCATTTGTGGTATCAGCATAGTATTCTTGACCAGCGTTTGCTTTACGAGATTTTTCCCGAAGAAATTCTTCCTTACGATTACGAAACTTATTTCAACAACCCCACACGGTTTGAGATGGTTACCACCAACTGTGTTACAGGGCGGGCGTGTTATCTGGAAGAAAAACACGATAAAGTGCGTCTGCTTGCCATCGCCAAAGCATCGAGCAGTCTGCCCTACGTTTGTCCTATTACGTATGTCGACGGCAGGCCGATGCTGGACGGAGGCATCGTCGACTCGATTCCCGTAGAACGTGCCATAGAGCAGGGGTATGCGTTTAACGTAGTGGTGCTCACCCGCAACCGGGGTTACCGCAAGACAGAGAAAGACATTCGTGTCCCACGGTTTGTTTACCGCCGTTACCCGCGTTTGCGGTTGGCGTTAAGCCGTCGGTGTGAAGCGTATAACAAACAGTTGGAGATGGTGGAACGCATGGAAGACGAAGGGCGTATTCTGGCTATTCGTCCGGAGCAGAAGGTAACGGTAAACCGCATTGAGCGGGACACCAAAAAACTGACGGCGCTGTACGAAGAAGGCTATGCTTGTGCGGAGCGGGTATTGGCGAAATATATAGCGTCGGAATAGTCTTTTGACAGCGTTAGACGGCGCCGGAAAACGCTACCGCTTGCGTACCTCGGTCCATCCCATAGCGTTGACAAGTTCTACCGCTTGCGTGCCCCGGTTCATCCCATAGCGTTTTTAATCGCTGAACGGAAGTTCCAGTTGTACCCATTGGGGTGTGTTAACATGCTGTCCGTCAGTGTCTTCTTTGGGATTCGATACCGAAAGCCCTATCAGACGCACGGGGTGATGTTCGTAATCCACTTCTTTTAGCAGCGTTTTGGCAAGCGGTAAAATCTCATCTAACGTGCGGAGGCTTTTCCGTGTGCTGAGGCTGCGCGTTATCTGCACGAAATCGTTGAACTTTATTTTCAGGGTAAGTGTCGTGCCGTTGAAGTCTTTCGCCTTCAGACGTTCTGTCAGTTCGCACGCCACGTGGTACAGCTCAATGATAACCGAACTTTTCAGGCTGATGTCTTTCTCCAGCGTATGTTCGCAGCCGATAGACTTACGTACGCGCACAGATTCTACCGGGCGGTTGTCTATGCCGCGGGCAAACTCATAATAGATATTTCCGGCTTTTCCGAACTGGCGTACCAGCATCTCGCGCGAACATTCACGCAACGTCTTCCCGTTATAAACCCCTAACAGATGCAGTTTCTTTGCCGTGACCGGACCTACGCCCCAAAACGATTCGATGGGCAGGTGGTCGATGAAGGCCTGTGCTTGGTCGGGGTGGATGGTGCAGAGTCCGTCGGGCTTGCGGTAATCGGAAGCAATCTTTGCCAGAAACTTGTTGTATGACACCCCTGCCGATGCCACCAAATGCAGCTCTTCCCGGATGCGCTGTTTGATTTCGCGTGCAATATCTACCGCCAGTTCGATTCCTTTTTTGTTATCTGTCACATCAAGAAACGCCTCGTCGAGCGAAATCGGTTCGATAAGATCAGTGTAATCGTGGAAAATCTCGTGTATTTGGCGCGATACACTTTTATAGACCTCCATTCGTCCTTCGATAAAAATCAGTTGCGGACAAAGTTTGATGGCCTTTTGTGAAGGCATGGCGGAACGCACACCGAACTTGCGTGCCTCATAGCTTGCAGCAGCTACTACGCCTCGCTTTTCGGCATGACCCACGGCTACGGGTTTTCCTCTCAGTTCCGGATTGTCCCGTTGCTCCACCGATGCGTAAAAAGCATCCATGTCAATATGGATAATTTTGCGTTTCGTATTCATGAAAACAAAATCCTTTCTGCAAAATTAATCAAACTTTCTTGGGCTATCCTAAAAATCCTTTGTACTTTTGCTTGCGTTTATATTAACTGTACCAATGTATAGTAGTTATGATGAAAGATGAGATTAAACGTGCATGTGAAGTCATGCAAAAGGGTGGCGTGATACTTTATCCTACTGACACAGTGTGGGGTATCGGATGTGACGCAACAAACGAAGAAGCCGTAAAACGAGTTTATCAGATAAAGCAGCGAGCAGACAGCAAGGCTATGCTGGTACTGGTGGACAGTCCTGTTAAGGTGGACTTTTATGTGAAAGACGTTCCGGGCGTGGCTTGGGATTTGATAGAGTTGACAACAAAACCTTTGACTATAATTTACGATGGAGCGCGTAATTTGGCTCCGAACCTGATTGCGGCAGATGGCAGTGTGGGTATCCGGGTTACTTCCGAGGCGTTTTCAAAAGAACTGTGTTTCCGCTTCCGCAAAGCCATTGTTTCAACTTCTGCCAACATCAGCGGACAGCCTGCTCCGGCGGTGTTTAGCGAAATAAGCGAAGAAATCAAGCAGGCAGTAGATTATGTGGTTGATTTCCGCCGTGAAGAAACCGGACATCCGAAGCCTTCTTCCATTATCAAGTTAGGCAAGGGAGGCGAAGTGAAGATTATAAGAGAATAAATGTTTGGCTTGTTTCTTCAGGAAACAAGCATCATCATCATGAGGTTGCCTTTATACATTATATATATAACACAATAATGAACATAGCTGACGAAAACAATAATTTACTTCAACGACTGTTGGTCTGGCGCGAGAAACATATCAAAGACAAACAATTTATTTTGATTTTAAGTTTCATCGTCGGAATCTGTACGGCACTGGCGGCGTATGTGTTGAAGTTTTTAGTAGAATATATTAAAGAATTTCTTACCGATAATTTCGATTCAACCGGAGCCAACTGGCTGTATTTGGTTTATCCGGTGGTGGGTATTTTTCTGACAAGTCTCTTTATCCGGAAAATAGTGCGCGATGACATCAGCCACGGAGTTACGAAAATCCTTTACGCTATCTCCCGCCGTCAGAGCCGCATTAAGCGTCATAACGTATGGTCGTCTATCTGTGCTTCGGCTATAACCATCGGTTTCGGTGGTTCGGTAGGAGCGGAAGCACCTATTGTGTTGACAGGCTCTGCCATCGGTTCGAACTTGGGCAGCATTTTCCGTATGGACCACAAGACACTGATGTTGCTCGTGGGATGCGGTGCCGCAGGAGCTGTATCGGGAATCTTTAAAGCCCCCATAGCCGGCTTGGTGTTTACGCTCGAAGTGCTGATGATTGACCTGACGATGGCATCGCTGCTTCCGCTGCTGATAACCAGCGTGACGGCAGCATCGCTTTCATACGTGCTGACGGGTACGGAGTCGATGTTTTATTTCCACTTAGACTATCCGTTTGCGATGGAGCGCGTTCCCTATGCCATCGCGCTGGGTGTTTTTTGCGGGTTGGTGGCTTGGTATTTCACCTGTTCTATGAACTGGATAGAAAATATTTTCCGCCGCTACTCTAATCCGTACGTGAAGTTTGTGATAGGAGGTACGATGCTGAGTATTTTAATCTTCCTCTTTCCCCCGCTTTACGGCGAAGGCTATGATACGATTTCGCTGTTGCTTAACGGAACCACTTCGGCAGACTGGGACACGGTGATGAACAATTCACTGTTTTACGGCAACGGGCATCTGTTGGTAATCTATTTGCTGCTGATAATCTTGTTTAAAGTATTCGCTTCCAGTGCCACGAACGGTGGAGGCGGTTGCGGTGGTATTTTTGCTCCGAGTTTGTTTCTGGGATGTATAGCCGGTTTCGTATTTTCGTATGTATGCAATGAATTCCATATCGGAAACACTTATATCCCTGAGAAAAACTTTGCGCTGATGGGAATGGCTGGTCTGATGTCGGGCGTGATGCACGCTCCGCTTACCGGTGTATTCCTTATCGCCGAACTTACCGGAGGATATGCCCTGTTCCTGCCGTTGATGATTGTTTCGGTGTGTGCGTATCTTACCATCATCATCTTCGAACCGCATAGTATTTATTCCATGCGTCTGGCAAAGAAAGGTGAACTGGTGACACATCATAAAGATAAGGCGGTACTGACTCTGATGAACATGGAGAGTGTGATTGAAACAGACTTTCAGGTAGTGCGCCCCGATATGGATTTGGGAGAGATGGTAAAAGCTATATCCAAATCAGGACGAAATCTGTTTCCGGTGGTAGATGTGAATAATGTTCTTTTGGGCATCGTACCCTTGAACGACATTCGCAACATCATCTTCCGGCAAGAGTTGTATCACCGTTACCGTGTTGAAAATTTCATGGTTACGCCCAAAGCGTGTATCAAAATCACAGATTCGATGGAAGAGGTGATGCGGAAGTTCGATGAAACCGGGGCATGGAATTTACCGGTTGTAGATGAAGAAGGAAGGTATAAGGGAATTGTATCTAAATCGAAGATGCTGACAGCATATCGTCAGGTATTGGTCGATTTATCTGCCGAATAAATAAATTTTTGTATCATGGAAAAGAAAGATTTGAGAATCGTATACATGGGAACTCCCGAATTTGCTGTTGAGAGTTTGAAGCGTTTGGTTGAGGGAGGATATAATATAGTAGGGGTGATCACAATGCCCGACAAACCGATGGGACGTCACGGCAGTGTGTTGCAACCCAGTCCGGTGAAGCAGTATGCCGTATCGCAAGGCTTGAAAGTGCTTCAGCCTGAAAAACTGAAAGACGAAAGTTTCGTGGCAGAGCTGCGCGAACTGAAAGCCGACCTTCAGATTGTGGTTGCTTTCCGTATGCTGCCCGAAGTGGTTTGGAACATGCCCCGTTTGGGGACGTTTAACCTTCATGCCTCATTGTTGCCCCAATATCGCGGAGCTGCTCCTATCAACTGGGCGGTTATCAATGGTGAAACAGAAACCGGCATTACAACTTTTTTCTTGAAGCATGAAATTGATACGGGAGAAATCATTGACCAAGTACGTGTTCCGATAGCCGATACAGACAATGTAGGCGATGTATATGAACGCTTGATGAATTTAGGCGGCGATTTGGTTGTAAAAACAGTCGACTCTATTCTTGACGGTAGTGTAAAGACTGTTCCGCAAGATAAATTGGCAGAAGGAGAAGTCCTGCGTCCGGCTCCTAAGATTTTCAAAGAAACCTGCCGCATAGACTGGAGTAAAGGCGTGAAACAAATTTATGATTTCGTGCGCGGACTGTCGCCTTACCCGGCAGCATGGACTGAACTCTGTCAAGGTAGCACTGCTCCTCAGGTATTGAAGATTTATGAAACCGATAAAATATTTGCCGAACATTCGTTTGAACCCGGAGCGGTTGTAACGGATAAGAAAACCTATTTCCGCATAGCCGTAACAGATGGCTATATAAACATCCGTTCCTTGCAACTCGCAGGGAAGAAACGGATGGGCGTGGCTGATTTCTTACGAGGCTATCATCATGAAGATGGAGCTGTGGTAAAGTAATCGTATTTTGAGCAAAATTAAAACGACAGGCTCTTATTTGTTGTTGCTGTGTATGCGGCTCGTATTGATTTCTTTTTGATTCAGAGTTTGACCTTTAGAGATTTCGCAAGTAGCGTGTGGGTTTGTTCCATTATTATAATAAACGCGGAAACCTTTAAAGGTTGAGTTCTGATATTCAGGAATACTGGACAGATTGAACGATACAACACTCCAAAACACATCTTTCTGCGAATCACCTTCTGCATTGTGGCGCAGCTCAACAGGCAACCATCCGTTTTCATCCAGTTTGCAGTCTTTATTCAGCAACAAGCTGAGGCGATGCGGCTTTTCTCGGTCATTTCCTTTTATGTAAACTTCAATGTTCAGGTGTTTTGCACTGATAGATATGCCTGTAATCTGAACCGGGTCATTTCCGAAATCGGTATCGTTCTCGCTTATCAATGAATCGTTACGGAGGTCGTTGGCATCTTTTGTCAAAACCTTATATAGTTCAACAATGTCTACAATGCGTTGCTCCCCGTCAGGCACCATAGCTTCCAAATCGCTGGCGGGCACACTCATTAAGACCCGTTGTCCGGTAGTATCCAGTTTGGCAGATGTAAAATAGCCCGGATTGGAAGGTACTAATATACCGTGCGAATCCGATTCTACCATTAGCCCATCTTCATTAATGACTGTTCCTAATGTCAGATAAAACAGTGATTTCGAATCATCTTCATTTAAATCGCAAGAAGAAATGATTGAACTGCATAATAACACACTTGCAATAAGATATATTTGCTTAAAGACTTTCATTGTATTTTATTTTTTTTGTCTCTAAAATAAGCTGAGACAGAATTTACTGCACTCTTTTGTGTTAAAACACATTAACAGAAGAAAAAGATGCTGTTACGTGCAGTATTTTTGCATTTGCATCATTTATAAACCAAAAGCACGAGACAAATAATATGACAGAAGAGGAACTGGCGTTGCAGTGTCAAAAGGCAGACACAAAGGCACAGAAAGAACTGTACGAAAGGTACGGGGGTGTGTTGTTTGCCATTTGTCTTCGTTACATAGGTAATAGGGAAGAAGCCGAGGATGTATTCCATGATGGATTTATCCGCGTGTTTCAATCTATAAAAAATCAATTTGCTTATCAAGGAGTAGGCTCGTTGAAAGCATGGTTGTCTCGTGTAATGGTTAATGAAGCGTTAGGATATTTGCGTAAAAAGAGCATACAGACCAAACAAGAAGTTTTGATGGATGAAATACCGGATACACAAATATCAGATGATGAAGATGTGAACAAGATTCCGCGTTCGGTATTATTGAAGTTGATTAGCGAATTGCCGGACGGGTATCGTACAGTGTTCAACCTTTATGTATTTGAAGAAAAAAGTCATAAAGAAATAGCAGCATTGTTAGGTATAACCGAACATACTTCTTCTTCGCAATTTTATCGTGCCAAAACTTTGTTAGCCAAGAAAATTAATGAATATCGAAAGAAACTATAAGTGATGGAAGACGAAAAGTGGATACAAAACATACGTAATCGGATGGACGATTATTCGGAACCACTGCCTCCCGATATGTGGAGAAAGCTGGAGAAGGATTTTAATGTCCCTAAGGTAATACCGTTATGGAAGCGGTGGCAATTTGTGGCTGCGGCAGCGATGGTAGCTGTTGTCTTTTCGGTAGGTGTATGGTTTTGGACTTCACCTATGGCTGATTCGTTAAGTGATAAAGGGAAGTTAGCCCAGCAAGAGGAACAGGCCGTATTGGAAGATAACAAACCTTTTATTCCGGTAAATGAATCTGAAAACTTAATATTGGCGAAAGCCGAAACAAATAAGGATGAGGAAGATATTGAATCGGTATCGTTGGTATCACAGAAGGTTTTGGAAGAAAACATTGTAGCTGCTCCGGAAGTAGTAAAGGAAGAAAACATTTATGCAGAACAGCCGTCGGAAATGCCTCAGTCAATGAATAAAGCCGACACGAAAGAAGATGATGAAACAGAAAAAAGGATGCAGCTTCTTCGTGCTACCCGTAAAGCGGACCGTGAACAAGTGAAACGTAATGCTTATTGGACCGAAAAGAATACTGACCGCAAGGAACAGAAATGGCAGATGGGACTTGCTGCCGGTAATACGCCGTATTCTTTTTCCAATTCGTTCGGCGGATTCGGACGTATGGTTTCACATGCTGTTAAGAGTAGTGCCGATGGTCTGCTGATGAATCCTTTGTCGAATGAAACCACGGCATATAACCAAGTATTATTCAATAACCGTGAACAGTCTTCGAAAACGGAAGTCCATCATCGTATGCCGGTAAGTGTCGGTGCATCCTTTAAATGGCTTTTAAATAAAGATTGGGCTATCGAAACCGGATTGTTCTATACCCTGCTGTCATCAAATTCCCATTCCGGCTCTGATTCTTATATGGAGGAAGAATGGAAGTTACATTACATCGGAATACCACTCAAAGTACATCGCTCACTTTGGCAGAACGAACGTTTTAATTTCTATGTTTCTGCAGGGGGGGCTGTTGAAAAATGCGTTTCAGGCAGCTTGGAAACTGTATATGTAACAGGAAGTAACGAGCATGAGAAGATTAATTCTTCTTTGGACGTCGATCCGTTGCAGTGGTCTGTGACAGGAGCCGTTGGTGCGCAAGTTAATTTCACACGCCAGATCGGGCTGTACATCGAACCGGGTATAGCGTATTATTTCGACGATGGCAGTGATATAGAGACTTTCCGTAAAGAGCATCCTCTGAATTTTAACTTGCAATTAGGACTGCGTTTTAGTTTTTCCAAGTAAATAGAAACAGACGAAATTATCGAATTAAGACTGAATTCTTTGCATTGTGATAAAATATCTTTATCTTTGAATCATATTAGATGATAAAGGTCAAAAGAAAGATATGGCGAAAGAAATAAAAGTCTCTCCTTCATTATTAGCTGCTGATTTTGCTGACTTGCGTGGAGAAATGGATAAAATTAATTCCAGCGAGGCTGATTGGTTACATTTGGATATAATGGACGGAGTGTTCGTTCCGAATATTTCATTTGGTTTCCCGGTTTTGAAATATGTTGCAGAACTTTGCAAGAAACCGCTCGATGTACATCTGATGATTGTACAACCGGAGAAGTTTATCCGTGAGGTTCGTGCATTGAATGCCATGATGATGAATGTGCATTACGAGGCGTGTCCGCATTTACATCGGGTAGTTCAGCAAATTAAGGAGGCAGGAATGAAAGCCGGGGTAACTCTAAATCCTTCCACGCCGGTTTCTTTGCTTGAAGATATTATAGAAGATGTCGATATGGTGCTGCTGATGAGCGTAAATCCGGGCTTTGGAGGACAGAAATTTATTCCGCATACCTTGCAGAAAGTACGCAGCTTGCGCGAACTTATAGCACGCAAAAATGCCCATGCGCTGATTGAAGTAGACGGAGGAGTCAATAACAATACTGCTCCGGAGCTGATAGAAGCGGGCGTAGATGTCCTTGTGGCGGGAAGCGCAGTCTTTAAAGCTCCAGATATGAAAGAGGCTATTCACCAACTTAAAATAATTAAAGGTAAGTGAGAACGATACCTCCGTTTGTCGCTTATCCGTTGTTCCGGTTGACTGTTTGGTTGGCAACCGGAATTTTTTTGTTCGATTCGATAGCGTCCGACTGCCTGCCGTGGACTTCGGTGGCGATGGCTTTCGGAGTTTCCGTATTGATTCTTTGCTGTTTTTATCGCACTTTCAAATATAAGTATCGCGCTTTGTTTGGTGTGTGTGGCTGCCTGTCATTCGTACTGCTTGGCGGAACTCTGGTTCTGAAAGAGCGGGAGGCTGTTTACTATCCGTGGGACGGAAGGAAACAAGTTTATTACGGAATGGTAGAAACGGTGCCCAGCCCCAAAGGTAAAACGTTACGGGCGGAAGTACGTGTAGCTTCTGTGTTTAATCCGGCCGACACACTTGGCGGGAGAGTTGTAAATCGCTCTGTGCTGCTCTACTGGATGCCCGACAGTCTTGTCCCCGCATTGCGCTGTGGCGATAGTGTTTGTTTTTATGCCCGTATTTCGCGTCCCGATTTCAAAGAAGCACGTTTTGATTATGCAGAATACCTCATGCGTAAAGGTATCAGTGGTACTGCGATGGCTTTTGCGGGAGACTGGCAGCGTTTGCCTAACCGCAGCGGGCTGACTTTCCGGCAAAAGGCTGCCGGAGTACAACGTCAGATAACGGATATGTATCGCAGGTGGGGACTTAAAGATGAAACATTGGCAGTGGTATCTGCGCTGACGGTGGGCGAGACCGATGGTTTGACTCCTGAGATCAAGGCTGTTTATAATGCTACCGGAGCAAGCCATGTGTTGTCTCTTTCCGGACTGCATGTGGGCATTTTGGCAGGTATGTTGATGTGCTTGTTCTATCCCTTCAGCCGGTTTCCGGTGGGGAAAAAACTCGTTTCCTGCCTGATCGTTGTTGCTCTGTGGGGATTCGCAGTCATGTCGGGGTTAAGTCCGTCGGTAGTACGTGCCGTAGCCATGTTCTCGCTGTTCATTTTCGCTTCGTTGGTTACATCAGAGCGCTTTTCGGGTTTTCTTACGCTTACGCTGACGGCATTTCTGATGCTGCTTTACCAGCCGTTTTATCTGTTTGATGTCAGTTTTCAACTTTCGTTTGTGGCAGTGCTTGCCATACTTTGTTTTTATCCGGTATTTTCCGGTTGGTGTCCGCTTCGTTCAAAGCCCTTTCGCTATGTATGGAATCTGTTGTCACTTTCTTTGGCTGCCCAATTAGGGACACTGCCTTTCGTGCTTCATTATTTTGGAACATTTCCTACTTATTTCTTGCTGGCTAACTTGCTTGTATCTCCCTTGTCGGTCTGTATTTTGGGCTGCGCATTGGGGGCAATTCTTCTGTCGGTTGTTTTTCCTTTTGGGGGAATGTGGGCAGTAAAGGCGTTACAGTTTTCTACCGTAGCCCTGAACGATTCGATGGCTTGGATTCAGCAACTCGCCGGTTCTCAAATTACTTCTTTTTATATCTCCGCTTTCCAGTCGTTAGCCTTATGCGCGTGTATGGCTTTCTTCTATGCCTATTGGTATAACCGGAAAGCCTCTTGCCTTGTCGGAGCACTGGTTGCCCTGAATGCTTTTGCGGCAGGAAATGTGTTCGCCTGAGCGGGTGGTTTGATACCCGTTTTACGCTATGGGATGTTTTGCTCCGTTCATCCGCTAATGTTCATTGGTTCATCCCATAGCGTATAAGAACGTATGCGGATGTTTTTTTCGCCGTTTCATGTCCGGGTTTAAGAGCTTGTTTTTAATTTTGTTCGGCTTCAGAGCCTGTCGTTTCAATTTTGCTCTGCCTCAGTTTCTTAGAGACTGTTTTGAATTTATCGTGCGATGATTTGGGATGAGTTTTTGAGTCATTTTCACTTGTGTGATGAGGAAGATAGCGGGCTATCTGACGAAGAACAGAAGCGGAAAGGACCAAAAACTTGCCTAAAGCACACACGAAAATGAATACATCAAGCCCAGAAAACTTTTTGGAGAAATTCAGAACAGTTTCTAAAATTCTTTTCGGCGAAAAATGCAGTCGGCTCAAGAAATAATTCGTAATTTTGCTTCTTCATTATAGAATAAGAGAAAAATATGTTGTCAAAAGTTATATTACAAGCCAATATTGATAAGGTTGAAACCTATTTTAACCGCGCCGATAAAATAGTTATCGTAACCCACGTATCGCCGGATGGCGATGCTTTAGGCTCATCGTTGGGGTTATACCACTTCTTGAGCGGGCAGGGGAAAGACGTGCGCGTGATTGTTCCGAACGCTTTTCCTGATTTTTTGCGCTGGATGCCCGGTGCAAAAGACATTGTGCGCTACGATAAATATTCCGATTTTGCCGATAAGCTGATAGCCGAAGCAGACGTGATTTGCTGCCTCGACTTCAATGCTTTGTCACGCATCGATGCCATGGCAGAGTCTGTAAAGGCAGCCGAAGGGCGGAAAGTGATGATAGACCATCATTTAAATCCCGAACCGTTCTGTCGGGTCACGATTTCGCACCCCGAAATCTCTTCTACTTCCGAACTGATATTCCGGCTGATTTGCCGCATGGGATGTTTTGACGACATTACCCGTGAAGGAGCCGAATGTATCTATACGGGGATGATGACCGACACCGGAGGCTTTACATATAATTCGAACGACCGTCAGATTTATTTCATCATCGGTGAACTGCTGTCGAAAGGGATTGATAAAGACGAGATTTACCGTAAGGTTTTCAATACGTATTCCGAGGGACGTTTGCGCTTGATGGGGTATGTGTTATACGAAAAAATGCAGGTATTCCCGCAGTTCCGCGCCGCGCTCATCTGGCTTACCAAAGAAGAGCAGGGCAAGTTCCATTACGTAAAAGGCGATACCGAAGGTTTTGTCAACATGCCTTTGCAGATGAAAGGCATTTGCTTTTCGGTTTTCTTGCGCGAAGATACTGAAAAACAAATGATAAAAGTGTCGCTCCGTTCGGTAGGGGCTTTCCCGTGTAACAAGGTGGCTGCGGAGTTTTTCAACGGAGGCGGACACTTGAATGCTTCCGGCGGAGAGCTTTACGGAACAATGGACGAAGCCATTGCGCTCTTTAAGCAGGCACTGGTTAAGTATGAAAGCCTCTTGTTGAAGAATTAATAATAAAATTCGTTATTTATTTTTTATCGTATATGTACTATATGAGGCAATTTATTACTTTTGTCGCCATAAAATAAAAAGAAGCATGAAGAAAATACATTTACTGATATTGTTTGCCGTTTGTGCAGGTTTTTTCGTTTTTCAGAGTTGCGATAACAGCAAGACTTATGCCGAGATGGAGGAAGAAGAACGTGACGCCATCAACCGTTTTAAGAATGAACTTACCGATTCAATCGGCGCTACATTTATCAGCGAAGACCAGTTCTTGGCACAAGACTCTACCACCGGAGCAAATGAATTTGTTTTGTTCGACGAAACCGGAGTGTATATGAACATCGTAACACGCGGCGACGGCGAGGTGTTAGGAGAGGGAACACACAATATATTGACACGCTTTGTCGAGATAGCGTTAAGCAACAACGATCAGGTAGGATGTTCGGTGGGCGATACGCTGGCTATAAATTGGGGAGTTTATTCCTCCTATTCTCAGCCGGATGAGATTCGCGTGATGATTAGCGGAAGTTCTTATTCCGGTTCTTTTGTGGGCAATTCGGTAATCTATGACACTCACAATTCGGTAGCCGTACCTTCAGGCTGGTTGCTCCCGCTGCGTTATTTGAAACTGGTACGTACCACCGATTCAGAAAAGATATCCCGTGTCCGTCTGATTGTTCCCCACAGCGAAGGAACAAGTACGGCTATCTCGGCGGTGTATCCGTGTTACTACGAAATAACTTATGATTTGGTAAAGTAAACCAATAGGAATCTAATAAATATGACACTGATTAAATCTATTTCCGGCATCCGCGGAACGATTGGCGGACATGCAGGCGAAGGACTGAATCCTTTGGATATTGTGAAATTTACTTCGGCTTACGCTACACTTATCCGTAAGACCAGTAGTGTGAAGAGCAATAAAATTGTAGTAGGCCGTGATGCCCGTATTTCGGGTGAGATGGTGAAAAACGTGGTATGCGGTACGTTAATGGGGATGGGATTTGATGTAGTAAACATCGGATTGGCTTCTACCCCCACTACCGAGTTGGCCGTAACGATGGAAGGAGCATGTGGCGGAATTATTCTGACTGCCAGCCATAATCCCAAACAATGGAATGCTTTGAAGTTGCTTAACGAACGCGGAGAGTTTCTGAATGCAGCCGAAGGCAATGAGGTGCTTCGTATTGCCGAAGCAGAAGCGTTTGAATATGCCGACGTTGACCACATCGGTAAATATACAGAAGACAATACGTATAACCAGAAACATATCGACAGCGTTTTGGCATTGAAGCTGGTCGACGTGGAAGCTATCCGCAAGGCTAATTTCCGTGTCGCTATCGACTGTGTCAATTCGGTGGGCGGCATTGTTTTGCCTCAGTTGTTGGAGCAGTTGGGAGTACAGCATATAGAAAAACTTTACTGTGAACCTACGGGCGATTTTCAGCATAACCCCGAACCTTTGGAGAAGAATTTGGGAGATATCATGAGCCTAATGAAAGGCGGTAATGCCGATGTCGCTTTCGTAGTCGATCCTGATGTAGACCGTTTGGCTATGATTTGTGAAGACGGAACCATGTATGGCGAAGAATATACGCTGGTAACCGTTGCCGACTATGTGTTGAAACATACCCCCGGAAATACGGTTTCCAACCTCAGTTCTACCCGTGCCTTGCGCGATGTTACCCGTAAATACGGTATGGAGTACAACGCTTCGGCAGTAGGCGAGGTTAATGTGGTAACGAAGATGAAAGAAACACATGCCGTAATAGGTGGTGAAGGAAACGGCGGTGTAATTTACCCTGAATCGCATTACGGACGCGATGCGCTGGTAGGCATTGCACTTTTCTTGAGCCACTTGGCACACGAAGGTAAAAAAGTGAGCGAGTTGCGTGCTTCTTATCCGAACTACTTTATTGCTAAAAACCGTATCGATTTAACCCCCGAAACCGATGTGGATGCTATTTTGGCGAAAGTGAAAGAACTTTATAAGGATGAAGAGATAAATGACATCGACGGAGTGAAGATCGACTTCCCCGACAAGTGGGTTCATTTGCGCAAGAGCAATACAGAGCCGATTATCCGCGTTTATTCAGAGGCTTCTACAATGGAAGCGGCAGATGAACTGGGTAAACAGATTATGGATGTGGTTTACAGCCTGACATGAAAATAGGATAAACGGAAAAACGATATAAGGCGTATGGCAAAACAAACTGCCGTACGCCTTTTTTGTTGCCGGTTCATACCCACAGCAAATCACTCATGATGCCGTCGGAAATAAATATGCCTTTATCCGTAAGCCGTAAGATATTGTCAGATAATGATAATGTACCCTGTTTCAAATAAGGCTTTGCCATGCGCAGGCAATAGTCATATAACTCATTGCCAAAATCGTCTTTAAGCCGGACGAGCGACATTCCCCAACATGTTCGGAGCGTGGTAATCACGAAGTCATTGTAGCGCGTATAACGGTCTAAAACCTCTTTTTCGCTCACGCTATTGTTGTTTTCCGATATGCCTTCTATGTATTTGTTTAGCGAAGCAACATTCCATTGACGCGACGAGCCGTTGTAAGAATGTGCAGATGCTCCACATCCCAAATACTTTTTCCCCGTCCAATAACTTGAATTATGTTTGGAATGGAATCCCGGCAAGCAGAAATTTGATATTTCATAGTGTACATAACCGTTTTCTTTCAGCCGATGAATCAGTTGGGTGAAAAGATTCAGACTTAAATCTTCATCTGCTTCTGCCACACGGTGTTGCTCGCGCAGCGTCCATAGCGGAGTTCCTTCTTCGTAGATGAGATGGTAAGCCGATATATGTTCCGGATTCAAGCGGACAGCCTGCTGTAAATCTCTTTCCCAACTTTCGGTTGTTTCTCCCGGAAGCCCATACATCAAGTCGATACTGATGTTCTTAAATCCGGCTTTCCTACAATTCTCAAAGGCTTCGATAGCCTGTTGTGCCGTATGTCGCCTGTTTAACAGCTTCAATGTTCGGTCATCGAACGTTTGTATTCCCATGCTCAGCCGGTTGAAAGGCAACTTGCGTAACATGTCAATATACGCCGGAGTCAAATCGTCCGGATTGGCTTCGAGCGTCACCTCGGCCTCGTCTGATACCTGATAGTTTGCATCTATTGTATGAAAAACCTGCTCAAACAGTTCTTCGTTAAGCTGCGACGGAGTTCCGCCACCCCAATAAATGGTTTCTATCTGTTCTCCTTCCAAGTAATCTTTTCGGATTTCCAGTTCCCGGCAGAGTGCGTCAATGTATTGGGGCATTAGGTTACTCTGAGTGGTCGAAAAAAAGTCGCAATAAATACAGCGCCGTTTGCAGAAAGGGATATGAAGATAAATACCAGCCATAAGATTGATTGTTTTTTGCAAAGGTAAGTCTATTTTTCAGATATTTGCGAGAAGCCGGACTAAATAAAACAGGACACTTTTTTGCTTCTTTGTTCATTTTATTTAAATTTGTTGACAAATCAATGCCGATATGAAACTGCATACAATACTCTTTGTGTTAATAGGATATTTGGTTGTCCAGTTTTTGATAGTAGGTTGTGCGCGTTCCGAAAAAGACTTTCGAGACGGAAAGAGTCAGGCTTTTATGACGCTGATAGGCGATTCCGTGTCGAAAAATCCCGCGTGGGTTTGTAAGCAGGCAGACAGTTTGTTGGCTTCTGAAACCGACAGCTTTGATTATTATCAACTGTTGATGCTGAAAGCAAAGGCACTGATGTTTTTATCTGTTTCCGATTCTACGATGTGTTATCTGGATAAGATAGAAACTTATTGTGAAAAAGCGAACCGGACTCCAGAAGTGATACAGTTATGTGCAGAAGCATGGAATGTCAGGGGAAATGTATATTCACGTATCAAGGCCTCTGCCGATTCTGCTGTCTGGGCATACCGGAAAGCCTACGGATATGCGATGCAAATAAAAGGCAAGACGTTCGTTCCCGATATTTGCTTGAATTTGGGAGATGCTTATGTCCGCTTGGCGCGTTACGATGAAGGTTCTTATTGGTATCGGTATGCCTTATCGGTTTTCGATTCTTTGAGAATCCCTGAAGAAAAGCGTTTTCCTGTTTATTATGGGTTGGCCCAAGTTAATATGGAGCTTCGCTATTTTTCTAAATGCGATTATTATTACGATTTGGCTTATCGTTTTTATGACCGTATGCAGCCGTTCGAGAAACATATTTATTTGAATAACAGGGGCAACTCGTATTATTTCCGCGAAGACTATGAAACGGCTTTGAAGTATTTCCGCCGTTCTTTGGAACTTTCTAACCAATATCCCGGAATGGAGTTCGAACGGAATCTGACGATGATTAATCTGGGTGAGGTGTATTTGTTGTTGAATCGTACCGATTCGGCAGAATATTATTTGAGTCGCTGTTATGATTTCTTTCATTCTATCGGAAACATCAGTGCGCTTTATTACATTGATACCCAACTGATAGAGCTTGCTCTGAAGCAAGGCAACCTTGAGCTGGCGTCCCGGAGACTGAAAGAGGCGGTTAAGCCTGAGCATATTGACCCGAACATGGTGCATATCCGGAACCGCTATTTGCAACATTATTATGCTGAGAAGGGAGACTTTAAGCAGGCTTACCATTATCAGTCGGAAAACCAGCGTATCGATGACTCCACACGAAACGAATGGATTAAGATGAGGGTTATGGAGATAGCCTTGCAGTATAGCAGAGACAGCACGCTGATGAAGAAAGAAATATCCATCCGGGAGAAAGAAAACCAAGTGCTCCGGTTACATCAATGGCTGTACGCTGCCATTTCAGGAGTTCTATTGCTTGCCATTTTGATTCTTGTTATCAGGCGGAAACGTGACCGCGAGCGTTGGCGGATGCAAACCGTTATGACTTCGTTGCGTTTGGCAAATGTGCGTAGCCGTATTTCTCCGCATTTTATATTTAATGTCTTGAGCCGCGAAGTAAACCTTCACTCTAAAGCGGAAAAAGACGATGGAAACCTGATGGGGCTGATAAAACTGCTTCGCCGCAATCTGGAAATGACCGACAGTGTGTCGGTTTCGCTTGCCGATGAACTTGATTTTGTTTCTACATACATCCAGTTGGAAAAAGAGGTTTTGGGCGAGCAGTTTACGTATGTTCAAGATATAGATAAGGATATTGATTTGGCAACGGTTCATGTGCCTTCTATGTTAATTCAGATTCCCGTAGAGAATGCTATCAAGCATGGACTTCGGACGAAGCAGGGGAAACGATTGCTGAATGTGCAGATTAGGTGTGGCGGTGAGGCGGTTGAGATTATTATTCGCGATAATGGGGGAGGTTACCGCGAGAAAAGTCTGAATCAAGGAACCGGAACGGGAATGAAAGTTATTACGCGGACCATCCAGTTGCTCAATTACTATAACCGTACTCCGATAACTATGTGTATCGGTAATGTACCAATGGACGATGGAGAAACGGGGTGTGAAGTGCGCTTTGTCGTTCCCCTTGATTATTCTTATCAGTTAAACAAAAGATGATTAATATGGAAAATCTGAAAACTGTTATTGTTGACGATGATGAGAGCTCTGTTGACAACTTGTGTTTTGAGTTGAAACATTATGATTCGATATCTGTGGAGGGGATAGCTCACACAGGGATTGCCGGAATCAAGCTGATAGAGAAAATAAAACCCGATTTGGTTTTTCTTGATGTAGAACTGCCCGACATGTTAGGTATGGATGTGATTATGAAATTGCGTGAAGGGCTGTCATGGAGCATGAGAATCGTGTTTTATACGGCTTATAGCAAATATATGATTGACGCTCTGCGCAATTATGCTTTCGATTTTTTGTTGAAACCGGTTGATAGAAAAGAACTGGAAGTGGTATTGTCGCGCGTGAAAACACAAAAGAAAGAAGATATGTTTCCTAACCGTATCGGAGTTTTTTCGGTGGATAGTGAGAAACCTTTTATGCTGGTTACGCCGACGGGCGACTTGCGCGTGCTGCGTGCTTCTGACATTGGCTATTTCCGTTACCAGTCTGCACGGAAATCATGGGAGGTGGCATTGACAAACGGTACATTTATTTCGCTTCGGCGTAATACGTCTGCCGAACAACTGTGCGCTTACGATGAACAATTCGTTCAGATACACCAGTCATTCATCATAAACCTGAGCTACCTGCTTATGGTTCAAGATAACCGTTGTGTTATGTATCCGCCGTTCGATGCTCCATCCGAAGATTTAATCGTATCAAGAAAGTACCGGAAAGAAATGATGAAGCGTTTCTTCCAGCTTTAAACGCTCCCTGCAACGGCTTGAAAATTCTACCCATAGGACGGGCAAGTTCTATGGGTAGGAATGGGCAACTCATCCGCATGAAATGGGCAACACTAACGGTTGCGTTTTACGGGATAAACTGCTGTCGGGTTATCCTTTTCTTTGTGCTTGATTATCAGGTTGTAACAAATATTATCGGCTTTTGTCCCTTGCCGGAAAAAATAAAGCCAACCTCGGTTGAAGGTTGGCTTTACAGATTCTATATGGTTATTCTTTAAACGTTCTTCCAAAACGGTTTAGCAGATTTTCCGTGAACCGTCTCCGATAACTACATCGTAAACTTTCGGGCTGCGGCCGAATTTTTCTTTGAAGCGTTCTTTAGCCGTTGTAATGAAAGTTTCATAGAGTTCGTTTTTCACCAAGTTGATGGTACAACCACCGAAGCCGCCTCCCATTACTCGTGAACCTGTTACGCCACAGTCGAAAGCAATATCGTTTAAGAAATCAAGTTCTTCGCAGCTAACTTCATACAGTTTGCTCATGCCGTGATGAGTTTCATACATCTTCTGACCTACAGTTTCATAGTCACCTTTTTCCAGCGCATCGCAAACGTCAAGCACCCGTTGGATTTCCTCGATAACATATTCAGCACGTTTGTAATCTTCTTCAGACACATTTTCTTTTACTTCGTTAAGCATTTCCATTGTGCAGTCTCGTAAAAATTCTACGTGCGGATGGTTTTTCTGTATGGCTGCTACTACGGCTTCGCAACTTTGGCGGCGTTTATTGTAAGCAGAAGAAGCCAATTCGTGTTTTACAACCGAGTCGACAAGAACCAAGCGGTAGCCGTCCGGTTTGAACGGATAGTATTGATATTCCAAAGAACGGCAGTCTAAGCGGATTAATTTGCCGGCTTTACCGAATACAGAAGCAAATTGGTCCATGATACCGCAGTTTACACCACAGTAGTTATGTTCGGTAGCTTGTCCTACTTTAGCTAATTCGAATTTATCAATTTTGTTGTCTCCAAACAAATCGTTCAAGGCATAGGCGAAAGTAGACTCTAATGCAGCAGACGACGACATACCTGCTCCCAATGGAACATCGCCGGCAAATGCGGTATTGAATCCCTTAACGTCAACTCCTCTTTTAATCATTTCGCGGCATACACCGAATATATAGCGTGCCCAGCTTGCTTTGGGTGCATCTTCTTCGTTTAATCCGAATTCAACGTAATCTTTTAAATCAATAGAATAAGCGCAAACCTTATCTTTACCGTTGGGCTTGATTTCAGCCATCATACCTTTGTCAACCGCGCCGGGAAATACGAATCCACCATTATAATCCGTGTGTTCGCCAATCAAGTTGATACGTCCCGGTGAAGCATATACTGAGCCTGTTGTACCGTCAAAATGTTTAATAAAGCGGCTTCTTACAAATTCTATGTCCATAATGATAAAAGTTTAAAGGTTAATATTTCAAATGAGTGAAAACAAAAATGAAGAATGAAGAGCCTGTTTTTGATTCTCCATCCTTCATTTTTTATGATTCTTAATCAACTGGTATGTCTTTGTTAACGTTCTTGCATCCAATCAGTCCGTAATACAGCAAGTAAGCAAGCATGGCGATGATTAACCAGTAGCTTGGCATGTATCCTAATGAATCGGAGATGAATTGTTGGAGAAGCGGGAAGATACCTCCGCCCACAACCATCATCATAAAGATACCCGAAGCCTGAGCGGTATATTTACCTAATCCTTCTACAGCCAAGTTAAAGATTCCTCCCCACATTACCGAAGTGCATAAACCACATAACACAAGGAACAATGCGCTCAAAGGTACTGATGCCATTTGGAAACCATTGTCAGCGCTATATCCCGGCATAGAGATGGTTACTTCTTTCGGAGTGAAAATAGCAATCAGAATAAAAATGATAGCCGTTGCAGAAGCTACGATTAACTGAGTGCGGCTTGATACTTTACCGCTGATAATACTACTGGTCAAACGTCCTACAAGCATTAACAGCCAATAGATAGCTGCAATGGCACCACCGATGGCTGCACCATCTGTAAGCAGGCCGGCTCCTCTTTCGGTCGGGTCTGCCAAGTAGAAGTTCAATGTACCCGGAATACCGATTTCAATACCTACATATACGAAGATACAGAAAACGCCCAATACCGTATGGCGGAAGTTCCACGGAGAGTGAGAGAATTTTTCTTCTTTTACAGTCTCTCCTTTCTTACGCATGTGAGGTTCGGGGATGCTGACGAATGAAATCACGATGAAAGTGAAAGCAAATACGCCCATCGCAATGAACAGCAGCGGAGCAACGTCTGACATGGCTGTGTTGGGTGTAACTGTACCGATTAGCACACCTACAAACAGCGGAGTCAATGTACCCGACAAAGAGTTAAGCGCACCTCCTGTTTGGATAAGCTGGTTTCCTTTGTTTCCGCCGCCACCCAGCAAGTTCAGCATGGGGTTAACCACCGTGTTAAGCATACATACACTGAAGCCGCAGACAAACGCTCCTAACAGATAGATGATGAAATTCAGCTTAATGGCATATTCTCCCAAAGCAAAAACATCGGTATCTGCACCGAATAAGCTGGACAAATATTGTATGAGCAGGCCGATAAAACCTACTGCAATGGCGGTTAACGCCGTTTTCTTGTAACCGATTTTAACCAACATGTTTCCTGCCGGTATACCCATAAACAGGTATGCAAGGAAGTTCATCATGTTTCCCATCATACCTAACGTGTTGGCTCCTGCATATTGGTTTTTCCAGATAGTACCGAACGGAGCAGCCAGATTGGTTACGAAAGAAATCATCGCAAAGAGGAAGAACATGGTAACGATTGCGATGACGTTACCGTTCTGTTTTTGTTGATTCATGGTTGTTAGTAATTGTAATAAAGTTTATAAATTAGGTTAGTGTTATCTATTATTTTTCTACTCCGAACTTGTATATGGTTACTTGGTGGTAGGTGTCTCCTGCATTTAATACGACAGAGGGGAAATGACCTTTGTTCGGAGTATCGGGGAAGTGTTGGGCTTCAAAGCAGATTGCACTTCTTCTTGGGAAAGTGGCTCCGTGATATCCGGGATAACCGGTTGCCCAGTTGTCGGTATAAACTTGTACGCCCGGTTCGGTAGTGTAAACCTCCAGTGTACGTCCGCTTTCCGGTTCTACACATTTTGCTGCAAATGTCAGAGTTCCGGCTTCTTCTTTATTTAATACATAGCAATGGTCATATCCGGCGCCGTTGATTAATTGTTGGAATGGTTCGTCGATACGGCTTCCCACGGTATGTGGCGTACGGAAATCCATCGGAGTGCCTTCTACTTTCAGAATTTCGCCTGTTGGGATAGACACGTCATCTATCGGCACATAGTAATCGGCATTGATGGTTACAATATTGTTTTCTATCGTAGGAGTAGGATTGTTTACTCCCGACAAGCTGAAAAATGCGTGGTTGGTAAGGTTGACAATGGTTTTCTTGTCGCAGATGGCTGTGTAAGTAATGATGATTTCATTTTCGTTGGTAAAGGTATAAACCACCGTAATGTCCAGATTTCCCGGAAAACCTTCTTCACCGTCTGCTGAAAGATAGTGTAGCGTAACGCTGTGAGCATTGGTCTGTTCTGCATCCCATACGCGGGCATGATAGCCGGTGGGACCGCCGTGAAGCGAATTGGGACCATTATTTACCGTCAGCGGATACTCTACGCCGTCTAATTTGAATTTTCCTTTGGCAATACGGTTTCCGTAGCGTCCGATAAGTGTACTCAAGAAAGGTTCGGGACTGTTGATTACCCCATCAATGGTATCGTGACTTTGAACTACATTCGCCAGTTTTCCGTTACGGTCGGGGACCATAATCGAAATAATGGCTCCTCCATAATTCGTAACAGCCACTTCAGCTCCGTTTTCGTTCGACAAGATAAATAGGTCGGTTTCTTTTCCGCCGATTGTTTTCTGGAAATCGGCTCTCTTCAAGCCGCTCAGATTGTTTTCTTTGTAGAATGTGTTATTCATATATTAATAAAATCTTTTTATTTACATGTGTCAAATTTTATGCAAATAAAAAGATTTTATTCAATATACCCAAACATTTGAGTAAAAAGAAACGGGGTTAATTGTTTAAAGAAAGTAAATCAGCCACAATAAAACTACTTCCTCCTACAAAAATGAAGTCTTCGGCTGCGGCATCTTTTCGTGCAGCTTCTACGGCTGCTCCCACATTGGGGTAAATATTTCCTTTCAATCCGAAGCCGGCTGCTGCTTCTTTTACTTTTTCGGCGGGTAGTGCACGCTTCACGCTGGCTTGGGTAAAATAGTAACACGCTTCTTTCGGAAGCATCGAAAGCACGCCGCTGATGTCTTTATCGTTTACCATGCCGATAACGATGCGTAACGTCCGGTAAGTTTGCAAGCTAAGTTGTTCGGCTATGTATTGCATCCCTCCCGTGTTGTGTCCCGTATCACATACCAGCGTGGGACGATCGCTTAGTTTCTGCCAGCGTCCCATCAGTCCAGTCAGTTCGCATACGTGTGCAAATCCTTCTCTTACGTTGGTTTCGCCGATAGGGTAACCTGCTTTTATGAGCTGCCGGATGGCGGAGAGCAATGTATTGGTGTTTTTTTGCTGACAGAGTCCTCCCAGTTCACCTGTCAGGTCTTTATAGTCGGCTGTCTGATAGAGGTATGTTCCGTCTGCGTTTCTTGAAGTCTGTTTCAGCAGTTGTTCTTCTTCGGCAAAGACGATGGGTGCATGTTCGCTATCGGCTTTTTCTTTAAACACCGGATAAGTTTCGGGGGTGGTTTCGCCGATGACCACCGGCACGTGGGGCTTGATGATACCGGCTTTTTCCGTGGCTATTTTTTCTAACGTGTTTCCTAAAAACTGAACATGGTCGAAACTGATGTTGGTGATGAGGCACAGGTCGGGGTGGATGATGTTGGTACAGTCCAGTCGTCCGCCCAGCCCGACTTCTATAACCGCCACATCTACTTTCTGTTCGGCAAAATACAGAAACGCCATAGCCGTAGTCAGTTCAAAAAAAGACGGGTGGAGAGGTTCGAAAAACGCACGGTGCTGTTCTACAAAGCGTATAACGAAGTCTTGCGATACCGGTATCCCGTTAACTCGGATGCGCTCGCGGAAATCTACCAAGTGGGGCGAAGTGTAAAGTCCGGTTTTGTAACCTGCCGATTGAAGGATAGCGGCAAGTGTGTGTGAGCAAGAGCCTTTTCCGTTTGTACCTGCTACGTGGATGGTACGGAAGCATTGGTGTGGATGCCCGAAATATTCATCCAGCCGGATTGTATTTTCCAACCCTTCTTTGTATGCGTCTTTTCCTATCTGTTGGAAAAGCGGCGCACTGTTATATAAATAAGTAAGTGTTTCTTGATAATCCATAAAGTTTCGGTTTAAATCAAGAAACAAAGTTAGAGCTTTCTTTTCGCTTTCCCAAGCCGTCGGGATGGAAAACTATTGGCTTTTTGAGAGGGTTATTTTCCGCTTTCGGTGGTATGTAAATTTTATGCGGTAGTTTTACTCAACGCATCCGTATGTTTTCACCAAAACATGCGGATGCGTTGCCTTACTTATCCGCATGAATTTTCAGGCTTGTTTGAATGCCTTCTGAAGCTGTTTTGACGGGTTGGATTTTTAAAATGTGCGGAGGCGGAAGAAACGCTGGGTCAGCGCGTAGCGCGTGCAGATGTAAGCACAGATACTTCCTGCAACAAACAGAGTTCCCGTAGACATAAAGATGTCTCCGATACCTACCAGAGGTGATACGATACCTCCGGCGGCATATCCCACTGCCCCCAACAGTGCCGAGGCAATGCCTGCATGTCGGCGTTCGCAGTCCATCGCCAGCGCATTTGAAGCGGTAAAGCTCATACCTACCATCGACAGCAGGCAGAAAGTTAATACTTCGTATATCCAAAAACTGCATCCTAAGAACAGGGCGGTACATATCATGGCGGCGAACAGTATCATACCGTAACTTCCGGTCTGCAGGGCGCGCTCCATAGTGGGAAGTTTGACAGCCACACCGGATGAGATAACCATCGCAATGGCATTGATACCGAAACAAAGACTGAACGAAAGCGGTGACAGTCCGTAATGTTGCTGCATGATGAAAGGAGCGGAAGCTATGTTGACAAACAATACACTCATGGTAAATCCGTACTGAAAGACGTATGACATATACGTACGGTTGCGGAACACGGTGCCGAAATTTTGTAAAACGCTTATCCACTGCCCGCACTGCCGACGCGCTTGGGGCAGGGTTTCTTTAAAGTAAAGTGTACCGACGAGTAGCGCAACTCCCAGCAGGCAAAGGAACCAGAAGATACCTTTCCAACCGTCGAACCCTGCCAATATACCTCCGGCTATGGGAGCGGCTACCGTGGCTATTCCGTTGATGGCGCCGATGAGTGCAAGCATGGCAGCCAACTCATGCGACGCATAACGGTCGGCGGCAATCGAGCGAGACAATACCACTCCGCCGGCTCCGGCTATCCCTTGAGCCACACGTAAGATAGTGAATTGGAAGATGTTTTGAGAAAATAAGCAGCCCAGTGTGGAAAGGAGAAATAAAATCATGGCAACAATCAGCGATTGCCGGCGTCCGTACCGGTCGCTCAGCGGACCGAATATCAGTTGTCCGGCGGCAAGACCTACCATTCCTGCGGTAAGTCCTAATTGAACCATGGATGAAGACGAGTGAAAATAATTCGTCATGGAAGGCAGTGTAGGCAAATACATGTCCATAACAAACGGACCGAATGCGCTCATTGTTCCCAAGAAGATCGATAAAAATGTCTTACTATTTTGTTTGTTCATCGTGTTTTACTCTTTATTTTATTCGGGTGCAAAATTATTAGCTTTGTAGGAAATGGAATATGACTTAAATAGTACAAAACATTTCATTTTAAGAATAAACAGGTGTACTGTTTTGGAATATGCGTATATTTGTTGCGCAAAAAGAGAAATGATTATGTATAATCAATTTTTATCCGAAATATCCACGATACGCTGTGAAGAGTCTGATTTAAGTTTCTTGAAAGGAAATCCTTTCCATTTTCGGTGTGGTATTTATTTGATATGTACGCAGGGGAGAGGCGTTGTTTCGACAGGTGTGCAGCAGTACGAGTTGGATGAGCAGACCGAATTGATATTTTTAACCGGTGCGTTGATGGAGTTGCTTTCTTCATCCGCCGATTTCAAGGTTACGATGCTGGTGTTTCCGAACGAAGTTTTCTTGAAAGCAATGTTACCCATCGATACTCCTTATTTTAATTATACCCACGAGCATCCCTGCTACCGGCATACGGCAGACGAACGCAGCCAGAAAACTTGGCGGGAAGTGAAGTTGTGGATGGAAATGGCGCAGATGCTGTTCGGCGGACAGCCCCGTCAGTTCAGAGAACAACTGGAGTACAATTTCCTGCAAAGCCTGTTGATGTGGCTGTTTAATACGATTCAGGAAAAACTGGCGCTCGTTAATCAGTACAGTCGTAAGCAGGTGCTCTGCCATCGCTTCATGCAGTTGGTAAGAGAATGTAGCATGAAACAGCATCAGGTAGCCTTTTATGCCGGGGAGCTTTGTATCACTCCGCGCTATTTGCACCAGATAACCGTAGAATATTTAGGAGGCAAAACGCCTAAACAACTGATTGACGAACAGTTGGTAGCCGAGATAAAGGTGTTGCTGAATAAGCCTGAACTGTCTGTTACCGAGATAGCCGAACAACTGAGTTTCGCCGACCAGTCGTATCTCACCCGTTTCTTTAAAAAAAGCACAGGGATGTCTCCCAAAGAATTTCGCCAGCGAAGAAATGTGTGAGGCATGTAAAGTTCGTATTGCCAACTAATACCGTATTCCTTCTACGCCGAAACTGATGGAACTGCTTTCGCCCAATTTGAAATTGACCATGCCTCCGAAGCGGTCGGGGGCGAAGTGCGGGAGCGGATAATATAAGGGTGAGCGTTTGGGCATCAGCGACTTGTTGCCGTAAGCATACAGGCTGATACGCTCGTTTACTTTAAAGGCAGCAATGGCGGCAACTCCAACGTTCCGATAGTCTATGAATCCCCAATCCAAGTTGCTGGCATATATTCCTCCTGCCACGCTGAATCGTTTGGTGAGCGGTACGGCATATAAAAAAGCGGCATCCTGTCCGAATCCCACTCCCGACGGGGCGTAACGGCTCGGACTGAACGTGATGTTCATTCCTAACGACGCATTGAATCCTTCATGCAATTTCCATGTGGCATAGCTGAATGGCGTAATGCCATACATGCTGAAAGGAGAGTAAAGCAATCCGCTTTGTGGGACGGGAGAAGGAAGCGGTACGCTCAGCGAGTCGGTAACCGCTGGGGACGTTTCGTTTTGTGCCTTGCCCATGAACGGGTAAAGCAAACATATCAATAAAAATAGAATGAACTTTTTCATGGCAGCCTGTTTTAACGAAAAACCGTATCGGCTGAGGTCGAATCCTTTACCGATACGGTTTCAAATATACAGATAATTTGTTTTCTCCGATGTCGTTACCTGCTGTTTTTCACTTATATTATAATCGTTTTAATAATATAGATATAGATGTGTTTACAGCAAGTCGGGTATCAAATAGAAATACTCTTCCGTAATGCCATGTTGCAGCATGATTTCTTTATCAGCATGATAAGTTTCAATAAATTCATCGTACGACTTACAAAGCTCTTGCGTATGGCGGTAGTAATCCAGAGCCTTTGTGAGATCGTTGCGAAGCAGGCAAGCATGTCCGGCGTTCAGGTAATCGGCAGGACGCACCTCACTGGAAGCATGAATCTTTTCGTAGATGTGAATTGCCTCATCGTATTTCTTCTCCATGAAGTAACACCACCCGATGGCACGCTGTGCGTTAACCGGACTGTTTGTCAGGTATTCCACTTTGAAGAAGTAATTCAGCGCTTCATTATATTTGCATTGTGCCGTTAAGCACTGCCCGATTTGCATCAGTAAGTTCAAATCTTCCGGTTGCATTTGTTCTATCCGCAGGAAGTATGAAAGAGCCTCTTCATAATTTTGCATCCGTTTGTAGCATTGTGCCAAATGCTTGAGCGTCCATCGGTGGTCGGGCTTGAACAAGTCTGCCTGTTTGTAGGCTTCGATGGCTTCTTCATATCTTTTCCCTTTTTGGAGGCAGAAGCCCAATTTTTGCCAAACCTCAGCATCCTCAGAACCTGTTCGGGTCAGTTCGGTATACAGTAGGGCAGCTTCGTCTACATAATCTTTTGCGAATAAATAGTCAGCGATAGGTTTGCGATATTCATCGGTCAGGATCAGCGGGCGTAAGAACGGATTCTCCCAAAGCGACATCCGGTTGGCAAAAATATCGTCATGCTCTTGGCGGAACAAACTGATTTTGAAAAAGCGGTATAAATCGTGGATGTATTGGCGACTTGCATCGTTTGCCTTTTTCTCCTCTTTCAGGTTTTGCCTCATAAATTCGTTTTGCTCGTCAAGCTGCATACTCAAAGCCTGCCGTTGGGCAAGGGGAATAGAGTTTACCGTAAGGCAAAACGAATACTTGTCGGAATTGCAGAAAGTAGACGATTCCAATAGCAGATTGATAAGCGACTTGTCACTGATGTTTTCGTTATCGAACAAGGCAGCCACTTCCGGCACTTGCTTGTCGAACGGATAAAACCAATGTGCCATCCGGTTGAAGAACGGATAACTTTTCAGTTGGCAGAACGTAGTCATATACGTGTCCGCTCCTTCCATTTGTAATTCCCCCATTTCACGGATGCGCTCGCTTATTTTTTCTATTCCGGCTTTCCATTCCGGATTCATGTCTTCCATGTCATCCAAGTCTGCCACATTTATATTGGAGTTGTTAAACTGTGGGTTTTTCATCATCTGCGGAATGATTTCCTCGCGCATTTTCTTGTCTATCTTCGTCGTTTCGCGCGAAAGCAGAAGCAATATCTGAATGTCATGCAACTGTCTGAGCGTTTCAGGATTTTCCATGAAGAGAGACAAGGCGGCGATAAATTCCGGATAAAGTGCCAGACGCTCTTTCTGATGGAAGGTAGCCAGCACGATGCCGATAAGCGCCCGTTGGGTAAGCAACGTTTCGGTCCGTTCGTTATAAGCCGTAAGTAGGAACTGATATTTCCGGGGGTCGAACAAATCGAGCAGACTCATGGTTACGGCACTTATCATCACGGCAATGTCATTGACCGGAATCAATACCGACCGAAGTAACGCCGTTGCTTCGTTGAATTCTTCTTCCGTCCATCCGTCAGACACCCACGTCTTGTCGAACAGCGTGTCTACCGTTTTTTCGCGTCGCACGGACAATGCTTTCATCTTTTCCTTCCGCTTGCCTTCATCGTTTTCCATAAGCGGAACCACGCCCATATCTTCCGCGATGGTTTCCAGCGTCAGACACAGTTCTCCGTAAGAGGGGGGCGGAGTACGCTTGAACGTGCGGAACAGTTCCCCCCGGTGTCCTTGTCCGGAGGTATAAGTGCGGATATACTCCACCCGGTCTGCCAGTTCGTACGCCTTACATACAAGTTGGCTGTACATCTTGTCCCGTTCGGGGTCTTGCATACCTTTGGCGGCATACTGAAGCATGTATCCATACGTGGTTTTGAGGTTCTCCACCTCCGACTTGACCAGCCAGTTTCCGGCATCGGAAGCCGATAAGTTCAGTAATTCAAAGGCTTCTTTCAGTCGTCGCTCTTTTAGTAATTTGATAATGTCGTTGTACATTTATAAATAATAATAGAGAGTACAAATATAATGATAATTTGAAAAAGTAAGAAACTGTTTTGAATTTATCGACCAACGCACACACGAAAACGGATACATCAAGCCAAGAATAATTTTTTGTAGAAATTCAAAACAGTTTCTAAGCATAGCGTATGCTTTAAAATCACTTACTTTATGGGTATCGGACTGATAATTTTCAGAGCATCCTTATAGTGTTGATATACAGCGATAAATAAATTTGCGGAAGTGCTCCAAAAAACTACCGTTAGCGTTAAGGATTTCTACCGCATGAGTTAGCCATTTCTATGGGTAGTGTCATCCAACGCAAGCGGATGCGTATGAATCATCAAATTTTATTCGATTTTTCCCGTGAGATTCTTTATTTTTGCGCCAACTATCCGATTAACTAATGACTATAATAGAACTTCAGCAGATTTATGCGAAACATCCCAATTTAGCGGGACTGGTTTCTTTGTTGGACAATAAAGATATAAAAACAGTTTATTTAGACGGAATGCACGCATCGTGTGCTTCTCTGTATGCTTCCGCTTTTGTCAAGGCGCGTCCGGGAGTATACGTCTTTATCCTGAACGATGAAGAAGAGGCTGGATATTTCTATCACGATATCGTTCAGGCGAATGGCGACGAGCAGACATTGTTTTACCCGTCGTCGTATCGCCGTGCCATCAAGTACGGGCAGAAGGATGCGGCGAACGAGATATTGCGAACCGAGGTGTTAAACCGTCTGGAGCGAAACGAGGCGGTTGCGGTGGTAACATTTCCCGATGCGCTGGCTGAGAAAGTGGTTTCCCGCAAGTCGCTGAACGAGAATACGCTCACGCTGCGCGTAGGGCAGGAGATTGAAACCGAAAAAATAACCGAAGCGCTGGTGAAATACGGGTTTGAACATGTAGATTACGTGTATGAGCCGGGGCAGTTTGCCATGCGCGGAAGCATCCTCGATGTGTTTTCTTTTGCTTCGGAATATCCGTACCGTATCGACTTCTTCGGCGAAGAAATCGACAGCATCCGTACGTTTGAGGTGGAAACACAGCTTTCGAAAGAAAAGAAAGACTCGGTAAGCATTGTGCCCGAACTGTCGGGAACGTCGGACAGCAACGTGTGTTTCTTGGATTTCATTCCCCGCGACACGGTGATTTGGGCGAAAGATTTGGTGTGGGTGCGTGAGCGGATTCAAACCGTTCACGATGAGGCTGTTTCTCCGCAGGCGCTTATCGCTTACGAAGGGGAGCAGACAGAACTGATGAATCTGGAAAAGAAACTGATTGACGGTTCTGAATTTACGGTACGCTCGCTGGATTTCCGCCGCATTGATTTCGGTCATAAAGCGCTGGGAACTCCGCAGGCAACCCTGAAGTTTGAAACTTCCATCCAGCCCATTTTCCATAAGAATTTTGACCTCGTGGCGAGTTCGTTTACCGATTATCTGCAACGGGGATATACGTTATATATTTGTTCCGACAGCGTGAAACAAACCGATCGTCTGCATGATATATTTACGGAACGCGGAGATAAGATTCGTTTTGTGGCGGTAGACCGCACGTTGCATGAAGGATTTATCGACCATACGCTGAAATGTTGCTTTTTTACCGACCATCAGATATTCGACCGCTTTCATAAATATAACCTTCGGAGCGACAAAGCACGCAGCGGGAAGGTTGCCCTCTCGCTGAAAGAACTGAACCAGTTTGAGCCGGGCGATTACGTGGTACACATTGACCACGGTATCGGTAAGTTTGCCGGACTGGTGCGCATCCCTAACGGAAATACCACGCAAGAGGTTATCAAGCTGGTTTATCAGAATGACGACGTGGTGTTTGTCTCTATCCATTCGCTGCATAAAATATCCAAATACAAAGGGAAAGAGGGAGAACAGCCTCGCCTTAGCAAGTTGGGTACAGGTGCATGGGAGAAGATGAAAGAACGCACCAAAACCAAGATAAAAGACATAGCCCGCGACTTGATAAAACTTTACTCGCAGCGCAAGCAGGAGAAAGGATTCAAGTACAGTCCCGACAGCTTTTTACAGCATGAGCTGGAAGCGAGCTTCATTTATGAAGACACGCCCGACCAACTAAAAGCAACGCAGGAGGTAAAAGCGGATATGGAAAGCGATCGCCCGATGGACCGTTTGGTGTGTGGCGATGTGGGGTTCGGAAAGACAGAAGTGGCGATTCGGGCGGCGTTCAAAGCCGTGACCGACAACAAGCAAGTGGCGGTGTTGGTGCCTACTACCGTATTGGCATACCAGCATTACCAAACCTTTAAGAAGCGTTTGGAAGACATGCCCTGCAAAGTAGACTACTTGAGCCGTGCCCGGACAGCCAAAGATACTTCCCGGATATTGAAAGAATTGGCGGATGGCAAGATAAACATCCTGATAGGTACGCATAAAATCATCGGCAAGAGCGTTAAGTTTAAAGATTTGGGACTGTTGATTATCGACGAGGAACAGAAGTTCGGTGTCAGCGTAAAGGAAAAGCTACGGCAGATAAAAGTGAACGTCGATACGCTGACCATGACGGCAACTCCCATTCCGCGTACGCTTCAGTTCTCGCTGATGGGAGCGCGCGACCTTTCGGTGATACAGACTCCGCCGCCCAACCGTTACCCTATCCAAACCGAAGTACATACGTTTAACGAGGAAATCATAGCCGATGCCATCAATTTCGAGATGAGCCGTAACGGACAAGTGTTCTTCGTCAATAACCGAATCCAAAACCTGATGGAACTGAAGATGATGATTCAGCGTAACATCCCCGACTGCCGTGTTTGTATCGGGCATGGGCAGATGCAGCCTGATGAATTGGAGAAAATTATTTTCGACTTCGTGAACTATGATTACGATGTGCTTCTAGCTACCACTATCATTGAGAGCGGAATCGACATTCCTAACGCCAATACCATCATCATCAATCAAGCTCAGAACTTCGGGCTTAGCGACCTCCACCAGATGCGTGGGCGTGTAGGGCGCAGCAATAAGAAAGCATTCTGTTATCTGTTGGCACCTCCGTTGTCATCCCTTACCCCCGAAGCCAAACGCAGGCTTCAGGCGATAGAGAATTTCAGTGACCTCGGCAGCGGAATCCATATAGCCATGCAGGATTTGGATATCCGTGGGGCAGGGAATATGCTGGGAGCCGAACAGAGTGGCTTTATCGCCGACTTGGGCTATGAAACATATCAGAAAATTCTTGCGGAAGCGGTTAAAGAATTAAAGACCGACGAATTTGCCGAACTGTATGCCGACGAGGTGAAAGCGGGCGAAGAGAAATTCAGCGGCGAAGAGTTTGTTGACGAATGTACCGTAGAGAGCGACCTCGAATTGCTTTTCCCGAACGAATACATACCGAGTAGTAGCGAACGCATGTTGCTGTATCGCGAGTTGGATAAGCTGGAACTGGATAAGGATGTGGAATCATTTAAGGCACGTCTGGTCGACCGTTTTGGCAAGATACCGCCCGAAGGCGAAGAGTTGATCCGTATCGTTCCGTTGCGCCGCATTGCCAAGCGGTTGGGCATTGAGAAAGTGGTTTTGAAAGCCGGACGCATGACGCTCTACTTCGTAAGCAACCTTGACAGTCCGTATTACCAAAGCAAGGCATTCGGTAAGATAATAAACTACATGGCGAAATACCCGCGCAACTGTAACCTGCGGGAGCAAAGCGGCAAACGAAGCATGGTGATGAAAGAAGTTTACGATGTAGAATCTGCCGTGCGTATATTGCAAGAGATGGTGGCTTGTTAATCTGTCAGAGTAACTTGCCGCATACACCAACTGCTGTCACTGTTCCGAAGCTTTGTACGGACAATGACAGCAGTTTGCGTATGCGCTTGTCAGCGTTTCGTTTTCAGGCGGAGACTGTTGGTCACTACGCTTACGCTGCTCATCGCCATTGCTGCTCCCGCTATGATAGGACTCAGAACGAAACCGCAAATGGGGTAGAGTGCACCGGCAGCTATCGGTACGCCAATGAGATTATAGATAAACGCCCAAAAAAGGTTTTCGCGGATGGTGCGGACAGTGAGTGTAGACAGGCGGACGGCATCGGCTATCTTGCGGAGGTCGGACGAGATAATTGTCATTTTGGCAACGTCAATGGCAATGTCGCTTCCTTTACCCATTGCGATACTTAAATCGGCTTGGGCGAGAGCGGCACTGTCATTAATTCCGTCGCCTACCATTGCCACCCGTTTCCCCTGTTGTTGCAACTCTTTTATGAATCCGGCTTTCTGTGCAGGCAGAACCTCGGCGCGATAATGCGGTATGCCCGCTTCTTTGGCTACGGATGCAGCTGTCGCTTCGTTGTCTCCCGTTAACATGTAGATGTCTATACCCATTCGGCGGAGCTTCTCTACAGCTTCTTTGGATGTTTCCTTGATGCGGTCGGTAATGGCGGCAAGGGCTAACGCTTCCTGTTCGTCGGCAAACCATATCACGGTTTTCATTTCCTCCGTCAGCTGTTTGGCAGTTGCGGCGAGCGATTCACTGATACGGATATGCTGTTGCTTCATGAGTCGCAGGTTTCCGGCGTAGTAACGCTTTCCGTTAACTATCCCGCTGATACCTGCACCGGTCAGGCTCTCAAAGTTATTTATCGGGAGAGCTTCGCCTTTCAGATGGTTTGCCACGGCTTCCGCTAACGGGTGTTCGGAACTGACCTCCAAGCTGTAAAAAATGTTTTTCAGCAACGGCGTCTCTGCCGTCCAGATAAAATCCGTAACCACGGGCTTCCCTTCTGTAACCGTTCCCGTCTTATCGAGTACAATGGTGTCAATACCCTTTGCTGTTTCCAAGCTCTCGGCATCTTTAATCAATATGCCGGTCTCGGCTCCTTTTCCGATACCCACCATGATGGCTGTGGGTGTGGCGAGTCCCAGCGCACACGGACAAGCGATAATCAGTACCGTTACCGCCGCCAGCAGTCCGCGGGTAAATCCGTTTACGGGGTCAAATATCAGCCACAAGACAAACGCCAACAACGCGATACCCATAATGGCAGGAACGAAAATCGCAGCGATACGGTCTACCAGTTTCTGTACAGGAGCTTTGCTGCCTTGCGCGTCTTGCACCATGCGGATAATCTGAGACAGCATGGTTTCGCTGCCCACCTTTTCTGCCTTGAATCGGAAACTTCCTTTTTGGTTAATGGTGCCGGCAAATACCTTTGCAGATACAGACTTTTCCACCGGAACAGGTTCGCCGCTCAACATGCTTTCATCGACGTATGAACTTCCCTCCGTAACCGTTCCGTCTACGGCTATTTTTTCTCCAGGTTTTACAACCAGCGTGTCACCAATCTTTACCGTTTCGATGGCAGTTTCGCGCAATTCACCTTGCGGAGTAAGCAGCGTCACCGTTTTGGGTTGCAGCCCCATCAGTTTCCGAATGGCGGTAGAAGTGTTTCCTTTTGCCCGTTCTTCCAGCAGTCTGCCCAATAGAATAAAAGCGATAATCATACTCGACGCTTCAAAGTAAACATGAGGCTGGATGCCTCGGCTTAACCAGAACTGAGGGAAGAAAAGGTTAAACAGACTGAAGATATAAGCAATTCCGGTACTGTTTGCCACCAGCGTATCCATGTTTGCACTTCCATGTTTCAGTTGCTTCCAAGCATTGATGTAGAATCCTCTGCCCAGCCAGAATACAACGGGAGTAGATAATAGCCACATAATGTACTTGGCGTAAGGCATATCCATGAAGAAAAGTCCGATTATGGCGATGGGGAGCGAGAGAAGAACCGCCCAGATGGTACGATGCTTCAAAGCGTGGTACTTCAGTTCGTGAGCATCTTCTGCCTCTTGCTTGCTTTCCTCTTTATCAGCAGTGATAACAAGGTCGTATCCGGCTGTCTGTACGGCTGTACGTAACGATTCGGGTGAACATATTTCAGGGTCATACTCTACGGTTGCCATAGCCGAAGCGTAGTTTACGCTTGCAGTCTGTACGCCCGGCTGACGGTTTAATGTCTTGTCTACACGGGCTGCACACGCGGCACAGCTCATTTCCAATACAGGAAAATTCCGTTTGATGGTTTTGGGTTTATCCATATACTTTTAAATTTGATTCTGTTCTTATTAGCGAATGCAAAAGTAACGGCTTTTCCGCAAAACCATTTATATAATTAAGGATAGGATTTACAAGTTTTGTATCGTTTGAAGCCTGCAAAATTTCTTCCCATAGCGTAAGGTAACTTATCCGCATGTTTTGTTGAACGCAAGCGGATGTTTTTATCAACGCATCCGCTTGCGTTTTTGGGGGATATTATTGTCCGATTTTGTCTAACGACAAGCGCTTGTGGCTGGCTTGCTTCTTAAACTGGCTGGGCGGCATTCCGGTTACGCTTTTAAACTGTGCGCTGAGGTGTGCCGTACTCGAATAGTTCAGCAAATCAGCTATTTCGTTCAGTGAAAGTTCGTCGTAGGCGAGCAACTCCTTTACCCGCTCTATCTTTTGGGCAATGAAATACTTTTCGATGGTAATGCCGTTGATTTCCGAAAACAGTTTGCTTAACGCACTGTAATCTTGTCCACAATGTTCCGTGAGGTAATCCGACAGGTTGGTTCGCAATTCTCCGTTCTGTCGGTGGATAAGCTCGATGATAAGTTGCTTGATGTGTTCTATCAAAAGACTGCGCTTATCATCCATCAGTTCGAAGCCCACAGCCTCCAACTGCCGGCGCACGCTTTCTTTCTGTTCCTCCGTCAGCGTTTCGCTGATGGAAGCCATTCCCAGTTCTACCCGTTCCGCTGTCAGATGTTCTGCTTTCAGAATGCTTTCTACCACCATGATGCAACGGTTACAAACCATGTTTTTAATATAAAGTATCGTAGCCATAGTTTTTCTTTTGATAACATTACAAAGCTACGAAAAGATTCGGATATGCCAAGAAAAAATCCGTCGCGCTTCCGTAAAGCGTCAATGGGTCAACGGAAGTACGGCGGATTTCTTCTCACCGGAGTGGCTGTGGATTTACAAATCTTTATCTAAAAGCACTTCACACCCGTGCTGCTTCAGTACATCGAGACAGCGCGCCATGTCGTTGGGCTTGATGACCACGTGCGCACGGTCGTTTTGGGCAAAAGCATACATGTAGTCGATGAAAATTTGCTCTTGCGCCAGATACTCTAAAATCACAGCCAATGAGCCGGGTACGTTTTCACAACTCAAACAAACCACATCGGTAGACATCACGGCAAAGTCTTGCTGGCGCAATACCTCTACGGCCTTGTCTACATCAGAAACTATCAGACGCAGGATACCGAAATCTGCCGTTTCTGCCATACTGAAAGCGTGCATGTTGATTCCGTTTTGTCCCAACGTGCGCACTACGTCGTTGATTCGTCCGGTTTTATTCTCTAAAAAAACCGATAATTGTTTTATTGTCATAGCTTGATAATTGCTTTTTAGGTTATACCAATACACGTTTGTCTATTACCCGTGTCGATTTTCCTTCGCTGCGGGCTATGCTGTTAGGTTCCATCAACTTCACATCGGCACTGATGGACAGTACGCTCTTGAGTTTGTCGGAAAGCATTTTTTTCAGTCCCAACATGGCACCGATGTCGTCGGTAAAGAAGTCGCGGCGCACCTCTACCTGCACTTCCAGTGTGTCGAGGTTTTTCTTGCGGTCGACCACCAGCAAGTAACGCGGTTCAAATTCTTTCATGCCGAGGATAACACTTTCTACCTGCGACGGGAATACATTGATACCCCGGATGATGAGCATATCGTCGCTGCGTCCCATGATAGGAGTCATCCGTACGTTGGTTCGTCCGCACGGACACGTGCCCGGCATGAGCGAAGTAAGGTCTTTCGTGCGGTATCGGAGCAAAGGCATTCCTTCTTTGGTGAGCGTGGTAAACACCAGTTCTCCTCTTGTGCCGGCGGGCAGCGGCTGAAGCGTTTCAGGGTCGATGATTTCGGGATAGAAATGGTCTTCGTTAATGTGCGAGCCGTTTTGCTCCTGACATTCGTAAGACACGCCCGGCCCCATGATTTCGCTTAATCCGTAGATATTATATCCTTTCAGTCCGAGGCGTTCCTGAATTTCGCGGCGCATGTTTTCCGTCCACGGTTCTGCCCCGAACGCCCCCACACGTAGTCCGAGTTCTCCTTTTTGGATACCCATGCGTTCAGCCACCTCAGCCAGATAAAGCGCGTATGAAGGCGTACAGGCGATACCCGTAATGTGGAGGTCGCGGATGAGGCGCACGTGTTTCTCGGTATTTCCCGTAGAAGCCGGTATAACGGTAGCACCGAGGTTCTCAACACCGTAATGCGCCCCCAGTCCTCCTGTAAACAGTCCGTATCCATAACTAACGGAAAAGGTATCATCGCGCGTAACGCCATAAGCAGACAGACACCGTGCCATCACCTCCGACCAGATGGAAAGGTCGCGGCGGGTATAACCTACAATGGTTGGGTTTCCTGTCGTGCCCGATGAGGCATGTACACGCACCACCTCTGAAAGCGGAGCCGCCATCAACCCGTACGGATAATTGTCCCGTAAATCCTGCTTGGTGGTGAACGGAAGTTTCACAATGTCGTCGATGCAGCGTATGTCATCGGGCGCAAGGTCCATTTCCTGCATTTTCTTGCGATAGAAAGGTACGTTATGATAAACGTAAACAACGAGCTTCTGCAAGCGTTTGCCTTGTAGTTCGCGCATTTGTTCGCGCGGCATACATTCTTTGTTAGTGTTCCAAATCATGTCAGATAATCGTTAACATAGGCTGTGAATAACGAGCGGCGTAACCATACTCTGTTATCACTCCTTTATATACATTATTAATTTATATCGGGTGGTCTTCGCGGAAAGCTTTCATTCTTTCTTCCAGTATCGGGTAAAGCTCTTCGCGCATACGCGATGTGCAGGCACGCACTCCTTGCTGGTCACTGCCGGTAGTAGACAGCGAAATGCTGCTTACGCCGTAATACATCAGTTCACAAAGCAATTCACCGCCCGTCATGCCGGGATAGCCGAGGGTGAAAAAGAATCCGTCGCCCACGCGCTGAGTAACGTCGCGGTCGTAAACGATGGTAAAGCCGTTGTCCGTAAAGATTTGTTTCATGCGGCGTGCACGGCGTTCGTATTCGCGCACATCTTCTACGAAATTGATTTCTCCCGATACCGAGCGGTTCAGCATTTCAGCCATGGCATATTGCGTAGTAGCCGTACAGCCCGACGTAATCATATACATGATGGAAGCAATAAACGTAGGACCGAACACGCCGGAGTCTTCATATCTTTGGGCGAGGGCAGGGTATTGCTTGTCGAACAGCTTGTCAGAAACGCAAGCCAACGCGATACGCTGTCCGGCATAGCTGAATATTTTTGAGGCAGACAGCATCAGGATATAGTTATCCGTGTATCTTGCAACGGTGGGCACGAAAGGAGCTGTGTACGGACGACCGAATGCGTGGCGGAAATCCATGCAGAAGTAGGCTTGGTCTTCCAATACCACAGCATCGTACCGGGTAGCCAGTTCGCCGATGATTTGCAGTTCTTCTTCTTCCAAGCAAATCCATGCCGGATTGTTAGGGTTAGAGTACACAATGGCAGCGATGTCGCCTTTTTCGAGGAAACTTTCCAACTTCGGGCGTAAAGCCTGCCCGCGGAAATCGTGGATGTCGAACCATTCCCATCCGATACCGAGGATGCGAAGCTGGGATTTCTGTATCGGGAATCCCGGATCGATAAACAATACTTTATCTTTACCCGGAATGCGTTGGGTACAGGCGATAAATGCTCCGAACGAAGCGGCTACCGAGCCGGTGGTAGGCAGGCAGGCGCGGGGAGAGATGTCGATATCAATAAATGCCTTGACAAAACGTGAAGCAGCCTCTTTCAGCTCTGCTACTCCCGCTGCGGCAGGATATTGCGCACCCACTCCGCGGTCGAGCGCAGCCTTTTCTGCTTCAATGCCTATGCGGTTGGCGGGTAATCCGGGCGAGCCTTGATCCATGCGGATAAACGGAATGCCTGTCAACTCTTCCAAGCGGGAAGCTACCAGCAATACGTCGCCGATGGTGGCGTTTTGTAAGTCGGCAACTTTCATCTCTTTGGCTACCGAGGATACTTGTTCCTCGCTGAATACACGACTCATAAGGCAGGCTGGTTAAGACGTTTCACATACTCATACCCGATGTCGAAGGCACGGTAATTGGTTTCTACTACGGCTTCACCTTTCGATGCAAAGATACGTCCCACGCTTTCACGCAGCGTCTGTACGTCAAGTATCTGAAGAAAAGAAGCTGCTGCGCCAAGCAGAATCACGTTTGCCGATTTGGGCATCTGGTGCTCTTTTGCCAATCCTTCCACATCCAGTGCCACCACGTGAGGCTGGGCGTTCAGTTCAGCCATTAGCTTTTCTTCGTCGGGATAATTCGGTATATTTTTAAACGGAGTAGAAGACGTGATAATCCACCCGTCTTTTCCCAGATACGGCAAATAGCGCAGCGCTTCCATCGGCTCTAACGAAAGAATCATATCGGCAGTGCCGAGCGGTATAAGGTCAGAAGCGATGGACGTATCCGATAAGCGGAGATTCGACTGAACGTCTCCTCCTCTCTGGCTCATTCCGTGAACTTCGGCTTGTTTCAAGGTCAATCCCATGCGGGTGGCCGCTTCGCCGATAATGGTGGCTATTGACAAGATGCCTTGTCCGCCCACTCCTGAAAGTATGATGTCTGTTTTCATTTCTTTTCTGCTCTTTTTTGTTTTAACTTACGGTTGAGAGTCTGCATACATTCGCGGCGCGGGATAATGACAGATACTCCTTTATATTCTATTTCTTCGCGGATGATGCGGGTGATTTCTTCCATGTTTTTCGGAAGAGGAACCACTACGCGCACGTGTTCAGGCTTTACGCCTAACCCCAGACAAATGGCCTCGAATTTGTTGGTTCCGGCAGAATCCTGACCGCCAGTCATGGCAGTAGTCAGGTTATCGGAGATGATTACGGTGATATTGGATTGGTCGTTTACGGCATCCAGCAAGCCTGTCATTCCCGAATGGGTAAAGGTAGAATCGCCGATAACGGCTATGGCAGGAAACAGTCCGGCATCGGCTGCTCCCTTTGCCATTGTGATGGAAGCTCCCATGTCGACACAGCTGTCTAACGCACGGAACGGAGGAAGTGCGCCCAGCGTATAACATCCGATGTCGCCGAATATTTTGGCATCGGGATATCCGGCAGCTACACGGTTCAGTGCGTCGTACACGTCGCGGTGCCCGCATCCATTACAAAGTGCGGGTGGACGAGGAACTACGTTTTGTGCCGCAGCATATACCTGTGCGCCGGCTATGCCCAAAGCTGCTTTCACATTGTCGGGATTTAATTCTCCCGTGCGGGGCAGTTCACCGCTCAATCTTCCTTTCACGATGTATGTCGATGGCAATACTCCTTTAAGCTGTTCTTCTACGAAAGGCTGACCGTCTTCTACTACCAAGATTTCCTTGCAGGCATGAGCCAGCCGGGTTATTTTTTCGGCGGGCAAGGGATATTGAGCTATCTTCAGAAGCGGATAAGGACAACCGTTGGGATAATTCTCCATTACATAATTATATCCGATGCCGCAAGCTATGATACCTTTTTCTGCTGTGCCTCCGGCTGTTACCGACAAGGCATTGTATGAAGTTTCTTCGGCGAGCTTTATAAGTTCGGGTTGAACTTTAATAACTTCTTTGTAACGCTGGCGAGCGTTGGCAGGGAGCAATATCCAGTCGGTGGGGACGGAAGCTCTGCCCGTACAAGCGGTTTCGTTTGCCGCATTTCTTACAGCGACAGCCGCGCGCGAATGTGCCAGACGGGTTACGATACGCATCAATACGGGGAGCTTTTTGCTTTCAGACAGTTCGAAAGCATATCCCATCATGTCGTAAGCCTCTTGTTGGGAAGACGGTTCGAGTATGGGAATCATGGCAAACTTGCCGTAAAAGCGTGAATCTTGTTCGTTTTGTGAAGAGTGCATCGACGGGTCATCGGCAGCTACCACTACAATCCCGCCGTTGACGCCCGTGATGGCAGAATTTACAAAAGCATCGGCACATACATTCATGCCTACATGCTTCATGCATACCAATGCGCGCTTGCCCACGTACGATACGCCCAACGCCGCTTCCATTGCAGTCTTTTCGTTGGTACACCAGCGGCTGTGTACGCCTCGCTCTTTAGCCAGCGGCGATTCTTGGATGTATTCGGTGATTTCGGTCGAAGGAGTACCGGGATAAGCATATACACCGGATATTCCTGCATGAATGGCGCCAAGTGCTATCGCTTGGTCGCCCAATAGTAAGAGTTTGTTATTTTCCATATTTAGGTATTTGTTTTTATTTTTTTCGTTCAAAAAGCCGGTTTTATAAAAGGCTGAATCCGTCGGCATCGTCCAGTACGGGGAATTTTTTGCGGAAGCCCTCCAACTCGTTCATGTCGATAACAGCCTCGGCCTCACACGCCGTACCGTCTTCGCAGGCTGCCAATGTTTCGCCGTAAGGATTGATGATGGCGCTTCCGCCGCAGTATTGGCAGGCAGGGTCTTCGCCCACACGGTTCACGGCTATTACGTAACATTGGTTCTCAATAGCCCGTGCGCGTAACAACGTTTTCCATGCTCCGATGCGCGGAGTCGGCCAACTGGCAACGTAAAGGATAGCATCGTAATCTTTCCGGTTGCGCGACCATACAGGGAAACGCAAATCGTAACACACTTGAAGCAAAAAACGTATGCCCCGGTAAGAAACAATAACCCGTTTCGTTCCGTGCGTGTATTGTTTGTGCTCGCCGCCGTAAGTAAATAAATGTTTCTTATCGTAATGCTGCACTTTGCCGTCGGGGTGTACGAAGTAAAAACGGTTGTAATACTTTCCGTCCTCTTCCACTGCGATGCTTCCGGCTATCGCACACCCACGTTCCGCAGCTTTGCGCTTCATCCATTGCAGGGCCTCGCCCCCGTCTGTTTCTGCCACTCCTTTCGGCTGCGTGCAGAATCCGGTAGAAAACATTTCAGGGAGGACGAATAAATCTCCGTCGGCGTAACGCGATATAATCTCATCTGCGTGTCGGATGTTAGCCGCAGGATTCGTCCAGTGAATATCGGTTTGTAAAATGACAATTTTCATGTTTTTCATAATTTGGTAGAGGTCAAAGGTAAGAAATATTTCAGGATAAAATAAATTCTGAATGGGATAAATTAAAAAATTATTATCTTTTGTCCCGCTTGAAACGCTATGGGAAATGTTACTAATCTTATGCGGTAGCGTTGACCTGTTCTACCCATAGAACTTGCTTACGCTTCGGGTAGCGTTTTTTTACCGCTGTAAGGCGGTGGTATGAGCCTTCTGCAAACAGGTGTCTGAGGGGCGGCAAGAGGGGAGAAACATCAGAGGCTTTTCCCCCGTTTTGTGTCGGTATGTATAAAAACTCGCTTGATTATAGGCGAGTTTTGCAAAATGTTTTTTATTTTTGTAGCGAATTTGAGTTAATGCATTAACAGATGAACGTATTAGAGTTAAGTGAACAGGAGATTATCAGACGAAACAGTCTGAACGAGTTGAGAGCGATGGGCATTGAACCTTATCCCGCAGCCGAGTATGTAACAAACGCTTTTTCGACAGATATAAAAGCCGAATTTAAAGATGACGAGGCAGAACCGCGTAAGGTATCAGTGGCAGGACGAATCATGTCGCGCCGCGTAATGGGAAAGGCTTCTTTCATCGAACTTCAAGACTCTAAAGGTCGTATCCAAGTCTATATTACCCGCGATGATATCTGTCCGGGCGAAAATAAAGATTTATATAATGTAGTGTTTAAACGGTTGCTCGATTTGGGCGACTTTATAGGCATCGAAGGATTTGTGTTCCGTACGCAGATGGGGGAAATTTCTATCCATGCACAGAAATTGACAGTCCTCTCGAAATCCATCCGTCCGCTTCCTATCGTGAAGTACAAAGACGGCGTGGCATACGACAAGTTTGAAGACCCCGAACTGCGTTATCGTCAGCGTTACGTCGACCTCGTGGTAAACGACGGCGTGAAAGACATCTTCCTGAAACGCTCAAAAGTATATAAGTCCATGCGCGAGTATTTCGACGCAAAAGGATATGTAGAAGTAGAAACTCCTATTCTTCAGGCTATCCCCGGAGGAGCGGCGGCACGTCCGTTCATCACTCACCATAACGCACTGGATATTCCGCTTTATATGCGTATCGCCAGCGAACTTTACTTGAAACGTCTGATAGTAGGCGGTTTCGAGGGCGTTTACGAAATCGGTAAAAACTTCCGTAACGAAGGTATGGACCGTACGCACAATCCGGAGTTTACCTGCATGGAAATCTATGTAGCTTACAAGGATTATAACTGGATGATGAAGTTTACCGAACAGATGATTGAAAAAATCTGTCTGGACGTAAACGGTACTACCGAAGTGCAGGTAGGCGAAAACCTGATAAACTTCAAGGCTCCGTATAAGCGCGTAACGATGCTTGATTCCATCAAAGAATTTACGGGCTATGACCTTACGGGCATGGATGAAGACCAGATTCGCGAAGTGTGCCGGAAACTGAATATGGAGATAGACGACACGATGGGCAAGGGCAAGCTGATTGACGAAATCTTCGGCGAGTTCTGTGAAGGTCACTACATCCAGCCTACGTTTATCACCGACTATCCGAAGGAGATGTCTCCGCTTACGAAACGTCATCGCACAAACCCCGAACTGACCGAACGCTTCGAGCTGATGGTGAACGGAAAAGAGTTGTGTAACGCTTATTCGGAACTGAACGACCCGATAGACCAGTTGGAACGCTTTGAAGAACAGATGCGTCTGAGCGAGAAAGGAGACGATGAAGCAATGGTTATTGACAAAGACTTTGTCCGTGCATTGGAATACGGTATGCCTCCTACTTCGGGTATGGGTATCGGTATGGACCGTCTTACAATGCTGATGACCGGTCAGAGCACCATTCAGGAAGTATTATTCTTCCCGCAAATGCGTCCTGAAAAAGTAGTCCCGAAGGATGCTCCTGCCAAGTTTATGGAATTGGGTATCCCCGAAGAATGGGTTCCCGTAATCCAGAAAGCAGGATATAACATGGTGGCAGACATGAAAGAGGTTAATCCTCAGAAGTTGCACCAAGATATTTGTGGTATAAATAAGAAATATAAATTAGGACTGACTAATCCGTCTGTTGAAGAAGTTGCTAACTGGACGAAATAAATTGGAAATGGGGATTTGATAACGATTCAATTCACAATTCCCCATTTTTGATTTTCAATTAAATTGATATGAAATTACCCGGTAAAATAGCAATCATGGGTGGAGGAAGCTGGGCTACTGCTATCGCTAAGATTATATTAGCCCAAGCAGACACGATAAACTGGTATATGCGCCGTGACGATAGGATAGAAGACTTCAAGCGGCTGGGGCATAATCCGGCTTATCTGACGAGCGTACGTTTCGACGTGAAGCGTATCAGCTTTTCTTCAGACATAAACAAGGTAGTGCGCGAATCAGACACGCTGATATTCGTCACTCCCTCGCCATATCTGAAAAGCCACCTGAAGAAGCTAAAAACCAAGTTAAAGGATAAGTTCATCGTTACCGCCATTAAGGGAATCGTCCCCGATGAAAATATGATAATTTCCGATTATTTCCATAAGGTATACGACGTTCCCGAAGAAAATATTGCAGTTTTGGCTGGACCATGCCATGCCGAAGAAATCGCATTGGAGCGGCTTTCTTATCTCACCGTGGGGTGTAAGGACATAGAGAAAGCGCGGCTCTTTGCACGTCAGCTTTCAGGACACTACGTTAAAACATCGGTCAATACCGATGTGGCAGGCATCGAATATGCTTCCGTATTAAAGAATGTATATGCGATAGCAGCCGGTATTTGCAGTGGGCTGAAGTATGGCGATAATTTCCAAGCGGTATTGGTGTCTAACGCCTTACAGGAAATGAACCGTTTCCTTGATACGGTTCATCCGGTGAATCGTTGTACGAATGACTCAGCCTATTTGGGCGATTTGCTTGTAACGGCTTATTCCAATTTCAGCCGAAACCGTGTATTCGGAACGATGATAGGTAAGGGATATTCCGTAAAGAGCGCTCAGATTGAAATGGAGATGATAGCCGAAGGATATTACGGAACAAAGTGCATTAAAGAGTTGAACAAGCATTTGCATGTCAATATGCCGATAGTGGATGCGGTTTATAATATCCTTTACGAACGCATTGCTCCGATGATCGAGATTAAATTATTAACTGATTCATTCAGATAAAATACAGATAGTTATGGGAAACATTACACTTAACGTCGAAAAAACTTTAGGGTTTATCACGAAAGAAAGTTTGGCTGCTTATGAGCCGAAAGTGAAAGAATGTATGGAAACTTTAGAGAAAGGCACGGGACTGGGAAATGATTTTCTGGGCTGGTTACATTTGCCTTCTTCGATAACTAAAGAACATTTGGCCGACCTGAAAGCGACTGCTGAAACACTCCGCCAGAATTGCGAAGTAGTGGTGGTAGCCGGTATCGGGGGTAGCTATTTAGGTGCACGCGCCGTTATCGAAGCCATGTCGAACAGTTTCCTGTGGCTGGAAGAAAAGAAAGCCGGACAACCGATTATCGTTTTTGCCGGACATAACATTGGCGAGGATTATTTGGCTGAACTTACTGAATTCTTGAAAAATAAAAAATTTGGTGTTATCAATATTTCAAAGTCGGGTACAACTACCGAAACTGCTCTTGCCTTCCGCCTGCTGAAAAAGCAATGCGAAGACCAGCGCGGCAAAGAAATGGCGCGTAAGGTTATTGTAGCTGTAACCGATGCTAAGAAAGGGGCAGCCCGTGTAACGGCTGACAAAGAGGGGTATAAGTCATTCATCATTCCTGATAACGTAGGAGGTCGTTTCTCTGTACTTACTCCGGTAGGTTTGCTTCCGATAGCCGTTGCCGGTATCGACATCGAACAGTTGGTAGCCGGAGCCTGCGAAATGGAAAAAGTATGTGCGAACGAAAATATGATGGAAAATCCTGCTGCTCTTTATGCAGCTACCCGTAACGAACTTTACAAGGAAGGCAAGAAAATTGAAATCCTTGTAAACTTCCAGCCTAAACTTCATTACTTTATGGAGTGGTGGAAACAACTTTACGGTGAGTCGGAAGGAAAGGATAACAAAGGTATTTATCCCAGCTCAGTAGATTTTTCTACCGACCTTCACTCTATGGGACAATGGATTCAGCAAGGTGAACGTACGATTTTCGAAACCGTGGTGTCTGTCGAAACTCCGAACCACGAACTCCGTGTACCGACAGATGAAGAAAACCTCGACGGTTTGAACTTCCTTGCAGGCAAGCGTGTAGACGAAGTAAACAAGATGGCAGAACTGGGTACGCAGCTGGCACACGTTGACGGTGGAGTTCCTAACCTGCGTGTAAGTGTCCCTGTACTTAACGAATATTATTTGGGACAGTTGATTTATTTCTTCGAAAAGGCTTGCGGTATCAGCGGTTACCTGCTGGGTGTCAATCCGTTTAACCAGCCGGGCGTAGAGGCATATAAGAAAAACATGTTTGCTCTTTTGAACAAGCCGGGTTATGAAAAAGAATCAGAAGCTATTCAGGCACGGTTGAAATAAGCCGAAAGCGTTGGAAATGGAGAATTAAGCCTTTAATTCTCCATTTTCTTTTTGTTTTAAATATATCATTTTCCATTTTAAACTACAAACAGTGTACGAACAAGCTATTACCCAATATCTTCAAACTCATAAGTATTCTTCTATTTCATTAAAAGCCGTTCTTTTCGATATGGACGGTGTTCTGTTTGATTCGATGAAGAATCATGCTGCTGCTTGGCATGAGGCTATGCAACTTTACGGTATGACGCTAAGTCCTGAAGAGGCTTATCTGCACGAAGGGCGTACCGGAGCTTCGACCATCAATATCGTCAGTCTGCGTGAGCGCGGACATGAAGCTACCGAGGCTGAGATTAAGGAAATCTATCAAACCAAAAGCGATATTTTTTCTCGGCTGGCGAAGCCTGAACGGATGCCGGGGGCTTACGAAGTGTTGCTTAAAATCAAACAAGAGGGACTTATTCCGATGGTAGTGACCGGGTCGGGACAGAAATCGCTGTTGGATAAGTTGAACCATCATTTCCCTGATATATTCAAGCCCGAACTGATGGTAACGGCGTTCGATGTGAAATATGGCAAACCCAATCCCGAACCTTACCTGATGGCGCTTCGGAAAGCAGGGATTCAACCTAATGAAGCGATTGTTGTAGAGAATGCTCCGCTGGGCGTGCGTGCCGGAGTGGCGGCAGGTATTTTTACCGTGGCAGTCAATACGGGGCCTCTGCCCGATAAGACTTTGTTAGACGAAGGGGCAGATTTGTTATTCCCTTCTATGCCAGCGTTTAACGAGGCTTGGGAGACTTTTTATTCCGAGCTGTGACAGCGATTTTTCAGTGTGGCGGGCTGCCGTTTTTTTTATCCCATAGCGAAGGGAAATTCTATTCGGAAGACGACCACTTTCTATTCGGAAGGTAATCACTTTCTATGGGTAAGAATCGAACACTTTACCCATAGAAATTTTAAGAACTGTTTTAAGACGGATTACCGCTTGTTTTCCGCTTTATACGCTTCTATTGCTTCAATAAAATCTTTACCGTATTTCTTCTTTTTGTATTCACCTATTCCGCTTATCTCGCCGAAAGCATCGAGCGTGCGGGGCTGACGTGAAGCGAGTAAGTGTAATGTCTTGTCGGATAGTACGATGTAGGGAGGAATAGCCTGTTGGTCGGCAAGCTGTTTGCGCAGTTGGCGCAGCGTCTCAAACAGTTGCTCGTCTTCATCTTCGAAGATTGCAGGAATAAGGGTGGGGATGACCGGTTGCAACGAAACATCTTTCCGCGTACTCTTGCGCGATGGCTTGACGGTACGTTCCTCTCGCTTGATTACAACCAATTGTGCCGTGGCGTGTCCGAACAAGACTTTCCTGCCGGCTTCCGTAATTTTCAGATGGTTGTTTTCGTTGTAAGCCACCTCAAAATATCCCAAGTTCAACATCTGCAAAAGGTAATCCTGCCAGTCGCGGGCCGGGATGTCACGTCCTGCTCCGTAAGTCTTCAGTTTGTCGTATCCCTTGTCAATGATTTCCTGCGTAACGGCTCCTTTCAGAATATCCGTCAGCGTGCGCGTTCCCACCTGCTGGTCGGTGCGGGCGATGGCACTCAAGGCTTTCTGTACGATGATAGTGCCGTCGAAACGTTCGGGAGGGTTGCGGCAAACGTCGCAATTCCCGCAGTCGTGGTCTGCCGTCTCGCCGAAATAGTTCAACAAGATACGTCGTCGGCAAATATCCGATTCGGCATACTGCTGCATACGGTTCAGCTTTTCCAAATTAATATCCTGCTGTTTGCTTTCGGCAGCAAATTTAGAAAGCAGAACGATGTCGCCGAACGAGTAAAACAACAACGTGTCGCTGGGCAATCCGTCGCGTCCGGCTCTTCCTATCTCTTGATAAAAACTTTCAATGCTTTTGGGCAAGTTGTAATGGATAACCCACCGTACGTTCGATTTGTCTATTCCCATTCCGAAAGCGATGGTGGCACAAACTATCTGTACGCGGTCATTGATGAAGTCGTCTTGTGCTTTTTCGCGCTCCAAGTTGTCTAACCCCGCGTGATAAACTGCCACTTTGAATCCTTTCTCTTCAAGCAGCTCCGCCACCTTCTCCGTTCCGTTCCGGCTCATGCAGTAGATGATGCCGCTTTCGCCGGGATGACGTTCGATGAACTTTACGATGGCGCGTATCTTCTCTTTTTGCTGGTATCCGCGTTTCACTTCGAGGCTTAGGTTGGGGCGGTCGAACGAAGAAATAAAAATCTGCGGGTCGCGCATGGCGAGCTGCCGAAGAATATCCTGACGAGTAATTTTATCGGCAGTAGCCGTAAGTGCTACGATGGGGACTTGTGGAAACTGTTGGCGGAGCACCTTCAGCTGCGTGTATTCCGGACGGAAATCATGCCCCCACTGTGAGATGCAATGTGCCTCGTCGATGGCAAAGAGTGAAATTTTGATGTCCCGTAAAAGAAAACCTACCTCCGACAGCAGACGTTCGGGCGATATATACAGCAGTTTTATTTTCCCCTGCGCACACTCAAGCCTCAAATTCGCATTTTCCGTTTCATTGTTGCTGCTGTTCAGTGCTCTTGCCGCTATTCCGTTTGCCTGAAGAGACTCCACTTGGTCTTTCATCAGCGAGATAAGCGGTGAAACCACAATGGCAGTTCCTTCCATCATCAGGGCGGGAAGTTGGTAACAGATGGATTTTCCTCCTCCCGTGGGCATCAGTACGAGCGTATCTTTTTTATTGAGGATGCAAGAGATGATTTCTTGCTGCAAAGGGCGGAATTGTGTATATCCAAAGTAAGTTTTTAATGTTTTTAGCATCATGAATCGATATAAAAATATAAGTGGTGTGCAAAGATAGACAATTTGCCGGGAAGAAAAGAAAGTTGTCAGGCGTAAAAAAATAGTAAGAAGATTGTAATTGAAATGAAAAAATATACCCGTTTCTATTGTGAATTAAAAAACTTCTGCCCAAATTTGTAAAACTTAATTTTTAATGAACAAGAGATGAGAGAGACTGAAGACAAGCAAACGCAAGTACAGGCATCTGAGAAGAAATTGCCTTATAACTTGCGAGAACGGAAAATTGTAAAGGCTGCCTATCGCGAGATGATACGTGCGGAACTGGCAGACAAGTTGTATGACGATATTTTAAATATCATCGTAGCGCGAAAGAAGTACAAAGACCCCAATTACTGTGCGCGGGATTTGGCAAAAGACCTGAAGACCAACACCCGCTACCTGTCCGGAGTTATCAATTCGCGTTTTGGCATGAACTACACGTGTCTGGTAAATGAATATCGCATACGCGACGCCAAACATTTGTTGGTAGATAAACGATACGCCGATAAAACCATAGAGGAAATCAGTGCGATGGTAGGTTTTGCCAATCGCCAGTCGTTTTATGCGGCTTTCTTTAAACATGTGGGGGGAACACCTCGCGAGTATCGAATTAATCATACACCCAAAAAGTAAGTTTTACACTGATGGAACAGTTGACAGAAGATTCGTCGTTCGACTATATTGTAGAGCAGTTTGCCGATTTGCAACTGTTGCGTTACCGGGTTCCCGGTTTCGAAACATTGTCGTTGCAGCGTAAACAGTTGATATATTATTTGTCGCAAGCGGCTTTGGAAGGTAGAGATATTCTGTTCGATCAAAACGGTAAATATAACCTGCAAATTCGTCGCTTGTTTGAAGCCGTTTACTTGCATTATCAGGGAGACCGTACAGCATCGGCTTTCCATGAACTGGAGGTTTACCTGAAGCGAGTATGGTTTTCGAACGGCATTCACCATCATTATGCGTGCGATAAGTTTGTACCCGGATTTACAGCCGACTACCTGTCGGATGTGATTCTCTCTTTGCCCGCGGCGTACCTGCCGCTGGGCGAAGGAGAAACGGTGCAAACGATGTGTGATAAACTTTTCCCCGTTATTTTCAATCCTTCCGTGATGCCAAAGCGGGTAAATCAAGCCGACGGAGAAGATTTGGTTTTAACCTCGGCTGCAAACTATTATGAGGGAGTAACCCAAAAAGAGGCGGAAGACTTTTATGCGGCCCTGAAAGCTCCTGACGATGAGCAACCCGTAATGTACGGCATGAACAGCCGGCTGGTGAAAGAAAACGGAACGGTGAAAGAGCAAGTCTGGAAAATAGGGGGCATGTATGATGCCGCTCTGCGTAAGATAGTAGGATGGCTGGAAAAGGCGGAAGATGTAGCGGAAAACGATGCACAGCGGCAAGTCATCCGCCTGTTGATCGATTTCTATCACACCGGAGACCTGAAAATTTTTGATGCTTATTCCATCGCGTGGCTGAAGGATACAGACTCGATGGTAGACTTCGTGAATGGCTTTATCGAAAGTTATGGCGACCCGTTGGGCATGAAAGCCAGTTGGGAGTCAATCGTGAACTTCAAAGACATGGAGGCTACCCGGCGTACTGAAACCATCAGTAACAACGCCCAGTGGTTTGAAGACCATTCGCCAGTAGATTCTCGCTTTAAAAAAGAAACGGTGAAAGGTGTTTCGGCAAAGGTGATAACTGCTGCCATACTGGCGGGCGATTTGTATCCGAGTACCGCTATCGGCATTAATCTGCCGAACTCAAACTGGATTCGAAGCGTACACGGCTCAAAGTCGGTAACCATTGGTAATCTGACTGCTGCCTATAATCAGGCGGCACGAGGCAATGGCTTCCGCGAAGAATTCGTGTACAGTGATGTGGAAAGAACATTATTGAATAAGTATGCCGACCTGACCGATAATTTGCATACCGACCTTCATGAATGTTTGGGACACGGCTCCGGAAAATTATTACCCGGTGTCGACCCCGATGCGCTGAAGGCATACGGGGCAACAATCGAAGAAGCTCGTGCCGATTTGTTCGGACTTTATTACCTGCCTGATGAAAAAATGGTGGAACTCGGACTGACCCCTGACTCGGAAGCCTATAAAGCGGAATATTATGCGTATATGATGAATGGTCTGATGACTCAACTGGTACGTATCGAGCCGGGATGTACGGTGGAGGAAGCCCACATGCGTAATCGGCAGTTGATAGCACGCTGGAGCTTGGAGCACGGACTTGCCGACCGGGTAGTGGAGTGGGTGAAACGCGACGGGAAAACTTACGTACGTATCAATGATTATGTAAAACTCCGCGGACTGTTCGGACAACTGTTGGCAGAAATCCAACGGATTAAGAGCGAAGGAGATTATGAGGCAGCTCGCCGCTTGGTTGAAACCTATGCCGTAAAAGTAGACGCGAAACTCCATACCGAAGTGTTGGAACGCTATCGCGCTTTACATCTTGCTCCTTATAAGGGCTTTGTCAATCCGGTATATACGCCGGAAACCGACGGCGAGGGAAATATCATAGACGTAAAGATTAGTTATGCAGAGGGCTATGCCGAGCAGATGTTGCGGTATAGTCGGGACTACTCAAATCTGTAGCCGCCGAAGCAAGTATCTTTATTATGTAAATCGGATTTACTTATGCATGAAACTCTTAAAGAAATAAAATCAAAGCTCCGGCTTTATATGAACGGCATGATTTCGCAAAGTATGCGAGACAAAGGGATGGACTATAAATTGAATTTCGGAATCGAATATCCCCGTATCAAGGAAATTGCGGCGGAATACGAACCGAATCATGATTTGGCACAGGCTCTTTGGAAAGAAAATATTCGCGAATGTAAAATCATGGCGGGACTGCTCCAGCCGGTTGACTCCTTTTATCAGGACATCGCTGAAATATGGATTGAAGACATTCATTATCCGGAATTGGCAGAATATACGGTAATGAATCTTTTCCAACACCTGCCGTATGCTTCCGAAGTGATTTTCCCGTGGATGGCAGACGAGCGTGAGTATTTTCAGGTATGCGGTTTCTTATTGACGGCACGTTTGATTATGCAAGGCTTGCAGTTGGACGACCGGGCAGAAGCCGAGTTTTTCGACCAAGCCTTTACCGGGTTGGAAAGTGACTCATTACAAGTGCGAAAAGCTGCGGCAACCGCCTTGCGTAAGTATGGAACACGTTCGAAAAATAATTGGAAAAAGATAAGCCGCCCGTTAGGACTTTTGTGTAAATCGGATAAGCCGGATGTATGTGCCTTAGCCGATGAAATAAAAAATGAGATAGAATATTGTTTGCAATCTTTCTAAATTACACAAAAAAGGTTATCTTTGGACGTTGAACGATAATGGCATGGAAGAGAATGTAAAAGAAACGGTGAAACAGATACTAACGGAGTATCTGCAAAAAAACGGACATCGAAAAACGCCCGAACGTTATGCTATATTGGATACGATTTATTCGATAAAGGGACATTTCGATATAGACATGCTGTATAGTTACATGGCGGAAAAAGAAAAATTCCGTGTAAGCCGTGCCACTCTTTATAATACTATCATATTGCTGATTGATGCCGGACTGATTATTAAACACCAGTTTGGAAATACATCTCAGTATGAACGTTCGTATAAGAATGAAACCCATCATCATCTGATTTGTACAGGCTGTGGGAAAGTGACGGAGTTTGAAGATGAAAATTTGAAGCAAGCCATAGCACAAACGAAATTGAAAAATTTTCATGCTTCTCACTATTCGTTATACATTTATGGGTTATGCAGCAAATGTATGGGAGGAAAACGTAGAAAAAACAAACTAAAATAGAAAAATTATCATGAAAGTAGATGTTTTATTAGGTTTGCAGTGGGGCGATGAAGGCAAGGGTAAAGTTGTCGATGTATTGACTCCCCGTTATGATGTAGTAGCTCGTTTTCAGGGCGGACCGAATGCAGGCCATACTCTTGAGTTCGAAGGTCAGAAGTATGTACTCCGTTCTATTCCTTCAGGAATATTTCAGGGTGATAAAATAAATATAATAGGAAACGGTGTTGTGCTTGACCCCGCTTTGTTTAAAGCTGAGGCCGAAGCATTGGAAGCCAGCGGACATCCGTTGAAAGAACGTTTGCATATATCAAAGAAAGCTCATCTTATCTTGCCTACTCACCGTATTTTGGATGCAGCTTATGAGGCTGCTAAAGGCGATGCCAAAGTAGGTACTACGGGTAAGGGTATTGGTCCTACTTACACGGATAAGGTTAGTCGTAACGGTTTGCGTGTAGGCGATATCCTTCATGATTTTGAAGCAAAATATGCTGCTGCAAAGGCCCGTCATGAAAAGATTTTGAAGAGCCTGAACTACGAATACGATGTTACCGATTTGGAAAAGACATGGCTGGAAGGTATTGAATACCTGCGTCAGTTCCATTTGGTAGATAGCGAACATGAAGTAAACAATCTGCTGAAAGAAGGAAAAAGCGTATTGTGTGAGGGTGCTCAAGGAACAATGCTCGATGTTGATTTCGGTTCTTATCCGTTTGTTACTTCCTCTAATACCGTTTGTGCAGGTGCATGTACCGGTTTGGGTATTGCTCCGAATAAAATAGGAGAGGTGTATGGCATCATGAAGGCTTATTGCACACGTGTAGGAGCAGGTCCGTTCCCTACTGAATTATTTGATGAAACCGGCAAAACCATTCGTGATTTAGGACATGAATACGGAGCTGTTACCGGACGTGAACGTCGCTGCGGATGGGTAGACTTGGTTGCCTTGCGTTATTCCATCATGGTAAACGGCGTAACCCAGCTTATCCTGATGAAGAGCGATGTGCTTGATGGCTTCGATACGATAAAAGCATGTGTGGCATACAAGGTAAACGGAGAGGAAATCGATTATTTCCCCTATGATATTTCCGAAGGTGTGGAACCTGTTTATGTGGAAATGCCCGGATGGAAGACAGACATGACTCACATGACCAGCGAAGATGAATTCCCCGAAGAGTTTAATGCTTATATCTCATTCTTGGAGGAACAACTTGGTGCGCCCATTAAGATTGTTTCTGTAGGTCCCGACCGTGAACAAACGATTGAACGCTATACAGAATAAACAAGAATAGTTGCTTTAGTTAGATCCCCGTTATCCGTTGCCTGTATTTGCGCGATGGATGGCGGGGATTTTTTTCTAACAGTTTTCCTGTAACCATTCGGTAGTGGTTTATTACGCCGTCTGCTCTCTCAAATAGGTTAAAATAGTTCCATGTTTAAGTAAAAAATTAAAATAGGATGCAGTATTCGGAATATCTCTGTATTTTTGTACCAGAGAATATTAAATTGGAAATTTATGGTAAATAAGAAAATGTTAAGTGTGGTTGCAGGCGGCGTTTTGCTGATGATGAACAGTTGCGGAACAGGTAGCAAAGCTATTTCGTCTGTCGATTTGGCAGGAGAGTGGAACATCGTAGAAGTTAATGGTGAAAAAATAACGGCAGAAAACCTTCCCTATCTGGGAATGGACATGAAAGAAAAACGAATTTACGGAAATGCGGGATGTAACCGCATGATGGGCAGTCTGGATTTTGATTCCATCCAACCCGGAAAAATCCATTTCGCTTCCGTGGCAACAACACGTATGATGTGTCCTGATATGGAAACCGAACGCAAAGTGGTAGAAGCACTTGATAAAGTAGCAGGATACGAGGAAACAAAAAGCGGATTGTCATTGAATGATTCTGAAGGTAAGCAGATTATGAAGCTGGAAAAACGTTTGCAGCCGGAAGTTTCGGTGAAAGACTTGGAAGGTGAATGGAATATCGTTTCGGTATATAATTTTGAATTGGGCGGAATGGAGAAAGCTCCTTTTCTCGCTTTTAATGTAGCCGAAAAGCGGGTTCACGGAAATGCGGGTTGCAATGTCATTAATGGTGGATTTGAGCAAGAAGCAGATAAAGCCTCTTCTTTACGTTTCACTCAAATGATTTCTACGATGATGTCTTGTCCGGATATGGATATTGAGCGTCAAGTATTGGGGGCTTTGGATAAAGTTCGCAGTTTCAGTTTGGATGAAAACGGAACAATGCTTCTGGTCGACGGTGAAGGAACAACAGTAATAACATTGAGCCGGAAATAAACTCAAAGGGAAGCTGATAAAAACAACTTATTGGAAAATTTAGACAGGCTCTAAGAGCTTGTTTAAATTTTGCTCGGCTTTAGTTTGAGAATTGTTTTCGAGGATGTTTTTTTGTTTTTGCGAGGAGGATAGCGGGCTATCTGACGAGTAAAAACGGGAAAACAGACCGGAAACAAACTCAAAGGGAAGCTGATAAAAATAACTTATTGGAAAATTTAAACAGGCTCTTAGAAAACATGCTTATATTTTGTTTAAAATGTAAGCATGTTTTTTTATTTTTATGCCCGTAACTTTTAGTTGGAATAAAGGCATAATTGACAAAGAAACATGAAAAAAGCGCAAGACTATAGTTCTATATTGGAAGAGACGGGAATACGCCCTACATCTACCCGCCTTTTAATCTATGAAGCCATAGCCGGAACGAAGGATACATTCAGTTTGGGCAGTCTGGAGGCACAGTTGCAGAGCATTGACAAGTCTGTTATTTTCCGTACTTTGACACTTTTTCACGAACACCGGCTTATTCATAGTGTAGACGACGGAAGCGGTTCGTTGAAATACTGCCTCTGTCATAACCACGGACATTGCACCAACGAAGAAGAACACTGCCATTTCTACTGCGAGTGTTGCGGAAAAACCTATTGCTTGGATCAAGACCTCATTCCTCACGTTGATATCCCCGAAGGATTCATCGCGCGGAAAGTAAATTACATCGTGAAAGGGACGTGTGCCGAGTGTGCGAAACACGTCAGCCCAACACGTTGCCCAAATAAAGGAAAACCATCCCGATAAGTACCAGCACGAGGTCGATGGCTTTGCTCTTGAGATTCTTTTCGCGGAATACCATTGCGCCAAACAGGAAAGAAACGATTACGCTTCCTCTGCGTACCATTGACACGATGGAAATCATCGAGCCGTCCATGCTCAGTGCGTAAAAGTAAACAAAGTCGGCAGCTGATAGGAATACGGAAATCAGGATAATACACCAGTCCCAACGGAAAGGTGTGGTGGTTTTACGGCGCGGCAGCCAGAGGAACATCAGCACGCCGCCCATCAGAAACAGTTGGTAAATGTTGTACCACGACTGTACCACCATGTTATTGAATTGCTTCATGAGGTATTTGTCGTACAGTCCGCTCACAGCTCCCAATACGGCAGCAAGTACCACAAACCATATCCATTTGTTATGCTGAAAGTCGATGCCCTCTTTTTTCCCCGATCGGCTCAGCATGAAAAACGAAACGATGGCAAGCAGTACGCCTATCCACTGATACACGTTCAGTCGCTCTCCGAAAATAAGCAGTGCGCCTACCAGCGTCATCACCGGACGGGTGGCGTTAATCGGACCTACGATGGTAAGGGGCAGGTGCTTCATGCCGAAATATCCAAACGTCCACGATGACAACACGATTAGCGACTTGAGTATGATAAACTTATGCACTTCCCATCCTGCGCGCGGAACGAAAAAAAGTGTCTGCGCCAGCCATTCCGGTTTGAGGTAAGAAATAAGAATAAACGGTAGAAATATCAGGCTTGAAAACAGCGTATTCAGTCCCAAAACGGGTAATACGGCATTATTTGCCAGCGATTTTTTTTTGAAAACATCATAAAAGCCCAGCAACGCTGCCGAGCAGAAAGCAAGTAGTAACCACATATAGCAGAATCGGTTTGTTTTTATTTGACGTGCAAAGGTACGATAAATTTCATAAAGTCGTTGCATGGTTCAGTCAGAGTAACTAACTTTGTTTGTGATAAAAGTTTTCGCATGAACGAGCAGGTAATCCATAAATTAAAGGTGCTGGCAGAATCGGCAAAGTACGATGTCTCTTGCGCATCGAGCGGCACGTCTCGCCGGAACATCAAAGGCGGACTGGGTAACACGGTGAGCGGGTGGGGGATTTGCCACAGCTTTTCGGAGGACGGGAGGTGTATCTCTCTGCTTAAAATCATGCTGACGAATTACTGCATTTACGATTGTGCGTACTGCATCAACCGCATCAGCAACGACATTCCGCGTGCCACGCTTTCGGTATCGGAGTTGGTGGAACTGACCATTGAGTTTTATCGTAGAAATTATATCGAAGGACTGTTTCTTAGTTCGGGAGTGGTGCGTAACCCCGATTATACGATGGAACGCCTCGTGCGTGTGGCGAAAGACCTGCGCGAGGTACACCGTTTCAACGGATATATTCATCTGAAAAGTATTCCCGGAGCAAGCGAAGAACTGGTGCGCGAAGCCGGGCGTTATGCCGACCGCCTTAGTGTGAATCTGGAGATTCCTACGGAAGAAAACTTAAAACGCCTTGCTCCGGAAAAAGACCATCGGAGTGTGTATCAGCCCATGCGTTACATCCAACAGGGCATTCTGGAGAGTTCCGAAGAACGGAAAAAGTATCGTTATGCTCCCCGCTTTGCCCCTGCAGGTCAAAGCACACAGATGATAGTGGGTGCAACCTCCGAAACAGACAAAGACATATTAAACGTTTCGTCATCGCTTTATCAGCACCCTACAATGAAGCGTGTCTATTACTCCGGTTACATTTCAGTGAACACTTACGACAAGCGGCTTCCTGCCTTGAAACAGCCTCCTTTAGTGCGTGAGAACCGTCTCTATCAAGCCGACTGGCTGTTGCGTTACTATCAGTTCAAAGTAGATGAACTGGTGAACGACGACGTTCCCGACTTAGATTTGGAAATTGACCCCAAACTTTCGTGGGCGCTTCGCCATCCTGAGTTTTTTCCTGTGAATATCAACACGGCCGATTACGAAGTTCTGTTGCGTGTTCCGGGCATAGGCACTCGTTCGGCAAAGCTTATTGTCGCATCTCGTCGTTTCTCTCGCATCGGCTTTTATGAGTTAAAGAAAATGGGTGCCGTAATCAAGAAAGCCCAATATTTTATAACGTGTAACGAATTGCCCGAAAAAACGATTCATGAACTCGGCAGCACCACTGTTAGAAAACTGCTGTTGCCGAAGCCGAAAAAAGTAATAGACGAACGTCAGCTTACGTTGGATTTTTCGGAGTAAGAAGATGATGATAGGCGTATGGCTTATTGGATATTAATGCAAAAGCGCAATATTCGAAGTGTTATACTTCAAAACATTGCGCTTTTATAATATCGACATAAATGTCTTAGAGTTCTTAAAATTCTATACTTAATGATTTACGTGCCGATAGCACTAAATTTTGAGAGAAGTCGATTTTCTTTCCGCTTGCAATTTCTTTTCCTGATTTAGAGTCTTTAGTCAGCACGTTGTAATGTTCGGCAGATAATACTTGTTCGCTGTCAGTGCTGTTTAATACAATCATTTCTGTTTTTCCATTCTGAGTGTAGGCGTATAAGTATACTCCTTTCTGAGGGATGTAATACTTTACAGTTTTTTTTGCTGTCATATTCTTGTTAAGTTAGTTGTTTTGCATGGGCAAAGTTATAATGTTTGTATTCTTTTCCGAGTATGAAGCATAAAAAATGTATGGATTTGCAGGTTTTTCATGATATAAATCAAGAAAACGGGGTAAAATGAAAAGTTATTCTGACCGGATTTGTTTAATTTTATCCGGTTTTATTCCGGAAAAATTCCTACCGCATGGGTGAAGTGGTCTTCCGAATAGAATGGAGTAACTTATCCGTATGCGATTAGTAATACTAACGGTAGTGTTTTTGGGGAGGATGCAAGGCTGAGTTTGGCGGAATTGATGGATACAAAAACGGGGCTTGAATGATTTTACCACTCAAGCCCCGGCTGTTTTATGATTTTAGTATTTTTACTTCATCATACAAGGAAGCCCAACAAGATACCGGCAGCTACAGCCGAACCGATCACTCCGGCTACGTTCGGACCCATGGCGTGCATCAGCAGATAGTTGGTAGGGTCGTATTCCAATCCGATGATTTGAGAAATACGGGCTGAATCGGGTACGGCAGATACACCGGCGTTACCAATCAGCGGGTTAATCTTATTGTCTTTGCTCAGTATCAGGTTAAAGATTTTGACGAACAATACACCCGATGCCGTAGCAATGACGAAAGACAATGCTCCCAATACAAATATTAAGATAGAATTAACGGTAAGGAATTCGGATGCTTGTGTGGATGCACCTACTGTCAATCCCAACAAGATGGTGATGGTGTCGATTAGCGGACCGCGTGCTGTTTCTGCCAAACGGCGGGTTACTCCGCTTTCTTTCAGCAAGTTTCCGAAGAACAACATACCTAACAGCGGCAAACCGGAAGGAACGAGGAAGCACGTAAGCAGCAAACCGATGATGGGGAACATTACCTTTTCGGTATGCGATACGGCACGCGGAGCTTTCATGTGGATAACACGTTCTTTCTTCGTGGTCAGCAAGCGCATGATAGGTGGCTGGATAACCGGTACGAGTGCCATGTATGAATAGGCAGATACCGCAATCGCACCCATCAGGTTAGGAGCCAGTTTGGATGAAAGGAAGATAGCCGTCGGGCCGTCTGCACCACCGATGATACCGATAGCGGCTGCCTGCATGGGGTCGAAACCCAACTCAAGCGCAATCATGTATGCACCGAAGATACCGAACTGGGCTGCTGCACCAATAAGCATCAGTTTGGGATTGGAAATCAATGCCGAGAAGTCCGTCATCGCCCCGATACCGAGGAAGATAAGGGGCGGATACCATCCCGACGTTACACCTTGATATAGGATGTTTAACACTGAGCCTTGTTCGTAAATACCTACTTGTAATCCCGCTTCCATGTTGAATGGAATGTTTCCTACCAGCATACCGAATCCGATAGGTATCAATAACATTGGCTCGAATTCTTTAGCCACGGCAAGATAAATGAAGAATATACCGACACCAATCATGATAAAATGTTGGTAAGTTGCATTATGAAATCCGGTATATGTCCAGAAATCCGCCAAGTTATTCTGTAAGAAATTAACAAATTCTCCCATAGTTATTCAATGATTATAAGGTCTGTACCTTCAAGAATAGAATCTCCTTTGTTGACTTTGATAGCGGTAACTTTGCCGTCTCGGTCTGCCTTGATGTCGTTTTCCATTTTCATGGCTTCGAGCACAATCAGGGTTTGTCCACGTTTTACGGTATCACCTTCTTTTACTTTAATTTCGAGGATTACTCCCGGTAGCGGAGATTTCAGTCCCGATTTGCTACTTGCCAGTGTAGGACGGGTCACAGCGGGAGGCGGTGTAGCCGGGCTGGTAGAAGCCGTACGTACCACCGGTTTTATTTTAGGAGAAGATTTCTTTTCTAACTCTACGGTGTATGCTGTTCCGTTGACTTCTACGTGTACATTGTTGTCTTCAATATCTCCTACGGTTACCTTGTAAAGATTTCCGTTGATTTTGTATCTATATTCTTTCATGGTTATTAATCGTTAGCGGGTTATTTCTTATGAGGATTTTCGCGTAAGGTATAAATCTTCGAACTCCACGGAGAGTAGCTTCTCTTTACGCGGCTGATGGTAAGAATGGTTTCTTCCACATCGTGGTCGGCTCCCTGAGTTTCGTGTAACGCCATAGATATGGCAGCAATTACGTCGCCCGGAGTTTCTCCGAACTTGCGGTCTTTAGCTTCCTGTTTATCGGTAATGTTATGCGCTATCATGGCGTTGCGTTTGCGCAGCTTGATAGCAATTTTGCCGACTAACTTGAAGCAGAGGTAAAGTAGGATAAGACCGGTGAACACTACGCACATTGCAGTTATCGTCATACCGATACCCACAGAGTCATGTTGTTCAAACTTATCCATCTTCGGGTTTCCTTCCAGCGTTTGGTTGTTCGTACTGGGCGTAACATATTTGGTTTCGCTGTCATCTTTGACCTCCCATTCGTTTGAACCATCGCTTACTCGTGCATAAGACTGGTTTGTTTTCAAAATGCCGACAGGTACTACTATTTGGTCGAGTAAATTTCTGCCGGAATCATAAAGTCCTACCCAGTTATCATTTGTTTTGCTTAACACAAAGTTGGTGTGGAACGTTCCTCTGCGTGGAGTGCCGTCTGCCCAAAAAAGAGCATGTTGGCGCGGGCTGATGGCTGTTAGCACATCGCCTTTCGGTATAAAATAAGAAACCGTATCTCCCGGTTCGCTGCTAACTTTCAGGTAACATCCTGCCAGATTAACACTATTGTAAGAGGTATTGAATATTTCAACCCATCCGCTGTGTACGCCGTAATCGTCCTCGAAGTTGCTTTCATTATCAATTAAAACCTCATTGATTACTATTTTGGTTTTCCCTTCGGGAGTGGTACACGAACTAAACGCTGCCAGCAAAATGGATATGAAAAATATTCCGATTAAAGGTTTGTTCATAGAAACTGAATTTAAAGATTAATATTACAAAGGAATATTTCCATGCTTCTTTGCAGGGTTCGTCAGTTTTTTAGTCTGCAACTGTTGTAATGCGCGTATGATACGGAAGCGTGTATTGCGCGGTTCTATTACATCATCAATGTAACCGTATTTAGCTGCATTATATGGGTTAGCAAACAATTTCGTGTATTCGGCTTCTTTTTCGGCCATAAGAGCTTTGGGGTCGGCAGCTTCTTTGGCCTCACGAGCATAAAGGACTTCTACGGCTCCGGCTCCTCCCATGACAGCTATTTCGGCTGTTGGCCATGCGTAATTCATGTCGCCTCGCAACTGTTTGCAACTCATCACAATGTGAGAACCGCCGTACGATTTACGTAAGGTTATGGTTACTTTAGGTACGGTAGCTTCTCCGTAGGCATATAACAATTTGGCTCCGTTTAAGATTACGGCGTTATATTCTTGTCCTGTACCCGGAAGGAATCCCGGAACATCTACTAATGATACGATTGGAATGTTGAATGCGTCGCAGAACCGTACGAAGCGTGCGCCTTTACGTGATGAATTACAATCGAGTACACCTGCCAATACTTTAGGTTGATTAGCTACAATACCTACTGACTGTCCGTTAAAACGGGCAAATCCTACAATGATATTCTTAGCATAATCTCGTTGTACCTCTAAGAATTCACCGTTATCTACTATGGCTCCGATTACTTCATACATATCATAAGCCTTATTCGGGCTGTCGGGTACGATTTCATTCAACGAATCTTCTAATCTGTCGATGGGGTCTGTACAGTCAATGTATGGAGGCTCTTCGAGGTTGTTTTGTGGAATGTAGCTTAATAGTTTACGGATAAGTGTAAGTCCCTCTTCTTCAGTTGAAGCAGTGAAGTGAGTAACTCCTGAGCGTGTAGAGTGTACACTGGCTCCGCCTAAATCTTCTTGAGAAACATCTTCGCCTGTAACCGTTTTTACAACTTTCGGTCCTGTAAGAAACATGTAAGAAGTTCCTTCTATCATCAGCGTAAAGTCGGTTAGAGCAGGTGAGTAAACCGCACCTCCGGCACACGGACCAAAGATTCCTGAAATTTGCGGAATTACTCCCGAAGCCATGATATTGCGTTGGAAGATTTCAGCATAACCTGCAAGTGCGTTAATGCCTTCTTGGATACGTGCACCTCCCGAATCGTTCAATCCGATGCAAGGCGCTCCCATTTTCATAGCCATATCCATTACTTTACAAATCTTCATTGACATTGTTTCCGACAGTGAGCCGGCCGAAACCGTAAAATCTTGTGCAAAGACATACACAAGACGTCCTTCTATCGTACCGTATCCCGTTACTACACCATCTCCTAAATAATGTTTTTTGTCCATGCCGAAATTAGTACACCGATGCTGTACAAACATGTCCATTTCTTCGAAACTTCCTTCGTCTAAAAGCATGGAGATGCGTTCGCGGGCTGTATATTTTCCTTTTGCGTGTTGCTTTTCGATTGCTTTTTCACCTCCGCCCATACGTGCTTGGGTGCGCAGGTCTATCAGCTCTTTTACTTTTTCAAGTTGTTTGCTCATGGTATTAGTCTTTTAAATGAATTGGTAATGTATTAAATCAAAGCACGAAAAGATGTCAGTAAAAACTGTAAAAGACAGCTTTCCATACACTTGCTTAATTATTTTTCACAGAGTTCGGTCAGTACACCCATTGTTGATTTGGGATGTAAAAATGCGATGTTTAAGTTTTCAGCTCCTTTACGCGGTGCTTTATCTATCAGTCGGATACCGGCAGTTTCGGCTTCAGCCAAAGCGTTGGCTACCCCATCTTCGATAGCGAAAGCCACATGGTGTACTCCCATGCCCCGGTTCTCTATAAATTTGGCGATAGTGCTGTCTGCCCCCGTAGGTTCGAGCAGCTCTATTTTGGTTTCACCGCATTTTAAGAATGCCGTTTTCACTTTCTGGTCTTCCACCGTTTCTATGTTATAACATTTTAGTCCAAGAACGTTTTCATAATAAGGCAGGGCTTCTTCGATGCTTTTTACTGCAATGCCCAAATGTTCGATGTGAGAAATCTTCATAATAAAATAGTTTTTTATGGATATTAAGTTTAAAGCTCTTTTTTTTACTTGCAGACAAAGAAAGCAAAATTGTGTTGAAATACGAAACTTTTTATAGAAAATCTTTCCTCGGAATCGTGTTAATTAGCCTTTCATTTTTATTGTGGATTTGTGAAAATTTTCGCAGGCTATTTTGTTGGTCTGTATATAACACAACAGTGAAGAAAATCTTTAGACTTCCTTCACTGTTGTGTTCTCTTTTCTTTGTTTGAGATGCAACTTGAATGTGCTGATTGTTTCCGGAAGTTGCACCGGATTTCTTGAAGTTGAAATTACTTGTCTTTTTCAGTGTCTTTTTCGTTGTTCTCCTTGTCTGTTTTCGATTCAGTTGATAAATGAACTGAGTTTTGCGTAATCTGTGTTAATGAGATTTTTACACAAGTAGCGGTAATACGTTTTACACAAGCAGGTCTTGCCATGCCTATATTAGAACTCTGATTTTCTCTGAAATTTAGTATGGAGAACAATTCTTCGGAAGAAAGAATCGTTTCATAATCATAACAACTTGGTTTGCTGGCCTCAGAGTTTCCTTTTTTCGTGTATTTTACCAATATCTTTTTCGGTAATTTTGATTTTGATTTTTTCTTCATTACAAATAGTTAGAAGATAATTAAATATCCGATTAATTTTGCGGGTTTTATCAAACGTTATCCTTAGAGAGGAAATAATCTATAAGTTAATGTCAGACGTAACCGCGAGTTCAAAGGTAGTATTTGTTTTATTTTGGTCAAAATAATTTTAATTCTTTTTTTTCTTTTTCTTTTGTTTCTGTTTCTTTATTTATACCACAAGAATTCCGTTTTTCGCATCGTATCTCACCGTATCTTTTTGAGTTCCTGATACAAACGCTGTACCGGAAGACCCATAATAGTGAACTGGAGCTTGTGGCAGTGGTGAACCTAAAAAAATCCCCGCAGACGGCTCATGCTGCGGGGACGGGCAATAAAAACAAAGTGTACTAAAGGGTAGCACTTAGTGAGCCTAATTTTTTTGAGATGTCTGATAATGCGAATTTCAATGTCTCTATTTCGCCAGAGGTGAAACCGGCTTTTTTTCCATTTACCGTGTTTCCGTTAAGTTTATGGGCAAGCCAGCTTCTTGTCTTTCCAAAATAGTGTTGTGCAATGTAAGCCATTGAAACTATTTTTGTCACTTCTCCAAGTTTTTCAGCCATGGTGAGTGTTTCTACTTCTTTAGAGGTCTCTTTGATGAGGGTTTCAAGAGCAGACTGATATTCTTCCGGATTTTCATTTTGGAGTTTCATCATTTCTTCTGCAATGACCGCCTTTTCTTCTTTTGTTTTTGCTTCCCGGTTACGGGCTGCCAATTCTTTTATTTTATCGTAATATGTCATGGCTTTGTTATTTTAATTCCCTCTCCGAAGGGAGGGATGTTTTTACTCTTTTTTAATTTTTTCTTCAAGCTCCTTGATTTCCTTATCTGCTATTTTCTTTTTGTAGCTATCTGGAAATTTCTTGTAAAACTCCAAATAAAATAATAGGTCATCTTCGGCTTCTTGAAGTTTTTTGCTTTTTCGCTTTTTCTTCATTAATACCTCCTTTGTTTTTATTGCATTACAAATGTAATCAACATTCGTTTAATACGCAAGTTTTTCAGGCTGTTTTTTGTTTATATTCGGTAAAATCTTCATCTTTGCATTACGTTGCATAGAAAGAAGGCGAAAGTAATTTTGCCGGATGCGGCAGCGGGCATATCTGTGTCTGCTACTTTTCGCGTATTATCTGTTACATCATGTCCTGATTTATAGCGAACTAAGTTTAATATGTTATTTTACGGGAAACCGATGTATAGCCATCTATCACCGTATCTTCTTGAGTTCCTGATACAAACGCTGTACCGGAAGACCCATAACGTTGAAGTAGGAACCGTGTATTCCGGATACACCGATAAATCCTATCCATTCTTGAATGCCGTATGAGCCAGCTTTATCCATGGGATGATATCTTTCGATGTAAAAATCTATTTCTTCATTGGTCAGGTTGTCAAATGTTACTTCTGTAGTGGCGGAGAATGTTTTTTGAAATTCACAGGTGGTAATACATACTCCGGTTATGACTTGATGGGAAGAACCTGACAGTTGGCGGAGCATGTAACGGGCGTCTGCTTCATCACGTGGCTTCCCTAAAACCTTTCCATTGATATATACTATTGTGTCGGCGGTTATGATGAGTTCGTCTTTTTCCATCGCCGAACGGTAGGCATCCGCTTTTTTACGGGCTATGTAAACCGGTATTTCTTCACCTTGTAAGGTGTCAGGATAGGTTTCGTCGATTCCCGGCAAGATTTTTACTTCGTAGTCAATGCCTAATCCCGATAAAAGCTCCCGACGGCGGGGGGAGTTGGATGCTAATTTGATTTTGTATTTCGATAAGTTGTTAAGTATCATTGTTTTATATTCTTTTATGATGAGGAAGTTTAAGTTTGTAGCGAGCTTGTTTCGAATCTGTTTGGAGGCTTGAAAAACGCTTGCGGTAGAACCGGTAAACGCTACCGCATAGGATGAGTAACACTAACGGTAGCGTTTTTGGGGGGGATTATTACCAGCCGAAAGCCTCTTCATGAGACATCCATTTGCCTTGAGCGCGAAGCACCTGCTCTATCACATCGCGTCCGCAGCCGTACCCTCCCTTTCGGTGGGATATGTATTTGCAGATTGATTTTATTTCGGGAGCCGCGTCAGCAGGGCAGCAAGGAAGTCCCACGAGGGAAAGAACCTCATAATCGGGAATATCATCGCCCATGTAAAGCACTTCTTCCGGCTTGAGGTTGTATTTTTGCAGCAGCTCATTGTATTCGTTGGTTTTGACGGCAGCTCCTAAATACACGTCTGTAATGCCTAATCCTTTGTAACGTTTTCTTACTGCTTCTGTCTTGCCTCCGGTAATGATGGCAACATGCAGTCCGCATTTGACTGCGAGCTGAAGTGCGTATCCGTCTTTGATGTTGACCGACCGCATCGGTTCGCCGTCGGGATGGAGAAAAATGGTTTCGGCACTTAACACGCCGTCTACATCGAAAAACAATGCTTTTATTCGGGTTAAATCGTAATCTATCATACGGTAATTAATGTTTACTTTTCCTTTCGTTATATACATGAATATTTTGGCTTATCAGCTCGTAAAGTTTAGCGAGTTCGGGTTCCCCGTTCAGCATTTGCAGGTGTCGGTCGATAACGTTTACATCATATCGGCAGGCAGGTCCGGTTTGTGCTTCCGTGGGAGAGAGCAAATGTACTTTGCGGGCCGTTTCGTCGATAAGCGGGAGCATGGCTGCAAAAGGTAGTCCATGAGCTTTCAGCAGATGCTCGCACACGGCGTACATGTGGTTCGTAAAGTTGCAGGCAAAGACGGCAGCGATATGCAGGTAACGCCGTTGTTCTGAAGACACATGGTAAATGTGCCGGCTCAACTGTTCCATCAGCCGCGTCAGCCGGTCGGTATCGTCAGCATTGTTGGCCTCAATAAAAACCGGGATATCTGTAAAATCTATCGTGCGCTGTTTGCTGAATGTTTGCATCGGATAAATTACTCCGTAGCGGTTGGCATATCCTTTCCAAACGTCTGCCGACATGCTTCCTGCCGTGTGTACGAACAGGGCTTGCGGATTGCGGCGGGTGATATGTGGGATGACAGACTCTAATGCCGAATCTTTTATGGATACGATATACAGGTCGGCATCTGGCGTTAGTTGTTCCAGCGAACTCGTATAAGGACAATTCAGCTTGGTTGCCAGTTCGCGGGCGGACTCTTCGGTACGGCTGAATACCTGCCGAATGGTAAAGCCTTTGCCGGAAAGTCCCAAAGCCAGATGTGTGGCTACATTTCCGGCTCCTATAATCGCAATGGAAGTAATTGTTTCATTCATCGGTTTTTCTATTTAGAGGAAATAAAATAGAGGATGACACCCACGGCAAGCAGACTTGTAGGAAGAAGGTACGATGACATTTGTCCCAGTAATTCTGTTACTAAGTTGATGTTCTGAATGAGCCAGATACCGGCAAGGATGATACCCACAGACTTGTCTGATTTGAACCACAGGAAAACCACCGATGCATAAAGCAGCATCGTGTCTTTCTGCGTTACCCACGCCAGTCCGCAATCGGCAAAGTCTATCCAGCGGTCAAGTAAGTAAATAATACCCGTTAAGGTCAGAAATACAGCTGCCGCCCTACATGTATCTTTATTGTTTATAGCCTTTGTCGCCATACTCTTTTTTTGATAAATAGATTCACAAAAATCTTGTTTCTTCCACAAATATAGGCTTTCTCTTTTAAATGCTCAATAAAAAGTTATAAATTTGCACTATATGGATATCCGTCTGACGACATATTACCATGCAAAAGACGTTCCGTCTTTACCCGGAACGAATGTCTTCCATTCTACCGCTTTGTTTCAGGCTTTGGAGCAGACATCCGGCTATCAGCCTGTATTGTTGGTGGCATACGAGGGAGACAAGGTTGTTGGAAAATTGCTTTGTACTACGCGCAGCTATTTTCATATAACGGGATTGCTTAAAAAGACGTATGTTTATGGTACGGGCGAATATTTCAAAAGCTCTTTCCGTCGCGAACAGATATTCAATGAAATGCTGACTTACCTTACATCCACTTATCGCGAAAAATCATTCCTCATAGAGTTTCGCAATTTGGAAGAACCTTTGTTCGGTTATCGTTATTTCCGTCAGAACGGTTATTTTCCCATACGCTGGTTGCGCGTACGTAATTCGATTCATCACCACGCGCTGGACAAATGGATGAGTACCTCGCGCAAGCGTCAGATTCAGCGCGGACTGAAAAACGGTGCAGTTATGGATGTAGCACGGACCAGCGACGATGTTTATGCTTTTTTCTCGATGCTGAAGAAGTATTATTCCTCAAAGATCAACCAATATTTACCCGATATAGGCTTTTTCCTATCTCTTTTTTCACAACCTTTGCGGCGCGAAGCCGGTAAAATATTCCTTATACGTTATAAGGATAAAATAATAGGAGGGGCGGTTTGCCTGTTTTCCGATGATAGTGCTTATTTGCTGTTTTCGGGTGGGATGCGTAAAAGCTATCCTTTGTTATATCCCGGTGTGTTGGCGGTATGGAATGCCATGACTTATGCCCGCCGCCACGGGTATGGTCACTTTGAGTTTATGGATGCCGGACTTCCTTTTAAGAAGTATGGTTTCCGCGATTTTATCCTACGCTTCGGAGGCAGGCAGACGAGCAGTCGCCGATGGTATCGCGTACGTTGGCCATGGCTGAATCGCCTGCTTATTAAAGTCTATGTGTAACCAGCCGGTAGATTGGTTTAGGCAAAACGAGTAATGTTATCACAATCTATTATGCAATGATGATTCTATTAAAATCGGTTCTGATATGGGTTTGTTTTATCCCCGTGGCTATTCTGAACGGAGGATTGCGGGAATACGTGCTGACTCCAATGTTTACTGCTCAATGGGCATTGCCGATAAGCGGAATCTTGCTGAGCGTTTGCATCTTTTTTCTTACATGGATACTTTTGCCTCGCATAAAAAATCTTAGTCGTGGAATGTGTTACCGCGTAGGTTTGTTTTGGGTGTTTCTAACCATCCTGTTTGAACTTGTATGCGGGCAGGTTTCGGGCATTGCTTTTCCGGAACTAATGGCTGCTTATAATCCGATGACTGGAAATCTGTGGTTACTGGTTTTAATAACCACACTGTTATCGCCTGCTGTGGCTTTCCGTTTATCGGGACCCGACATGCAGGATAAGTCTGAATTATAATAACTTTAATATAAACAATCAGAAATATGAAACAGAAAAGACATTTGTTTACGGCAGCATTTCTGGCAGCTTTAGGGAACGTTTCGGCGCAAGATAAGCCTAATATCATTCTGTTTTTAGTAGATGATATGGGATGGCAGGAAACCTCTGTTCCTTTTTATGAAGAGCCAACTCCGCTGAATGAGCGTTATCATACTCCCAATATGGAACGTTTGGCACAGATGGGGGTGAAGTTTACGCAGGCATACGCTTGTGCCATTTCATCACCCTCGCGATGCAGTCTGATGAGCGGCATGAACGCAGCCCGTCATCGGGTAACCAACTGGACGCTGGAGTATGACGTGCAGACCGATGTCGAAAGCAACGTATTACAGTTGCCCGATTGGAACTACAACGGCATACAGCCCGTTGACCGTGCCGGTGAACACGATTTGAAAAATGCCACGCCCATTACGGCATTGCCCCGTTTGTTGCAAGAAAATGGTTATTATACCATACATTGTGGCAAAGCCCATTTTGGCGCGCGCGGTACGGTTGGAGAAAATCCTTTGAGCTTTGGTTTCGACGTGAACATCGGGGGTGGAGCCAACGGAGCTCCCGGAAGCTATCTTGCCGAAAATGAATTTGGCTCTGGGGCTTTCCATGTTAGCGGATTGGAACAATATTACAGCAAGGGTACTTTCCTGACCGAAGCTCTTACCATTGAGGCTTTAAAAGCTCTCGATAAGCCCATAGCCAATCGTCAGCCTTTTTATCTGTATATGTCTCATTATGCCATTCATGCACCCTATAACCCCGACAAACGCTTTACGGGAAATTACCGTCAGCCGGACGGCAGCGGTGTGTACGATGCCCAACTGAAAGCCAATCTGGATGAAAATGAAATCAATCATGCAGCTTTGGTGGAAGGTATGGACAAGAGTTTGGGAGATATACTGGATTATTTGGGCGAACGTCCCGAAGTGGCAGCCAACACCATTCTTATTTTCATGTCCGACAACGGAGGGCAGAGCGTAGGACCCCGGCAAGGCATTCTGAACCGTGACCCTAACTATCCGGCTCGTGGAGGTAAAGGTTCGGCATACGAAGGTGGCGTACATGAACCGATGATTGTATCATGGCCGGGTGTGGTAAAAGGAGGAACGGTAAACGAAAACCGTGTGATGATAGAAGATTTCTTTCCTACTATTCTCGAAATGGCAGGGGCAAAGTCATATCAAACTGTACAACACGTAGACGGAAAGAGTTTTGTGGACATATTAAAAGACCCCACACTGAAACGCGACCGTACCAACATCTGGCATTTCCCGAACCTTTGGGGTGAAAGTCAGGATACGGCAGAGGGATTCGGCGCTTATTCTGCCATTCTGAAAGGCGATTATCACCTTTTGTATTTTTGGGAAAACCGCGAGCTGCGTCTTTACAATGTTCGTGAAGACATAGGCGAACAAAACAATCTGATAAAGATGCAACCCGATTTGGCAAAACAGCTGGCAAAAGAGTTGACTGCCGCACTGAAAGACTGTGATGCTCAGCGCCCGTCGTACAAGCAAACGGGAGAACTGATTCCGTGGCCCGATGAGGCTGTGATTCGCTAACGGTAATATATCGGTGAAAGACTACAAAAAAAGAGACCGCTTCGTATCGCACGGGCGGTCTCTTTGCTGTACTCATACTTATGTATGATAGGTTGGTAGGTTTTTTACTTCATATAAGCCGGAAGAAGTGTATCGTAGTTTACTCCCTCAAACTTCACAACAGGATTGGCAGTGTTTCCTAACTGTTTCATAAACAGCGGGAAGTCTTGCAGATACAGATTCGTGTAAGGTGCATCTTTCCACGTATCGGGTACGTATTGCAGGTTGAAGCAAATGATAGACTGGTGTTTTCCGGTTTTTTGCTTGCCGATGGTGGTGGTCAAAGCCTCGTTACGCTTGCCTTCACCCTGCTCCCAGAAGCGAGTCTGGTGCTGGATGCGTCCGTAATCGTTTTCCAGACTCATTTCAAAGGAAGCCACACCGTATTTCTTCTCAGCATCTTCGCCCGACAGTCCTGCTATCCAAGTATCACTGGTTCTGCCGCTACTGAACGAATACTGGTGGTTATCGCCGCGCAGGTAGTTGGCATTCCATACATAATCAAACAGCCTGCCTACTTCTATCTTGCCTATTTCTTCAAGCACGGCTTGGTTGGCAGGGTCTTTTACCCACTCGCGTACCGCCTTTTTGTCTTCGGCAATCGGATTTCCGTAACGTTCGTCTTCCCATCCTGCAGCATGTTTTTTTATGAGGTCGAACTTGTTTCCGAACAGGCACCATCCGTTTCCGGCACCGTTGGTGAACGGCCCTGTGTTATACAGCGTAATCAAGTTGTGACGGTCTTTCCATGCCTGACCTTCTACGATAGGCATTAAGTCTCTCAGCTCTTTTATCAGGAAATGGAAACTTCCCATCTGTACCATCGGACGTCCCGGCTGTTCAGCTTCCGGAGTTTCGGGATAGTTGGCATACTCGTCGTCGAACATCACTCCGTCGAGTCCGTAAGTCTGAACCGCCTCTTGAATGTCGCGGGCAAGTCCTTTAATCATACTGCGTTCGCCTGTAATGTCGAGGTTTGAGAAGCCGATGGCCTGATGATTCGGCATAAGCGAGAGCAACACCTTGATTCCACGGTCTTGCAACGGTTTTACAAATACATCGCGGTTATCAAGAATGCGGCGTACACTTTCGTTATAATACAGTTCGGGTTTGCCTTGAATGCCGTTCCAGTTGATGTTGGCAGAGAAAATAACCGTCATGTCGAACAGTGGACGGCGGGTATCTGCCTGTTCCTCCCCGTTCGGATAAAGCACATAGTTGCCCACGTTACGGATGTCGTTTTCGGCCGTTTCAATGATAGCCACAAAGCGCGGTTCTTCTACCGACGGAGTGCGGTCGAGCCAGCTCATGTTGAAATCAGCTTCCGGGTGGCGTACCACTTCAACAAACTGTACGCCGATTTCATGTTCGCCGTTCTTCAGTACCAGCGGAAGAACGAACGTCCCTTCTTTTACATCTTTAATCTTTACGGGAACTGAAACCGATGCTTTGTCCGGAGCAAGGGTTACCGTTTGCGGCACTTCGTAACTTTCCGTGCTTAACAATTTATAAAGATTTATGCCTTTTAACTCGGCATATTTGGCTGTAAGGGCGTTCAGAGTCTCCTCATCGGTGTCGAAAGCAGCGGTAATCTCACGTTTGTCATTCATTCCGCGGCGAAGCTCGAACGTAAGGTCTTCTCCCTTCCATACATGTGTGTTCACTCCTTCCTCCTGAGGCAATACGAAGCGCGTTTCTCCCGTAAGTTCTCCGCCTCCGGTTCCGGGGACGGGAACTTCCGCGGTCAGCGTTTCTTCTTTACATCCGGCAAGGCAGACCAATGCAGCCAACATGCCGGCTTTAATGATTGATATATAGTTCATGATACGGTCTTTATTTGAGGTTAATGTCGATGTCTTGGTTTATCACAACTTTCGGTTGAACAGCCGATGCCGCTCCCTGTCGTTTCACAGTCAGGTCGTGTCCGTTTCCGGTAAAGTCGGCTATCTGCTTGTTGTCCGAACCGGGTTTGGCTCCATTCAATTTCCAGTAAGCAAGCAAGTCGGACTTTTCGCTTTCATACTCTACCACGTCGAGTGCATTTTCGCGCAGTTGGGCTGCGGTGCGTGCGGTATTCCATATTCTGATTTCCGACATCATGCCGTTGAATCCGCGCCACTGGTTGAATGACTGTCCGATGACAAACTGTGCGCCTGCCAAGTCGAGCGTTCCCGTATGTGCCATAGAAGCCCGTTCGCGCGAGTTGACATACACGCGGATATTCGTACCGTCGTAAGTCAGTGCGATGTGATACCATGTCTTTTCGCGGAAACTGTAATTCACCAACAGCGTTTTACCTCCTGCTTTCACTTGCAGTTTGTTCGGGTCTACGCCCGCATCACCAAACCTCATCAGGAACGGAGCGTCGCTTCCGGCTTCATATCCCCATACCGACGAGATACCCGCCAGCGTAGCATCTCCGCGTTCGCTTGCCGCCTTGAACGAATCGACGAAAACCAATCCTTCGAGCGTACATGCATTCAGTTTCTGGAACGCATAGCCTTCGGTTTGGTAATACAGGTTATTCCGGTTGATACCCAAGTCTACACCGTCGGCATCCAGTGCGTCATCGCCTGCCATCGGACGTAAGTCGGCTGCGCCCTGAGCTTCTCCCGAACCACCTTTCCGTTTCACGTGAAGATAAAGCGTGCGGTTCGAGTCGTCGAGAGTAAAACCCTCTGCCGTATTTAATAGCAAAGCGAGCAGATAATCTTGGTCTAAATCCAGTTTGCTGCTGTTGATAATCTTCACCAGACTCTGGCTTACCGCCATTGTAGCATCGTATTCAATATTGATGAGATTAGTAGCCACGTGGTAAGCCTCGGCAGGCAAGAACTTCACCCGGTAACCGTTTGTTTCTTTGTATTGCTGCAAAACAGCTTCATCTTGTAATACGCTCACCGTAAACACTTGGTCGCGTTTGCTCTTGCCGTTAGTCAGTTTGGCAGAGGTCTTGATTTCCTTAACCTGACCAACGGGCTGAACAGCCGAGAAGATAACATCTACCGGGTCGGCAGTTACAGCCGTTCCGTTTGCAATGTTCTCGGCATCGGTAGTATTCAGGAAAACCAGTGTGCGGTCGGTCACCTTTTCGGGAGCCACCGTATCCTCCGGTCCGAACAATGTTTTTCCGAATTCGTCCTTACACCCTGCAAAAACGATCAGGCAGAGAAGTAATCCGAAATATATGATTCTGTTTTTCATACTTTCCATTATTTGTTAAGGTTAAGATATTGTATCGTAGTTCTCAGTGTTTCGTAATTCTGTTCGTAATCCGTTTCGATTCCTCGGATAGCCATGCCTCCCACAGCCTTTCCGTCAGCCGGCAGCCAAGTAGCGAGCGTCAGATTCTTGGGAGCAGTCAGCGGTTGCGAAGAAATCAGGTCGACGAACGGAGTTTTCCATCCGTCGTTTTCAAGCGACAGATACGTTAACATCTTGGCGGCATCAAATCCGGCATATACCTTCAGTTTGTCATATTCCTGCTGTACGTAGCTCAGCTTGTCGGTCTTGAGCGTGGTGCTGATCAGGTAATCGAAACATTCGAAATAAGCGGTAAAGTATTCGGGCACACCTTCCAAAACCAGAAGTCTGTTGCCCGCTTTCTTTCCGAATTTCCCTCCCAGCCGGGCGATGATTTCGTTCAGTCTCTCACGGATGAACGCATCGTCGGCAGCAGTGATGCGCAAGCTCACTCCATCGTAATTATGCTCCGCAACCGTCTTTTCCAGTTGGTCGGGCAAGGCGTTGAAGCGTTCGGTAAACTCTTTGTTCACCTTGCTGCGCTCAACCTCGATGGCAGCTTCAATTTCTTCGTTTGTAGCCTCTCTCGAAGGAGTTTCAGCCTCGGCAGCTTCGATGGCATTATTTTCTCCCTCTATTTCAGCTTCTTCAATTTTCTCTTTGTATTCGGCAGTCCACGAGTCAAGCTCCGCCAAAATCAGTACGCGGGTCTTTTTTACCGTTTGCGCCGTTTCGAGGTCGGTAGTTTGGAACTGTGAAAGCGTTTCATACCCTTGTTCCACTACCACCATGTCCACGCTGTCGGGCAGGGTATTAAGATACGTGTTCATATTTCCGTCTGCCTTCCAGTTTTTAAACCATACCAGCGTTTGGGGATGTTCGGAGGCTTTGAAAGCCTGTATCGTTTCCATGTCTTGCGGAACGCCGCCCACCTGCATGTCGAGCGGTTCGATGTCCGTACAGCTTGCAGCAGTCAAGCAGCCTGTTATTCCTATGATGTAGATAAAATGTTTCATAAATATAAAGTGTTGTATCATTGGGTTTTATAGCGTTTGTTCAAACGGTCTCCTTCTTTGCCCGGAACTTGGAAAAACGCAAGCGGTAAAACCGGTCTGTTCTATGGGTAGAACCGGTCAACGCATCCGCATGGGATGGGTAACGCTAACGGTAGCGTTTTCCGGTACGTTCCGGCAAAGAATTTTCAGTCAGCGAAACAGTTTAAACAGGTTCATTTTCTCGCCCACCACACATCGGTATTCGGGCTGTCATTACCATCCAAATCTTCGGCGATAATCTGTGTAACGTTTGCACCGTTTACGTCATGTTCTACTTGCGGAAGCGGATAACGCCGGTATCCCCGCATATCGGCTCCGTCGGCATTACGCTGAATGTTCGTCACCTCGTGGTTATAGTCGATAGCCGGCAGGAGGTTGGGATATCCCGTACGCCGCCATTCAGCCCATGCCTCGGCACTTCCGTAAGGATACATGGCAATGTATTTTTGCGTAATGATTTGCCCCAACTGTCCGGCAGGATTGTCGCTCCACGCCACGGTAATGTCGGATGCAAACGATGCGTTGTTAAACTGGGCATACTTGCTGTCGGTAAACGCTCTCCGCTTGTTCCGGTTACTCAGATAGTTACCTATATTTACCTGATGCATGTTCATCGACAGTTCGATGCCTTGCGTGTAGAAGGTTTCGGCATTACCGCCCATGTTCCAGCCTTTAAGCGCACCTTCCGCCCGGAGAAAAGCCACTTCGGAAGCCGTGAGCCACACCACCGGGTCGGTCATGCCCACCTTCGGCAAGCAGTAGATGTTTCCGCTAATCAGTTCTTCTTTGGCAGGCAGATTCACGCCCGACCGCAATCCGAAGTACGTATCCCGTCCGCTACGGCTGGTAGGTTCGAAGTAAGCCTCCAAGCGCGGGTCAGAATACGCCGTCATGTAAGCAATGATGTCTGCTCCGCAGCGCGTATCTCCCCAGTTGACACTCATCTTATAGAACGGATTATCCGACGTGGGTTTCGTGGCATTGTCGGTATTGTTTTCTATAACCCCTGCTTTTACAGCCTCTTCCGCCCAAGCCCTTGCTTCATTGGGCAACTTACCGGAAGTACGCATGGCAAGACGTAACTTGAGTGAGTTGGCAAACTTCGCCCATTTGTTCAAGTCTCCGCCGTAAACGTCATCTTGCGTGGTCCATGCCGCTTTTTCTACATTCGTCAGCGTGGCAGATGATAAAGTCTGCGAAGCCCACGTCAGTTCTTCTATCATTTTGCGGTAGATGTATTCCTGCGTCTGATACGGCTTTTGTGCCTCTGTTCCCGAAAATTCGTAAGGGATAGGACCGTACATGTCGGTAAGGCGATGCAGAATGGCAACCTTCAGCACGGTTCCCCATGCGTAGAAAGCATTCTCCCGGTCGGCATTCGTCTCAAGAGCCAGCGCATTATATTGCTTGATGACTTTAACCAAAGATTCGGCATCGGTAAACGGATATTCAATGAATCCCGCATTGTAATTGAATTTCCCGAAATCACTGAATTTAGTCTGTCCCATGTACCCCGACAAGGATTCGCATCCCAAGCTGATGGCATACTGGTAAAGGTTTTCTTGCAGCGGAATCACGATGCCCGTAAGCACGCCACAGTTATTGGCTATCTTCTCTGCGATACCTCCCGACGCCAGCACTTCATCGGTTACGCCGTAGGGGTCGCGGTTATATTCTTCGAAATTCGTCGTACAGCTGCTTATTGCCATACAACCGATAATTCCAGTCAGTATAATTTTCTTCATCTGATTTTTCTTTTTTTAGATTTAGAATTTGGCTTTTACGCTGAATCCGAAACTGCGCAACGACGGCATCATGAAGTAATCAATGCCCTGTGCGTAGTTACCCGTTGACGATACCGCTTCGGGGTCGAACGGAGCTTTGTTATACAGCATCCAGAGGTTTTTCCCTGTGAGCGAAACAGTCAGGTCGAGTACATTGCCCAGCCATTTGCGCGGAATGTTGTACGAGATATATGCTTCGCGCAGACGCACGTTTGTTGCACTGTAAGTATAATATTGCGCCAAGTAATCCTTCGGACGTCCCTGAAGCTGGTAATATTTCTGTGCCGGTATCACGATGCCCTCTGCCACGGTAATGCCTCCCGCGTCGCGTGCATCCGCAGTAGCCTTTGATACGCCCGAATAATCAAGCGCAGCCTGTGTGCCCGATACCACAATACCGCCCAAGCGAGCCGACAGCATAAATCCGAAGCTGAACTGTTTGAAGCGGAAATCGTTTCTCCAGCCCATTGTAGCATCCGGAAGCAGACTACCCAGTTTGAGGTATTCGTTACGCGGCTTCAGGTCTTGCGATACATCAATGTTTCCGTGTACGTCTCTTACAAAATCCGTTTTGGCATAGATGTCTCCCAATGTTCCGCCCGGACGCAAGATGATTTGCGCATTTCCGAAACTCTCTTTCAGCAGTTCGTCTTTGTTAAACAACGGCTCTTCGGGGTTCTGCGGATTGCGTACGTTTTTAACCAGCTCTTTGATTTCATTCTTGTTATATCCGTAAGTGAAATACGTATCCCATGTGAAATTCTTCGAGAGGTCTACCGTAGCTCCCAAGCCCAATTCTACACCACGGTTTTCCACATTACCCGTTTGTACATACGTGTAATTGTAACCTGATGATGCCGACATAGCTGCCCGGATAGTTTGGTTCTTCGTATTGGTTTTATAATAAGTCACATCAAGGCTTATGATATTGCGTAACCACTTGGTTGAAAGTCCCACTTCAAACGAGTTGGTACGTTCCGGTTTCAAATCTTTCAGCGGATAAAATCCTTCCTTCACCCATTTCTTGTCGCTCTGGCTGAAAGTATTCATCTGCATGGTCAGTCCGCGTTGGAAAGGCGAAGCAACTTGCGCGTATGCCAGTCGCAGTTTGGCAAACGAGAGCGAGTTATACATTTTGTCTCTCAGTTCCGATGAAAGCATGTCGGTCAATATCCCCGATAATCCCACAGAAGGATAGAAAAACGATTTGTGATTTGAACCGGCTAATTGCGAAGCCCAGTCGTTTCGTCCCGTAACGGTGAGGTAAATCAAGCGTTTCCAGTTTACTTCCACACTACCAAAGATAGATTGCGTTTGCTCTCTCCATCCTTCTTGATAGAACTGTGCTTTTTTAGCACCCTGTGCAATGTTCTGCACATTAAATACGTTGGGCAGTCCGTCGTCGCGCAGCGGTCCCTGATTGAAAAGCATATCGTTCCGCTGGTCAGTGAGACTCGCACCGAGATTTACAGCCAATCCCCAATCCTCGCCAATGTTTTTATTCAGATTGGTTAAGACATCCACATAATTCTGCATGTCATATCCGGTATTCATTCCGAAGAATCCGTTCTTGGTACCTCCGTCCATGAGGGTAGCAACCGTACCTACAAAGCGTTTGTCTTTATACTCTTGTGCAGTCCGGTCTATGCGGTAACGTACGCCGATGTCCCACTTCTCAGAGTTCGACCATTCTTTGATGAGATACGACATGCCCAGCGACACGATGAAACGTTTGCGTTCCGAAGTACGGATGTTGCGGTAAGCCGTCCAGTACGGATTCTGCATCGTATAATCTCCTTCGGGGAAAGGACTTGCGGTAAGAATGCCGCGGTCTTCGTCCCATTGTTCGAAATATTTGGCATCATTCCAGTCCAATCCGCGCGGATAAAGATATGCACTCACCAGCGGATTCATATATTCTCCCTGATTCACCATGTTCTGGTCGCGCTGAATGATATACTGCGCACCGAGGTCTACGCGCAGGCGGTCTTTTAACGCCATGCTTGAATTGCGGACAGTGAGGTTATAACGGTCGTATCGGTTGTTCGGGATTAATCCGTTGGCATTTGTAGCAGCCAACGAAACGTATGTCTGATTCTTTTCATTACCTATTGAAAGTGTGACAGAGTTGGTATAAGTAGCCGAAGTTTTAAAGAAATCGGAAGGATGGTAACCCGTAGAAGCCTGCTTGTCTCCCCAACTTACGGCATCGTTCGGCCTGCTTCCGTATGTGTTTTGGAATTCGGGCATTACAAAAGCGTCGGCAAATTCGGCTGCCGATGTGAAAGTAGCTTCCAGTCTGCCTTCTTTTCCCTTCTTGGTAGTAATCAAGATGGCTCCGTTGGCAGCCGACGAACCGTAAAGCGCAGCGGCAGAAGCACCCGTAAGCACAGTCATCGACTCGATGTCATCCGGGTTCAGGTCGGCAATGCCTTCCGTTGTTCCGCGTGAAGCATAACGTCCCGTACCCTGTTCGCCCTGTGCGTTATACATCGGGATACCGTCGATAACATAAAGCGCATTGTTGTTTCCTTCGATGGATTTCGTTCCGCGCATTACCACCTTTGCTGCACCACCCACGCCCGAAGAGCTGGTTTGAATCGTCACGCCGGCTATTTTTCCGCTCAGGCTGTTGATAAGGTTTGCATCCTTTACGCGCGTCAGTTCGTCTGATTTCACACTCTGGGCGTTGTACGACAAGGCTTTTTCCTGACGTTTGATGCCCAATGCGGTAACCACCACCGCGTCGAGCACCTGCGTATCTTCCTGTAACACGATGTCGAGTACGCTCATGCCTGCTTCTATCTTCCGTTTTTCAGGAGTATATCCGATAAAAGAAAACTCCAGTGTAGCACCTACGGGTACGGATATTTGATAGTTTCCGTCCATGTCGGTAGCCGTTCCGTTCGTAGTTCCCGCTTCGAGTACATTAGCCATCATAATCGGCGTATCGGTTTGGTCTACTACCCGTCCGGTTATTGTTACATTTTGCGCCATTGCCGCTCCGGAGTAACAAAGCAGGGCAAACAGCAACATGCTTATTCTGTTTATGTAATTTTTCATAGTTTAGAAGAGATATTGGGGTTCATCGTTTTCGTTTAATTCTATGGTATAGGTGTTACCGCTTATTGCAGAAGCATCTATTTCTTTCGCGATGTAACTTCCACTCCAGTAGTAGAGACCTAATATGAAAACGGCAAATCGTTGACCTGTATTGATTTCAGCATCAAATGTTATCGATCCCGGACCGGAAAGCATTTCATTGGAAGAGGTCAGTCCTTCGAAGGGTTGGTTGTTCATAGCGGCGGTTGCTGCTTCTTTTATTTTTGAAGCATCTTTCACTATATGTGCTTTTGTTCCGGTCGCCATGAATCCTGCCGGCAATGAAGCCACCGATACCGTGAAAGTTACCGTCTTGTTAATGCCTCCGCTACCTTCGCTGGTAGGAGGAATAAACGGATATTTCATTTCTACCGTAACGATGTCGCTTTCCGGAGTAACCGTTACGTTTTCAGCTATCTTATAATTGTCATAGTATTCCGTATTCCATTTCGGCGCATAGATAACATACTCTTGTTGGGCTTCGGTACAAAACAGTTCGAAAGTTACCACGCCATCTTTCGAGGTATTCTTCTTTTCTACATACGTGCCTTTTTCGGGGTTACCGTGAGTGTTTTCCACGTGCTGCTTCACAGTTTCCCAGTCGGTTTTGTTTATCAGGTAGATTTCTTTTTCGTTGAACGGTTCTTCTGTTTGCGAACCTTCTTCCCCCATCAGATATATGGCAGTAACTTTGATTTGTTTTTTTACTTCCTTATCGAATGTGAGTGAAACATTTTCTTCCGTATCGTATCCTATTTCCTTACTTTTCTTCAGGAAGGGCAGACCTTCTTCCGGTTGCGATAAATAAATCCAATAGGTTTCGGTGGACTTCGGTGAGTCGATAACGAAAGAAGCGGCATTGTTTTCTGCCATTGCAGCAGCCACATAGAGGTCTTCCTGCGGTTTTTGTCCACCTTTCAGCGACGTCTCAAAGTGGCTGCGGCTTGATTCTTTCACCAGATACAGGTCTTTGCCACTGTATTCCGGAGCCACGGTAACAGCTATCGATGTTTTCCGTATGACTTCTTGAGGCGGAGCTGCCAAGTCGATCGTTTTTTCGATATTGCCTGTCACTACTTCGTACTGCAACTGATTACCGAGGTGGGTTTTCGGCTTGTAACCTGCTTCCGTTTTCTGATAAACGTTGAAGTAGAGTGTTTTCTTATAAAAATCCATCAGGTCGTCGAATACCACTTGACTTCCTTTCACCGGCTGCGATAACAAGAAATCTGCTTCACCGATTTCTTTGCTCACGCCCTGCTCGTTGAACGGACTTTCAGATAAAGCGGCAAGAATCAAGTCTTCTTGCTCTTCTGCATTTTCAAGATGAATGGTCAGGGATGAAGTTTTGTCTTCTGCTTGGGGCTTCTCTTGCCGATATACTTCTTCTGCGATGTCGTCAGAGCAAGCAACCACAGCCAAAAGCACACAAAAACTTCCTAATAAATGTATGATTCTTTTCATTGATTGTGATTTTTTCAAGTATAGACTTGTGGAATGAACTGTGTTTTCCACAAAAAATAAATAGTTTTGTTGTTTAGGTCGGGTGAATAAAACCTTACTGTCTTAGTTTGTGATTTCATACCCAAACTGTCGTGCAGGTACTTTTTTCCATACGTTTATTCAGTTTTTAAGGTGAAACAATGTTTGTTATGTTTACTGTTTTTTGTACTTCCTTAATCTTTTTTGGAAATATCTCGCTTGTTAAGTAACAAACAAGAAGCTGTTTTGTTCGTTGGAAAAAGCAAAAAAAAGCAGTCTGATGAATAAAAAATTTCATCGGATGAGGTAAAAGAACTTTATCCTTACAGGCCTGTTTGGACGATAAACTGCAAGACGATATTTTTCCGGCGGATACCCCCCGAAAACGCAACCGTTAGTGTCAGTCATTCCATGCGGATGAGTTAACCAATTCTACCCGAAAGACCGATTGGTTTTACCGTTAGCGTTTTCAGGCTCTTGGAAAAGCCTTATAATCTTGAAACAAGCGCATGAAATAAAAAATAGGCCGTAGAGTTTGATGGGGTAGCGGGGCTGGAGAAACAGACCGATTAACGGTGTGGGAATATCAAATAAAAAACTCTTGGCGGATTAATCAGGTTTTAATCACGTCAAGAGTCCGATAAAAAAGTGAGAGTGTAAGTCCGCGAAATTTACTGCCTGCTGTAAACGGCTTTTATCAGCTCGCAAGCCGTATGCAGTCCTATGCTTCCTGTGTTAATCATTAAGTTGTAATGATGAGGCTCGCCCCACTTCATACCCGTATAATATTCGTAATGAGTGATACGGTTCCGGTTGGTCCGCCTGATGATAGCCTCGGCCTCCTCCTTTTTGATTCCGTATTCGTTGACGCAGCGTTTGTATGCGTTTTCAAAGTCTGAATAACAAAACACCTTGATGGCATGAGGATAGTCTTTCAGGATGAAGTCCGCACATCTTCCTACGATGATGCACGACTCCTTTCGGGCGATTTCTTCGATGATTTTGCTTTCGGCAACGAATAATACATCATCGGTCGACAAGCTGCGCTCTAAAGGAGATTCGCTGTTTTGCGAAACCATGCATTTTAACCAATAAGAAGGGATAGACTGTTCGTTGGCGGTAATATATGTTTCGTCGATACCGCTTTTTTGTGCAGCCAGCCGGATAAGTTCTTTGTCGTAAAGCTTTATGCCCAATTCCTTTGATAACAGTTCACCCAGCAGATGTCCTCCGCTGCCATACTCTCGCGCGATGGTGATAACCGTATGTTCGGGGGCTTTTGCTGCGGCGGTTTCCTTCCCGGCAGGGGCAGTGATCCATTGGTCGAGGAAGTGGTAATACGGACTGACAAAGTGTACGATAGGACCGACAACCAGTGCGGCAATCACCGTTCCCTCTCTTACTCCGTATATACCCGACATAAACAGTAAAGAAAGCAGGCACGCCACGATAACCAATGTAATATCGAAACCTAATTTTACGTAACCGAATTCTTTTTTAAGACGCAAAGAGATGACACGTACAAAGTATTCGCCCGACATCATAGCCACGTTTGCCTTTACTTCTAAGGCAATGCCTACGGCAAGGATGACACATCCGAATACCAACGTTACTATTTGAGATACATACGTAATAGGATTTAAAGCGTGAAGCATACGCATGGAGCAATCGATGAATGTACCAAAGCACAGCGAAATAGGAATTTGAAGCAGGTAGAGCCGTCGGTCTTGTCTGAAAACCTCCCGCGTCATGAAAGGGATTTCAAAGATAATGAAAAGTATGTTGAGAATGATGGTCCATTGCCCCATCGTCATAGGTGTAAACATACTTAACACGTATGTGACGCTGGTGATGGGTGAGGTTCCTAACAGAGCTTTGGTTATGAATGCAATGCCAAAGGCATTTACAAAGAGGGATATAAGAAACAGCAGGTAGCGTCTTGATGTAAATTTACTCATAATCGGTTTTATTATAATTTGAATTGCGCTGCAAAGTTTGTGTTATTTTGGCGTTTAGCGGTTATAAAAAAGAAACCAATCTTGGTTAAAAGCGAAACATAGTTTACCTTTGTGCGGATAAATGGTCGGATAACGTGGATTTCTCTTTTTTGGAATACATAAACGGTTTGAAAGAACAACAAAGCGTGTATAGCTGTGTGGTAGATTCGGATTCATCAGACGGAAAGCGGATGGTTTTGTCTGAAGGGTTCTATTTTGTTTTGGTTACAAACGGTACAGCTCTTGTGGAAGATAGTTACCGGAAATATGCGTTAGAAAAATATGATTTGCTTATACTGACTCCAAGCATTACGGTGGCATTTGATACGGCCGATACCGGTTTTTCAATGATTTGTGTTTACATAGAGCCGGCTTATTTCGATACTTTGCCCGATGGTCAGCCGATGTATAATCAACTGGTTCGTTTTCTTGGCAGTTATACATTGCCGGTTCTTCGTTTGGATTCTGCCGGATATGCCTATTTGAAGCAAACGTTGGATTTGTTCCTTGCCGGTTGTCCGGATAGCTATTGCCTGAATCGTGAAGGAATTGGCAGACACTTGTGTAGCTTTTTACTGTTGCAGGTGGCAAATATCTTGCATCAAGACAGCGAACATACGTCTGTTTCCGTGCGTCGTTCGGGGGAAGTTTTCCGTAATTTCAAGAAGCTGTTGGTAGAACATTACCGTACCCATCACCACATCTCGTTTTATGCCGGAAAACTGAATATTTCTACAACCTATCTGTCGCGTATCGTGAAGCGTGTCACCGGGCGTACGGTTTACTTCCATGTGTCGGAGATTCTTTGCGCAGAGGCGCGACGCTTGCTTGGATGTACAGACTTGGATATAAAAGAAATAGCCGACCGGTTAGGATTTTCTGACCAGTCGGCTTTCGGTAAGTTCTTTTTAAAGAAAACAGGAGTGTCTCCTCTTAAATTCCGTTTGCGGAAAACAGAATAAGATTACCGCTTAAAATTCCAGTGTAGCCACATGCGGGTTATGGTCGGATACAAAACCCGTTTCTCCTTGCGGCTCCTGCGGAATAAAGGCATCGGTTACTTTGATTTGCGGAGTAACAAAGATGTAATCAATCTTCTCGCACGAGTCGGCAGGGATACGGCCGAAGTCATGGAATGTATAGTCTACTCCTTCTTTCTTTTCTGCAATCTTGAAGGCATCCTTCATTACAAACTCGTTGGTGGTGATGGTTTTATAAGCATCCCATTCGTCGGATACGTTGAAGTCGCCCGTCAACACGGCAGGGCGGTCGCCTACAATTTCTTTGATTTTCTCAATAATCAGCAAAGCTCCTTTCGTACGTGCCTCTACGCCTACATGGTCGAAATGCGTATTGACAGCCATGAAGATTTTTCCCGTTTCACGCTCTTTCAGTTTAGCCCATGTAGCAATGCGTGTACAAGCTCCGTCCCATCCGATGAAACCTACGCTGTCAGGATATTGCGAAAGCCAGAATGTATTGCTGTCGAGAACCTCGAAACGGTCTTTCTTGAAAAACAGCGGTGCATATTCTCCCTTTGTCTTTCCATCTTCTCTGCCTACACCCACTTCGGCGTATTCGGGTAAACGGGCTTTCAGGTCTTCCAACTGGTTATGCAGCACTTCCTGCATACCTACGATGTCGAGGTTTTGTGCCTTGATGAATCCGGCTACGGTATCTTTGCGGTACTGCCAGTTGTTCAGGCTGTCTGCGGGATTGTCATAACGGATGTTGAAAGTAGCCCAGCGTACTTGCGTAGTTTGGGGCTGTTGAGTGCAGGAAGCCAAGCCCAAAAGAGCGGCGCCGGCTGCAAATGCGAAAATTTGTTTTTTCATACGGTTTATTTGATTAGGGTTTGTTTTCAGCGCAAAGTTAAGACTTATATTTGTGGGTTGAAAAAAACTTTTTATCTTTACGAAAAATTAAAAGCAATGAGTCATATACGATTAGGAAAATATAATCAACTGGAAATAGTGAAGGAGGTTGATTTCGGACTGTATTTAGATGGAGGAGAAGACGGTGAAATCCTGTTGCCGAAACGATACGTCCCCGAAGGATGTAAGCCGGGAGACATGCTGAATGTCTTTATTTATTTGGATATGGACGAACGCTTGGTGGCAACCACCCAAGAACCATACGCACAGGTAGGCGATTTTGCTTGTCTGGAAGTAGCATGGGTGAACCAATTTGGCGCATTCCTGAACTGGGGATTGATGAAAGATCTCTTTGTTCCTTTCCGTGAACAGAAGACAAAGATGGAGAAGGGACGGAAATACATCGTGCATGTTCACTTGGATACTGAAAGTTACCGCATCGTGGCTTCTGCGAAAATAGAGAGATATCTGTCGAAAGAAAAACCGGAATACGAGCCGGGCGAAGAGGTGGATATACTGGTATGGCAACGGACGGATTTGGGATATAAGGTTATCGTTGACAATGAGTACAGCGGAATGTTGTTCCACAGCGAAATATTTCAGCCGATAGGGATGGGGATGCAGATGAAGGCATACATCAAGCAGGTGCGCGAGGACGGAAAGATAGACCTTGAGCTTCAGCAGAGCGGAATGCGCAAGGTGGATGATTTTGCCCAAGTGCTGTTGCGCTATATCAAGGAGCAGGGGGGACATACCACCATGAACGATAAAACCGATGCCGAGGTTATTTACCAGACTTTCGGGGTAAGTAAAAAGACGTTTAAGAAGGCAGTCGGAGACTTGTATAAGAAGCGGTTGATTGTGTTGGAAGCTGACGGAATCCGCTTGGCGTAAGCATCCGGGAAGCGGGCTGCAAACGTGGAAAAACGCTACCGCATGTTTTCTCTTACATTACCGCATGTTTTGTCAAACGCAAGCGGTAGCACGGGGTAACGCAAGCGGTAGAAATAATGCGTCCATCGGTCTTGGCAAGTGAGCACCGGTTTACCGATATAGAAAAAGGCAGTAGGGTGACTCCTTACTGCCTTTTATTTTGTTGGTTATTAGTATGTTTAGCTGAGTTTTTAGTACGTATCGCGGATGTGCCGGACAGCGATTTCCTCGTCTCCCGTAAAGCGGGGTGACTCGATGGTTATCACACGTTTTTCTCCCGGAAGGAGGTCGAAGAAGTTATCGCTGAAACGTGCGCCTTGTACGGGTATCTCGATGAATACATCTTTCGCCAGCTTGGGGGAAGAAAGCGTTATCGTATAACTGCCATCTGAATACTTTACTTTCCGGCGGATTTTCGTTTCCGGCAGTTTCAGGTCTTTGGTCGGAACAAAGTAGCATACGCTTTGGGCTACCGGCTGCTTCCTGCTGTTTTTCAGGGTTATCAGCAAATAACATTCGGTTAAGTCTTTTGCGGATTTCCAGTAAGCAGTTGTGCTGCCGAAAACTTCGTGCGAAGAATTAGCCAGTAAATCCACTTTACGGCTTTCCTTTTTCCATACCTTGCCCGAAAAGTCGGTCAGACGCATGTCGAGCGTCAGCCCCTGAAGATTGTCGAGAAGGTCGGATATCAGATGTACCCGCAAACTGTCGTTTTTTACTAACGTGCTGATGAGTACCGGTGCAAAAGCGCGCTTGGCTTGATAGTGAAGCGCCTTCCAGTTGCCGTAATAGTCGATGCTCGACCAAGATACTACCGGCCAGCTATCGTTTAGCTGCCAATAAAGCGTACCCATGCAGTACGGACGTTGGCGGCGATGCGCTTCCATGCTGCGGCGCATACCCTGACCCTGTAAAACCAATCCGATGTAAACAAAATCCTCAAAACGTTGAGGCACTTTGAAATAACGCTCCATGCTTTCGGCTATCAGGTCGTTGCCTACCGTACTTTTCTGATGTGCCGTCATCACTTCCGAATCAATCCGGTAGTCGGAAGGAGAAGCAAACGTACGGATGGTTTTCATTTCGGGAAAAGACTGGAAACCATACTCGCTGACGAAACGGCTTCGTTCTTCGTCTGCCGACTCAAACGGCTTTCTGCCATACCAAGTTCCCCAGTTGTGACTGTCGCGTACGCTCCATGATTCGGGCCGTCCCCAGTTGGCGAAGTAAGGCGACGTGTGCATGTAAAACCGCCCTTCATCGAATTTCGCTACTTGGGCAGGTAAAAGTTCATGGAACAGTTTCCGGTAGTCTGCCCCGAAACGCTTGTAGACATCCGCATCAAACCGTTTCTGCCATCCCCAGTACTTGATGCCTTCTTCGATTTCGTTGTTGCCACACCACATAGCCAGACACGCATGATTACGCAGGCGGCGGATGTTATATTCAGCTTCTTCCGCCACTTTCTTTAAGAAAGGCGGGTCTGCCGGATAAGGTGTACAGGCAAACATAAAATCCTGCCAAACCAAAATGCCGTTTTCGTCTGCCAAATCGTAGAAGTAATCATTCTCATATACTCCGCCTCCCCATACACGTATCATGTTCATGTTTGCCTCTTTCACGTCGCGGAACAACGTTTGGTAACGCTCTGCTGTTACGTTAGGCAGCAAAGCATCGGACGGGATATAGTTTGCGCCTTTGGCAAACATCGGAATCCCGTTGACTTCAAAATAGAAAGATTCGCCCGCGCTGTCTTTTTCAGCTACCACGCGGATGGTACGCAGCCCGATGCGATGATGTTTTTCGGCAAGGATTTCATTCTGATAGCTTACTCTGACTGTGAAGTCGTAAAGAATGGGAGAGCCCCATCCGTTAGGCATCCAACGCTTCGGGTTGCGGATGTCGAGAGGAATATTCACCGAGTTGTATCCCGGTTGCAACGTAACTTGCTGTTTCGCGGCGTTTTCAGTCGCGCCCGACAGAGAACAGTCGATGTCTATTTCTGCCGGTATCGTTTCGCCGGTCACATTATAAATTTCCACTTGGTTAGACAGGCACGCTTTCTCGTCGGTAAGCGACAGTTGTTTCACATAATAATCGTCAATGCGCGCCACATTGTACAGTTGCAGCGTGACAGGTCGCCAGATGCCGCAGGTCGCCATCCGTATCCCCCAGTCCCAGCCGAAACTGTAAGGAGCTTTCCGGCTGAAGATGCTGACCTTTTTGTCTGCATGGTCATTGTCTGCCGGATACTCGAAACCATTGGTTTCCCATTGCGGAAGAGTCTCTTTAATCGGTGAACGGAAAACCACCCGCAAGTGATTTTCGCCGCAGCGCAACATGTCTTTCACCTCAACGGCATATCCCTTGAACATATTGTCGGCAGCAAGGATTCGCGCACCGTTCAAATACACATCGGCATACGTGTCAAGTCCTTCGAAGACAAGGCGTGCAGCCTGTCGTTTCATTTGGTCTTCACTGAGTGAGAAACAGGTTTTATATTCCCAATCTTCGTTCTCAACCCACTGTATTTTCTGTTCATTCGTTCCGTAAAAAGGGTCGGGCAGCAGGTTATGGTGTAACAAGTCTTGATGTATCGTACCCGGAACGGTGGCAGACAGCCAATCGTTGCTTCCCGATTTTGCAAAACTCCAGCACGTATCAAGTTTTATGATTTCGGGTTGTAGTTCCGATTGCCCGAACAAAAGAGTAGCATAGCAAAGCATTATAAGAAGAAGGTTACGTTTCATAATGTTTTCATGGTATATAAATAAGACGCGGATTACACGGAACTTCACGGAAACCGTGTTGCATAGTGTAATCCGCGTCAAAAGACATCAGTTGTAGCGTATCGGATACGCTTCCTTATTATCGGATTTAGTTAAGAAGCGAAACAGAATGAATTAGTTCTTCTGTTGCTGTTTCAGTTTTTCTTCAATCGGGTCTTGATATTGCGTTTGAAGTTTCACTAATTCGGCTTTCAGGTCTTCCGTTATCTTTTCGTAACCGGGTTTGCCGTATAAGTTGTGCATTTCAGTCGGGTCTTCTTGAAGGTCGTACAATTCCCATTCATCAATGTCGTTATAGAAATGAATCAGCTTATACCGTTCGGTGCGCACACCGTAATGACGTTTTACCATGTGTTCGGCAGGGAACTCATAGAAATGGTAGTACAAAGATTTCCGCCAGTCGGCAGGTTTCTCTCCTTTCAGCAGAGGCAGCAACGATACCCCCTGAATATCTTCCGGAATCGGTGCGCCTGCCAAATCGAGGAACGTAGGTGCATAGTCGATATTTTGTACCATCTGCGGAATTTCTCCCTTCGCTTTGAAGTCTTTCGGCAAGTGCATGATTAGCGGCGTATGCATAGACTCTTCGTACATGAATCGCTTGTCGAACCAGCCATGTTCGCCCATATAGAAACCCTGATCGGATGTATAAACCACCAGCGTATTATCCAGTAAGCCTTTTTCTTTCAGATAATCGAGTACGCGCCCCACATTGTCATCTAATGATTTTACAACTTTCGAGTAATCGCGCATATAGCGTTGGTACTTCCATTCTGCCAATTCTTTTCCCTTCGGGTTCTTTTTATAGAAATCTTCGATAATCGGTTCGTAAAACGCATCGTAAACTTTGCGGTCTTCCGGACTCAAACGTCCCACGTAACTTTCATAACGTTCTTTCAAAGGAGTTTCCTTATCGGCGCGGTCCATCTTGTTGTCATAAATGATATCCATATCTTTCAGGATATTCATCTCTTGAGCCGCTGCAGCCGGGCGTCCCTCGTAATCGTCGTAGAAATTGTCGGGTAGGGGGAAAGTCTTGTCTTCGTACAGAGACAGGTATTTCAGTTCCGGCAACCAGTTGCGGTGGATAGCCTTGTGATGGATGAAAATACAGAACGGTTTATTCTTGTCGCGCTGGTTCTCCATCCAGTCGATACTCATATCGGTTATCAGATTGGTGATATATCCCTCTTTCCGTATCGTATCATTATCCATGTTAATAAAGTCCGGATTATAATAATCGCCCTGTTCCGGTACAATTTCCCAATGGTCGAATCCGGTAGGCAGACTAATCAAATGCCATTTTCCGATAAGAGCCGTCTGATAACCTGCCTGTTGCAGGAGCTTGGGCATCGTTTGTTGCGAACCGTCGAATACGCAGGTGGTATTATCTGTAAAGCCGTTGGCATGACTGTGTTTACCCGTCAGCATACAAGCGCGGCTGGGACCACTCAGTGAGTTGGCAACAAAGCTGTTGGTGAAAATAACCCCATCATTGGCAATGCGATCGAGGTTTGGCGTTTCGATAAGATGATTACCGTAACAACTCATCATCTGAGCCGTATGGTCATCAGTCATGATATACACAATGTTGTATTGTTTTGCTGCCTCCTTTTCTTCGGTACATGAAGCCAATGAAGCAAGTGCAGCCATTCCCGTCAGTGGGTAAAGGAATGCGGAAGTCAGTTGTTTCATAGAATATGTAAAAGTTTAAATAGTAAATTTGCCATGCAGGGAAACGTAATATTGACAAAGATACGTTTTTGTTATGGAAATAAAAAGAAAATGCGCGGAGAATCGGACGTTACATCCGACCTCCGTGCATTTTATATTAAGTTATAAAAAGATTACCAGCCGGGGTTTTGTTCCCATTGTCCGCTGGTCAGACCATCCGGACCTAACATCTCTTCTCGGATAGGCAACAAGTAGTCACGGTTTACATTAAACTGCCATCCATTAGGATAACTTGCCGGGTTAGCAGAAATAATGTAACCTTCAGAATTTAACCAAAAACCGTCACCCGGCGTTAATTTGTCTGAAAATTCAGTTTCTAAATTAGTACCTGTGTAAAGTGCACCTAATGGATATTTGCCTACAATTAATTCATCAGCTGCAGCCCAACGTAAAATATCTGTCAAGCGTGCATTCTCAGCTGCTTTTTCCACACGGCGTTCACGGCGTACTGCTTGAATGTATTTATCCAAATTATGGAACGGATAATCTGCATCTGTGTTATATTCTCTATCAAAATCTACATCTGGCATGTCTACACGCTGGCGTAAGGGATGCAAGGCATTAATGATACGCTGTGCGTTTGCGGCACCATCTAATTCAGCCAAAGCTTCTGCATAATTCAATAAAATGTCAGCATAACGGAATTGAATGGCAGGAGCTTGTCCTCGCCCTTCTTCATTATAAGAAGCTTCAAGGGTGGTGTTGAATTCTTCATATTTTAACAAAGAATATCCCGTGGTGTTTTGGTGGTAATCTGTACGGTCTAATGGCGGCCATTCAAAATAGGCTCCGCCGTTTTCACTTCTGATTTGTTGTCCGGGGGTAAAAACAGTTTGGGATAAACGAGGATCGCGCAAGGTTGGAGATAATTCTACACCATACGTACGCTTGGCGTTCAACTTTTCAGCACCTTCAAATAATTCACCGTTTCTTTTCAAATAGTCATCTACCAATGATGCAGAAACTCCCTTGTTTCCGCCTCCATAACAAGAGTAATATGTTACGTTATGACCTATATTTGCAGCAGCATTGTATTGTTTCCACCAAAGTACCTCTTGGTTTCCGGTTAGGTCAAGTGTGATAAACAAATCACGATAGTCAGTCAAAGGATCACCTGTATTGTGAATTTGCCAAACATCACGTTGCATAACCTCTTCTGCAGCCTTTACAGCTTGATTCAACCAGTCTGTTATCTGTTCTTCTGCGTTAGTCAATGTCGTATCATAGAATTTGTCATTTTCAGCTCGATGATATTTTTCCCATGTAGCGGCGAATAAGGCTACTTCGCTTTTTAAAGCCCGTGCTACATCTCTGTGTACACGTCCTGTTGCATTAGAACTTTGTTCGTTTAGATTCTCAATAGCCAAATCCAAATCAGTAAGGATATAATTAGTTAGCTCCGTACGGGTATTGCGCGGGCGTGCCATTAATTCGGTATTAGGGTCTAAAGGAGTATCTAACCATGTTACGCCTCCATAATTCACCAATAAATGGTAATAATAAGCTGCTCGGAAATAATAAGCTTCTCCTAAACATTGTTTAAAAGCGTCAGACTCTTGATCTTCACATCTGCCGATATTCTGTAACAAGAAGTTTACATTACGAATAGCACTGTAATCAGTCATCTCCACAGCATTTGCTATGGATGTGTTTCCGGATAAGCGTGAATCGAATTCATTAGGCAGCAAGTTGTCACTGGCCGCATCACCGAAAGCAAGACCGCTACTTGCATTACTTGGATGTGTTTTTATAGCTGTGTTATTTACAGTTCCGCCTCCGCTTCTCGGAACGCTTCCTTGATAAAACATATTTAAGTACATCTGTATCTCATTGGTTGTAGAGAAAGCTTCAGATGTTGAAAGTTCTCCTTTAGGCTCTTGGTTCATGTCAAAGCAAGAAGCAAGTCCCAAACATAAAACAGAACTTATTAATAAATGTATCTTTTTCATAATCATATCCTATAAATTACATATTCAAAATAACTCCGAAAGAGAATACCCTCGTCATCGGATAGTTCTTACCTGCATAATCATTAGAGCTGCCATAACCACTATATGTAAACAAACCTTCAGGGTCAAAGATGTTGCTTAGTTTGGTGAAGGTCAACAAATTTTCGCCAGAGAAGAATACTTGGGCTTTAGTAAGATGTACTTTGCTAATCCATTTCTCAGGTAAATCATAGCTGATGGTTAAGTTTTTCAAACGGCAGTAAGCAGCATTTTGTATATAGCGGTCACTTCTTTCCGATGTCTTGGCTCTCAGGTTCTGTAAACGTGCACCGGCCGCACCGATATACGGCTTCGGGTAGTAAGCACCTGGATTGTCTTCTGTCCAATAATCCATGTGTTCTTTAAATACGTTTACTTGTGCCAATGCTCCTGAACCCCAAAAATAAGCAGTTCCTTTATCCGGGCACCAATCACGTTTTCCTACGCCTTGAAACATTAAACTCAATGAGAGTCCTTTCCAAGAGATAGAACCGTTAATGGTATATTGATAACGAGGAGTTGTATTACCAATGACAGTCATATCTCCCATATCACCAACTCTATTAGTACCTTTGTCAATAGAACCATCATTATTTAAATCAATATATTTAACATCGCCGGGTTCCCATGCCAATGGTGAAATGTCGGTTAAATCGTATGCCGCATTATAAGCATCGGCTTCATCTTGGGTTTGAATAATTCCAGAAGCCCGGTATCCCCAAATTTCTCCCATTTTCTTACCTTTATACCAGCCTGTGCTATTTTCGTTATCTCCTGCGGGGTCTGTATAGCCGCCATCGTATGCTGTGATTTCGGCAGTAGCGTCAGAGAGTGAACCTCCGATAGTGTAATCAATATCACTGCCGATTTTACCTCTCCATTGCAAGGTCAATTCCCAACCGCGATTGCGCATTTCCGCATTGTTGGTTTCGGGTGCTACAGCACCGAATATATCTGATAAAGGAGCTGACGGACCTAACATATCGCGGGTGTCACGTTGGAAAATATCAAACGTACCGGTTAATGAATTGTTAAAGAATCCAAAATCAATACCAATGTTTTTATGGTCTACTTTTTCCCATGTTGTGTTGGAGTCAATTACATCGCCCGGACGATAATATCCAGAACGTATACCATTGAAATACCAGTTGCCAATACCTGACGGATCCATGGAGGAAGCGAATGTATAATAAGCAGCTCCGGTTTGGTTACCTAATAATCCCCAGGATACACGTAGTTTCAAGTTAGATAAAACATCGCGTGTTTTCTCCATAAAAGCTTCTTCACTGATACGCCAGCCTAAAGAAACAGAAGGAAAGAATCCCCAACGATTTCCTTTGGCGAAACGGGAAGAACCATCATAACGTGCATTGAATTCTAAGAGATAACGATCTTTGAAATCGTAATTGATACGTCCGAAATAGCCACGAGTAGCCCACGCATAACGGTTGTCACGTACGGTTAGGTCACCATCTGCCATTTCAAGACTTGGATTGGAAGCATATTGCAAGTCCAATACTTGATTATAAAGATATCTGTATTTATAATATTCCTCTTGATAACCAATCATGACAGTAAAGTTATGCTTGTCAGCCAGTGAGAAATTATAGTTAGTGTAAATGTTGAGCGACTGATATTGGTTATTCATGGCATAGCGGGTATATTTTCCACCTTCTACTACTCCTAATTCTCCGCGAGTTCCCACATCATATGTTTCTCCGTCGGCTCTGGGTATCAAGGGAGCAATTTGTACGGCTTCATAATCACGGGTATTGTAGCGGTAAGTATAATCTACGAAAATACGCCAGTTCTTAATCGGTTCAAATTCCAAGCCTCCGGTCATTGTCAAGTTATTGTTTTCTGTAACGGTATTTGTTCCACTCTGTAAATAGGGAATCATAGAGGCTTCAGTGAAGTTTCCGTTTGGATCAATGACGCTGGTAGTAGGACGGAAACGTGCCAAGTTATGATAGAACCCCTCATTTAACCCACCGTCACCAAACGGTGTTTCATTATTTGAGTTCATGTATTTGGTGTTCACTTTTAGCTTCATCCAATCGGTTACCTGAGCATTGATGGTTGTATTAAAATTGAAACGTCTATAATCAATGTCTGCATAACGTAATAAACCCTCTTCTTTATACATGCCGCCGGATACATAATATTGTGCTTTCTCACCGCCGCCGCTGACGCTGACGTTGTGGTTTTGTTTAAATGCCGCATTTTTATAATGCAAATCGAAATAGTTTACGTTTCCTATACCGTCAGGGCTGTTGGTAAAGGTGTTGACCAATGTTTGTCCCGGAGTTAGATTCATCCACGGGTCTACGCTGCTTGGGTCTCGCATGTATTGTTCTAACAATGCGATTTTTTCTTCACCGTATTGTGTGGTCTGATTATTGTTGTAGAGACCTGCATCGAAATATCTGGCAAAATCAGCTGCATTAACCATCTCCGGCAATGACATCGGAGAACTCCATCCTAACGTTGCCTGATAGCTTACACGGGCTTTACCTTCTTTGCCTTTTTTGGTTGTAACCAAAATCACACCGTATGCCGCACGTGCACCGTAGATAGATGAAGCGGCAGCATCTTTCAGTACAGAGATGTTTTCGATGTCATTCGGGTTTACATCTGCCAAATCCATTTCCACACCGTCGACCAATACATACGGAGAACCAGTTCCCGATAGGTTACCTTGACCACGCAACTGCAATGAAGAAGTGGCACCCGGACGTCCGGCATTGGTGTTGTCAACATACAAACCCGGAACCAAACCTTGCAAACTTTGGGTGGCGTTTGCCAACGGACGTTGTTCCAGTGTCTCACCTTCAACGGTAGCTACCGAACCCGTCAGGTTCACTTTTTTCTGTACACCGTAACCTACTACTACTACTTCGTCCAGCAGTTGGTTATCTTCTTTTAATGTGATGTTGAGAATTTTTCCCGGCGTAGCTTTGATTTCTTGGGTGGCGTATCCGATGTAGGAAATTTCAATTACGCCGTTTTGAGGAATGTTCAACGTGAAGTTTCCGTCAAGATCGGTTATAACTCCATTTGTCGGATTTCCTTTTTCTACTACTGACGCACCGATAACGGGCATTCCTGTTGCATCATATACCACACCTTTTACCTCCACGGTTTGTTGGACAACTTTCATTGCGTCGTTGCCAACTGCTACCTCTTCGGCATTCATCAGTTGTGGACATGCCAATAAAACTGCGGCTCCACAAAGCGATACCCGCTTGAAAAAGCCTTTACTAAACACACACAGATTCATAAAACTTTTTTAATATTTGGTATTAGGTACTAAAATGAATTTCCCTTTACATTTCCTGCTATCAGGATATTAGTAATAATGTATATCTCTTTTTTTAGAAAAAACAGGCACTCATTCGTCTTTTAATAATCAAATATGCAACAAACATACAAAAAATTATTAATTAAACCAATAAACTATAAGAAAATAATTATTTTTGCATAATAGTATTTTAAAAAGTTATCATTATGACCAAGATTCAGGTAAAGACATGGGCATTCTGTCTGTTTGCGGCAGGGGCTCTGGCTGCATGTTCGCCGAGAGAGGTACAGACCGGCGATTTGAATGTGATTCCGCAGCCTCAAGAAATTGCTGAAGTTGCAGATGCTTCGCCTTTTGTTATCCGCTCTTCAACTAAAATTTGTTATCCGGAAGGAAATGAAAAATTAGAACGAACCGCTCGCTTGCTGGCTACATATATTAAAGATGTGACTGGTGCGGAGGTGAAAACTACTACCGAAGCTGCCGGAAATAATTGTATTGCGTTAGGTATTGACCCGGCTATCGCTCAGAAAGACGGTTATGTACTGGATATTACTGCCGACCGCGTTACTTTGAACGGTTCTACGGAAGCGGGTGTGTTTTATGGTGCTCAAACCATACATAAGGCACTTCCCATTACCGGAGGAAAAGCCGACGGCGCGCTGCCTGCCGGAACGGTGAAAGACTTTCCTCGTTACGGATATCGTGGATTCATGATTGATGTTTGTCGTCATTTTTTCCCGAAAGAATACTTGAAAGAACTGATAGATGTTATGGCTTTACATAACATTAATTACTTCCATTGGCATTTAAGTGAAGATCAGGGATGGCGTATCGAAATCAAGAAATACCCTAAGCTGACAGAGGTAGGTTCTTACCGTAAAGAAACCATTACGGCTCCGGGCTCAGGCAAGTTCGACGGTGTTCCGGTAAGCGGATTCTATACGCAGGAAGATGCGAAAGAAATCGTGGCATACGCGGCAGAACGCTTCATTACGGTAATTCCCGAAATCGACATGCCGGGTCACATGCTGGCTGCTTTGGCATCATATCCCGAATTGGGATGTACGGGTGGTCCGTATGAAACGGCTACCAAGTTTGGCGTGTTTAAAGAAGTGCTTTGCGGAGGCAATGAAAAAACGCTTCAATTTGCAAAAGATGTGGTTAATGAAATAATGGATATATTCCCCGATGCTCCTTATATACATATAGGTGGCGACGAATGTCCGAAAGCGGAATGGGAAAAATGTCCCAAGTGTCAGGCGAAAATCAAAGAGCTTGGCTTGCGCGACACCAAAGAACACAGCAAAGAAAACCAGTTGCAGGTTTATTTTATGAACGAAGTAGAGAAGGAAATCGCCAAGCGCGGCAAAAAGATGTTGGCATGGGATGAGATACTGGAAGGAAACCCCAATCCTGAAACTACTACCGTGATGGCATGGACGGGCGTACCGGCATCTGTCAAGGCAGCTCAGTTAGGACATCCTACCATCGTGTGTCCCATCAGTCACCTTTACTTCAGCAATCCGGGATATAACCGCTTGCGCGGTATCAGCAGCGTGGAGCGCGTATACAATTTTGAGCCTGAATCGGAAAAACTGACACCCGAAGAAAAGAAAAACATCATCGGTGTGCAGGGATGTATCTGGACGGAGTGGACGAAAGACAGCGTGAAGATGGAATGGCAGATGATGCCGCGCATTGCCGCGCTGAGCGAATTGCAGTGGAGCAATCCTGAAAAGAAAGACCTGAACGGATTCTTGAAACGTCTGCGTCATCAGTTGGATTTATACAGCTTATACGGTTTCCATTACAAAGAAGACATCGAAGAGGTTACCATCAGTGCAACACCGAAAGGAGAGGGCGGTGCAGCCGAAGTTACACTGAGTACGTTCGATAACGCTCCCGTTTATTATACGCTCGATGGTTCGGAGCCTACCGCGGCTTCGCAGCAATATACCGAACCGTTTACTGTCGATAAAACAACTACGATAAAAGCTATAGCTATCCGTGACGGACGGGAAAGTAACGTTGCAGAAGTAACCTTGAAATATAATTTGGCCACCATGCGCCCGATTACGCTGAAGTCAGAACCCGACGCATCGTTCACTTATAAGGGAGCTACTCTGCTGGTCGATGGTTTGGAAGGCGACGACAACTATCGTTCCGGACGTTACATCGGTTTCTACGGACAAAACTTCGATGCGGTAGTCGATTTGCAAGAGCCGAAAGACATCTCCTCGGTTTCAATAGGTACGTACCTCGTTCCGGGCGATTACATCTTCGGGTTGACCGGACTGGAAGTTTATGCTTCCGAAGACGGGAAAAACTTCCGCAAGATTGCTTCTAAGTCGATTCCTGTTCTTGAGAAGGGCAGCAAAAACAACGTGTTGAAGCGTGAAGAAATCAGTTTTGACAAAACGAACACGCGCTACGTGCGTATCGTGGGTAAAAATACTCCGGTACTACCGAAGTGGCATTCGGGAGCTGGTAAGAAATCTTTCTTGTTCTTCGATGAAATTGCCATCAACTGATTGACATCAGTTTGATATAACCCAAAGTAGCAAGTGGCCTGCCTTTGATGAAACCAATATCAAGGGCAGGCTTCTTTTTTTAATGCGGATAATTTGTTCTGTTAACTCTTTCTATTTACGACAAAATTTGCTAATTTTCTTTTGTAGGTAACCGTGGTGATTGTTTGGAGGTTTAGTTGACGCTATACGATACATTTTTCGCTATATCTCTATGAGCCTTAAAAGGTAAGTGATTGTGTAACCCTGAAAAACAGATGATTATGAAAAAGTTTAAGTCATCATTCTCAAGCGGAATGTTATTGTCAACCTGCATTGTAACTGTTGTGTTGCTTTATGCAATCTATGTAATCGCTCTCCGTATTCCGGTATCTTCTGTCGGGTCATGGCAGTTTTGGATGGCGGTAACAGCACTGTGTATCATAATCGCAGCTATGTTCCACGGATTTGTATCTCAAATAGAATATGTCGGGTTAACGGAAAACAGCCTCGTTATACAGAAGAAAGTGGGGAAGATTACGCTCCCCTTTAGCGACATTCGGCAGGTGAGATATAAAAAGAGTCTGATGCGGGATATCCGTTTGTGGGGCATCAGCGGCTATTTCGGTCATATCGGGCTGTTCCGGAGCGGAGACAGCGGAAACTATAAGGCATTTGTCAAGAATGGAAACGAGATGGTTGAGATTAAAACCGACAATCAGACTTACGTGGTGAGTTGTGATGACTGCGGACAGCTTCTCGAAGTCTTGAGCAGGCACTGCGGAAACAGAACCGGCCGTTGATTGACAATTATTTTTAACGCACTTTTTATCCCTTTCAAGTGTCCGGCTTGGGAGGGATTTTTTTATGGGTAGCGTTTACCAATCTTATTCGTTAAGTTGTAGGTTTCTTCCGTTAGTTTTATGTATCTTTACGGCTATAATTTTTTAACTGATCGAAATGATTATAGCCCCTTTTGCTAAACCACTGTATATCATGACCAAACCCATCGGTTCGGTGTGTAATTTGGCATGTGATTATTGCTACTATTTGGAAAAATCGAACTTGTATAAAGACATTTCCAAACACGTGATGAGCGATGAGTTGTTAGAAAAATTCATTCGCGAGTATATTCAGGCGCAAACCATGTCAAGCGTTCTTTTTACTTGGCATGGCGGAGAAACCCTGATGCGTCCGCTCAACTTTTACAAGCGGGTGATGGAACTGCAAAAACGGTATGCAGGCGGCAGAAACATTGAAAACTGCATCCAGACGAACGGAACGCTGCTTACTGACGAGTGGTGTGAGTTTTTCCGCGCCAACAACTGGCTGGTGGGGGTGTCTGTCGACGGACCGCAGGAGTTTCACGATGAGTACCGGAGGAACCGGCAGGGGAAACCTTCGTTTGTCAAGGTGATGCAGGGCATCCGCCTGCTGAACAAACACGGGGTGGAGTGGAACGCACTGGCGGTGGTAAACGATTTTAATGGCGACTATCCGCTGGATTTTTATCACTTTTTCAAGGAAATCGACTGCCATTATATCCAGTTTACCCCCATCGTAGAGCGGATAAAGCGTCGTGCCGACGGGCGTTATCTTGCCACGCCGCTCGATGAGGGTGAGAAGTTGGCGGATTTCTCCGTTTCGCCCGAACAATGGGGCAACTTTCTTTGCACCATTTTCGATGAATGGGTGCGCAATGACGTGGGCAACTTTTATATTCAGTTGTTCGATTCCACGCTGGCAAACTGGGTGGGCGAACAGCCCGGCGTATGCACGCTGGCAAAGCAGTGCGGACACGCCGGCGTGATGGAGTTTAACGGCGATGTCTATTCGTGCGACCACTTTGTATTTCCGGAGTTCAAACTCGGAAACATCCGTGAAAAAAGCCTTGTGGAAATGATGTATGGCGAAAAGCAGCAACAGTTCGGGCGGATGAAGCAAGACAGCCTTCCTACCCAATGCCGCGAGTGTGAGTTTCTGTTTGCCTGCAACGGCGAATGTCCGAAAAACCGTTTTACCCAAACGGCTTCCGGAGAAAGCGGGCTGAATTACCTTTGTGCGGGATACTACCGGTTTTTCCGCCACGCCGCTCCTTACATGGATTATATGAAGAAAGAATTTCTGGCGCAGCGTGCGCCTGCCAACGTGATGGAAGCCATCAGGCGGGGAGAAATCTGATAAACCAGAAAACAGTCAGGCGCAAATCCTATCGGTTAAATGAAACGATACCAACCGATAAGATTTGCGCCTGACCGTTTACTTTCAGGAAGATTATTCCAAAGTAAGCGGAATGCCCTTATAGAAATCGAGAATCTTCGTACGGAACAGGTAGTCGTATTTCGCCTGAATGCGGTCTGATACGGCTTTCATCCAGTTGGTCCGTGCTTCGTTATACTCCGTGGCGTTTGCCTTGCCGTTTACGTATTTTTCTTTCGTCAACTTAAACGAGGCTTGAGCGGCTGTATCGGCGGCCAGACTGCTCCGATACTGGCTTTCGGCACCTACGGCGTTATAATACGCCTGCTGAATCTCTTTATACAGCGTTTTCTTGCTTTCCTCCAACTGCCAGTTCAGTGCGGTTTGTTGTACACGCGCCGAGCGTACCCGATTTCGCGTACTGAGTCGGTTAAAAATAGGCACGCTTAACGACAGTCCGAAGTATTGGCTGAAGTTATCTTGTAATTGCGAGCCGAAGCCGGCATTGTCTCTGCCCGACACCTTATAGTAGTTGGTACTTAATCCGCCTCCGAAACTGAGCTGAGGATAATAAGCACTCTGGGCAATGCGGATATTACGGGCTGCACCTTCCAGCCGGTATTGGGCTGCCTTGATAGAAGGCTTTATCAGCAAGGCTTGATTGTAAATGTCGGTAGGAGAGGTGAGCGTCCCGATAAAGTTGTCGCCTTCTAATTCAGGCGAAACAATGCTGAAGTTATCGGGCGAAGGAAGTTCCAAAAGCTGGCTCAAATCCAACAGTGCAAGCCGGTAGTTATTGTCAGCCTGTACAGCAGACAACTGATCTTGCGCCACGCGCGACTGTGCCTCACGCCATTCCGATTCAGATGCTTTCCCCACTTTGAAATACGCCTCCTGCTGTTCAAGCAGGCTTTGGCTCAGCTTTACTTGTTCGTGGGCTACTTTGCTGAGTTCCTCGTTGAACAACACTTGCAAGTAAGCAGAAGCGACCTGTATGCTGATATCTTCTTTAGCCTTGTTAAGGTCTTCGATGGCTGCTTTCAGATTCAGTTTGGCAAGCGCAATGCTGTTCGGAATTTGCAACCCGGTGAATAGCGGGATACTGGTACTCAGACTCAAACCTGTACTCTGCGTATTGATGCTCTGGTACGTATTGTTCGCCTGAAGGCTTCGTCCGAAGTTAAAAGAATGCGATGCACTACCGTTCAGGTTAGGCAGGCGGCTCCATTTCGCCGTATTCAGTTCTATTTCATTCTGGTCGCGCGTTGCCTCCTGCTGTTTTACCGTCAGATTATGCTCGATGGCATAGTCGATACATTGCTTTAAATCCCATGCCTGTTGTGCGAAAACGGGAGAAACTCCGGTAACGACGGCAAGCGTTACGATGTATTTCGATACTGTTTTCATGGATTATAATTCTTTTTTCAACCCGCGAACCGATTCGCCGGTCTTCAGTCCTTGTTTGATTTCAATCTTGATGCCGTCGCTGATACCCGTTGTAACCGGGCGGCGCTCGAATTTCTGTACCGGTACGCTGTCGGTCAGCACATAAACAAATGTAGAATCTCCGCTGAATTCAAGCGCACTTTCGGGGATGGCAAACACATGGTCGGCGCGCTGTAATACCATTTCTGCGTTGGCGCTGTATCCCGAACGAATCGTAACGCTGTCAGGCACGTTGATTGCTGCTTTGATTTCAAACTGGTTGGCACCGTTGTTTTCCACACTCTTTGGCGAAATATACTCCAGACTGGCATCGAACTTCATGTTCTGTAAAGCTCCCAAAGTGATTTTTACCGGAATCCCCTCGCGGATGCGTCCCACCTCAGTCTCATCTACGTTTCCACGGAAAATCAAATCGCTCATGTCGGCCACGGTTGCGATGGTAGTTCCGTCGTTAAACGTATTACTCATGATAACCGAATTACCCACTTTGATAGGCACATCGAGTATCAGTCCGTCGATGGTAGAGCGGATTAATGTACTGCTGAACGATTCACTGTTTTTTGTAATCCCCTCTTTTACGATTTCCAAATTATCTTTCGCTGCTTGGGTTTCTTCGCGAGCCTGCTGAGCTGCAAGCAACGTCTGTTCGTATTCCTCGCTGCTCACCAATTTGCTGTTGTAAAGTTTTTCCATGCGCTCCAAATTCGTTTCAGCCTGCCGTCCGTTCATCTCCGCCAAGCGCACACGGCTTTCGGCAGCATTCAGCGTACCCAGTTCGGGGATAACTTTTACTTTTGCAATGACTTCTCCCTTTTTAACCGTTTGCCCTGCTTCCTTATAGACTTCGGCAATGATGCCCGAAATCTGCGGTTTGATTTCCACCTCGTCGCGCGGTTCAATCTTTCCGGTAGCCACGGTAGTCTGTATCAGGTCGGTAACCTCCGGAGTGAGGATGTTATATACAGTTTCTTTCGGTTGCGACTTCTGATAAAGGAAAACAAAAGTCCCGATGAAAATTAGTGCGATAAGCACCAATACAGCGATTTTAATGTACTTTTTCATATCTTGCTATTCGTTTTAAATTCAGATAAAATGAGTGGTAGAGTTATAATTAAGTGATGAAAGAGCTATTCATCCCGTATCGCTTCTATCGGCTTTACAGACATGGCACGATAAGCAGGGGCAAGTCCGGCAAGTAACCCCAACACCATCAATAACACACATGCACCGATAGCCTCCCAAAAACTGATTTGGAAATGAACGATGGCGTTTGGTTCGGAAACCGCTTTTTCTACAATATCTAATAAAAAGACAGCGAATGAGATTCCTGCCATTCCCGCCATACTGGTCAGTACCATGCTTTCAGAAAGAATCTGTTGCAAAATATCATTCGGTCGGGCACCAATCGCACGGCGGATACCAATTTCCGTGGTACGCTCTTTAACCGTCACCATCATGATATTGCTCACACCGATAGCCCCGGCAAGCAGCGTACCCAGTCCGACAATCCAACTCAGTATGCGGATGCCCGTAAACAGATTGTCCATCATGCTGAACATAGCCTCGGCATTCAGAATAATCATGGCCTGCTCATCGTCGGGGTGAATAAAGTGAGCTTGTTTAACTACCTGAGCCACTTTCTTTTCTACCTCGCTGATGGCATATCCCTTTTTCGCCGTGTAACAAAGCAACTGAACCTTTTGTCCGAAATTATAATTCTGCTGCATGGTGGTAAAAGGAATGATGATGGAAGTCTCCGAACGTCCCTGTACCGAGATGTTTCCCGTACTCATACTTACGCCGATAACCTGATAATAAATGCCATTGATTTCAACGAATTTACCGCAAGGGTCTCCTCCTTCGGGGAACAATGTTTCATAAATACGCTTCCCGATGATGCACACCTTGCGCCGGTCGCGCACGTCCATCTCGTTCAGATAACGTCCGTAAGTGATAGACGGTTCTTCTATCTCTCCGTATTCGGGGTAAAGCCCTTTCAGCGTACCCGATATCTTATGCTCATTGTAAATAGCTTCGATTCCCCACCGTGCCAGCGACGGAGTGATGACATCCACTTCGCTTACGCTGCGGCGAACCCGCTCTACATCTTTGTTTTCCAAATCCCATGCACGTCCTTGCTGGAATCCCTTGTAAGCTCGTCCGGTTCTGTTCGTTCCCATGAAACCGGAGTTGGTGGCAAATCCTACGAACCCTTGTTGCAGCTTGTCTTGCATACCCTGCGCTCCACCCATTAACGCTACCAGCATGAAAATACCCCAGAAGATACCAAAGGCGGTGAGCAGACTGCGGGTCTTGTTTCGGGTAATGGTGATTAAGATTTCCTCCCATGTGTCTAAATCAAATCGTCTCATAATCAATCGGCTCTAAGTGCTTCTATCGGGCGGATGCGGACAGCCTTGCGGGCAGGAAACAATCCGGCAAGCGTTCCGGCTATAATTAAAGTTAAAGTAGCTTGGATGGCGATACCCATGTCTACGGTAGGATTCTCGAATACGGTGACAGAAAAAGGTCCGGCATCCATTGTTTGCTTTCCTGCCACTTGGTTCATGTATTCGGTAACTGCTATTCCAGCCACCATCCCTATGTATCCGAAGAAAGTGGTAATCGTAACGCTTTCAGAGATGATCAGCCAAAGAATAGACATCGGCTTGGCACCGAGCGCCTTGCGTATGCCAAACTCATGGGTACGCTCTCGCACGGTAATCAGCATGATATTGCTTACTCCCACGATTCCGCTCAGTAAAGTAAAGATACCGATAACCCAAATGGCAATATGCAATACGCTGGCGGCTGATTGCTGTTGAAGATATTGCGTAAAGCGGTTCCAAATCCAGATAGCACCGTCGTCGTCGGGAGCGAAGTGTTTATTTCCTCCGATTGTTTTTCGGTAATCCCGCTCGAAAGCCTCGTTGGTAGCTTCATCCGTCAGTCCTTTGGTAGAGAATATCAGGTTGTCGATGCTGTCACCTTTATTATATACCACTTGCAAGGTGGTAAAAGGAATCAGTGCGGTAGGTGAGAAACTGTTTTGGTCAGTGTAAATACCTACTACCTGATAAGCTACACCGTTAGAGTTAAGATATTTGCCCAGCGGTTGGGTAGAAGGGAAAAGAATCTTTGCCGTTTTTTCGTGAAGCACGATAACCTTTCTGCGTTCCTGCATGTCGCGCTGATTGATAAACCGTCCTTCCTTCACCTTTACGGCTTCCAGTTCCGGGTAGTTTGGAAATACCCCGTCTATGCCTATGCTTACCGTTTCTTTTCCGTACGCAAGATAAGCATCGCTTTTGCTTACAGTAGCTCCCGTGGCAATGACGTGGTTTGGGAAAGCCCGCTCGGTTAAAAGTCGGTCGCTTTCATCCAAAGAGATGCTTCGTCCCTCCTTAAATCCCTTATAAGGCTTCGATGTAAATCCGGGAAAGATTTTCATGGAGTTCATCATCATGCCTTCCGACTGTCCTTCGAAAGCATGAATCAATCCGTTGCCTGCTCCCAGCAGAACGATAAGCATGAAGATACCCCACGCCACGGAAAAGCCGGTGAGCGCCGTGCGCAGCTTGTTGCGCATGATAGTTCCGTAGATTTCTTGTATCAGGTCAACCATAATCGTGTGCTTTTCTTTTTAGTGTTATTTCATATATCCATTCTTACCGAAAGGCGAAGCATTATGGTCGATGTTATTTTCGATACGTTCGATGATTCCGTCTTTGATATGGATTATTTTGTTTGTTTGATTCGCCACACCGCTTTCGTGAGTAACCACCACGATAGTCAGTCCTTCCTTGTCGTGCAGTTCTTTTAATATATTCATTACCTCTACCGAAGTTTTACTGTCTAAAGCACCGGTAGGTTCATCTGCAAGGATGATTTGCGGTTTCGATATCAGGGCACGGGCAATGGCAACACGTTGTTTTTGTCCGCCCGAAAGTTCGTTAGGCATGTGGTGTGCCCATTCCTTCAGTCCCAGTTTCTCCAGATATTCTAAAGCTAACTGATTACGCTTTTTGCGGTTGATGCCCTGATAGTAGAGCGGCAGGGCAACATTTTCCATTGCGTTTTTGAATGAAATCAGATTAAACGATTGAAAGATGAATCCAATCATCCGGTTTCGGTATTCCGCCGCCCGCGTTTCGCTCAGATTTCGGATAAGCGTATCATTCAAATAATATTCTCCCGAATCGTAGTTATCTAATATTCCCAGAATATTCAGCAATGTAGATTTACCCGAACCGGAAGCTCCCATGATGGAAACAAATTCCCCTTTCTCAATATCCAGATTGATGCCTTTCAGTACGTGGAGCGGTGCCCCGTTGTGATACGTTTTGTTTATATCTTTTAAGTGTATCATTCTATTATAATCTTTGGTTTCCGTCTTGTTAGACGCTGCGAATATAGAAAAAGTTACACAGTTGCGTAAATAAACGGAAAAAAATTTGCTCTATATGTGTCGAATCCTTACTTTTGTCTGTATAATTAACCCTAAAATATAAACATCATGACTATAAACATGGAAAAACCGTATGTGGTAGGTATGGATATCGGCGGTACGAATACTGTTTTTGGTATCGTGGATTCACGTGGTAATGTGCTGTCTTCTGATTCTATCAAGACGCAGCAGCATGAGGATATTGACGAATATGTAGATGCAGTTTGCAAGAAGTTGATTCCGTTGATACAGGCTGTTGGCGGTACGGAAAAGATTAAAGGTATGGGCGTTGGAGCTCCGAACGGTAATTTCTATAACGGAACTATCGAATTTGCTCCCAATCTGCCGTGGAAAGGAGTGATTCCTTTGGCTGCTATGTTTGAAGAAAAGTTGGGCATCCCTACTGCTCTGACAAACGATGCGAATGCGGCTGCCATCGGAGAAATGACTTACGGAGCAGCACGTGGTTTGAAAGATTTTATAATGATTACCTTAGGTACTGGTGTAGGTAGCGGTATCGTTATCAACGGTCAGTTAGTGTACGGTCATGACGGTTTTGCCGGTGAGTTAGGACACGTTATTATCGACCGTAACGGACGTCCGTGTGGTTGTGGACGTAAAGGATGTTTGGAAACATACTGTTCGGCTACCGGTGTGGCACGTACGGCACGCGAGTTCTTGGTACAAAGTACCGAACCGAGTTTGTTGAGAAACATTCCGTCGGAAGAAATCGCTTCGAAAGATGTTTACGATGCAGCTGTGAAAGGCGATAAGCTGGCTTTGGATATTTTTGAATATACAGGCCGTATTTTGGGTGAAGCTTTAGCTAACTTCATTGCATTCTCAAGCCCCGAAGCAATCATTCTGTTTGGTGGTTTGGCTAAATCAGGCGACTATATCATGAAGCCGATTAAGAAAGCAATCGATGAAAATATCTTGAAAATCTACGCAGGTAAAACTAAACTGTTGCTTTCTCAGTTGAAAGATGCCGATGCTGCCGTGTTGGGAGCAAGCGCATTGGGATGGGAAGTAAAAGAAGATTGATAGTTTTTTACACATAAAAAGAGCGTGAAGCGGAATATGTGAGTTTACTTGCATATTCCGCTTTTTTTTACCGGGCAGGCTTTTGAGATGCGACGGTCTGCCGGACTGTGAAAGAAAAAGCGGAAACGAAACCATATAAATACATAAAACAATGGAGTTTATTTACTTAGTTATTGGGATAGCCGTAGGTTTTGGGTTGGGTTACCTGATGGTATCGCGTAAAATAGGCGTGTTACATACCCGACTGCAAATGCAGGAAGCCCATGCCGACGAAATGGTGAAAGCCGAACAGCGTCAGGCTTCGGTTGCGGTGGAACAGCAAAAACAAGAAACAGCCTTGTTCCGAAAGCAGGCGGAAGAAACCAGTCGGTTGCTGATGGAAGCCCGGCAGACTCTTTCTGCCGTACAGGTGGAGAAGCGTGGGTTAGAAGAAAAGTTGGAAAACCAAAAGCGCGAGATGGAGGAACTTCATAAGCAATTCAGCATGGAGTTTGAAAACATTGCCAATAAGATTTTCCAACAGAAAACAGAAAGTTTTAATAAGTTGAGTTCGGAAAGTCTGATGAACCTGCTGAAACCATTTGGTGAAAACCTGAATGAGTTTAAACATCAGGTGGCAGAGGTCTACGACAAGGAGTCGAAACAACGTTTCTCGCTGGAAGACCGTATCAAAGAACTGGTGTTGCTGAACAAGCAGATCAGCGACGATGCCAATAACCTTACCCGCGCGCTGAAGGGAGAAGCCAAAACGCAAGGTAACTGGGGGGAAATGATATTGGAATCCATTCTCCAGAATTCCGGCTTGAGGGAAGGGGAAGAGTATTTCCGTCAGGAATTTTTAACCGACGAGCATGGGGAGGTGACCCGAAACGAGGAGGGAAAACGGATGCAACCCGACGTGCTGGTGGTGTATCCTGATAACCGGCAAGTGATTATCGACTCGAAAGTGTCGCTTACGGCGTATGCCAATTACGTGGCAAGTACCGACAAAACAGAGCAAGAGCAGTATCTTAAAGCCCATCTCAATTCGATAAGAACGCATGTTGACGAACTGAGCCGGAAGGATTACTCGAAATATAACTTGGCATCGTTAGACTTTGTGATGATGTTCATCCCTAATGAGCCGGCCTATGTGCTTGCCCTGCAAACCGAGCCGAATCTGTGGAATTATGCTTATCAGAAGAAGGTGGTACTGATGAGTCCTACCAACCTGATTGCTGCCCTGCGTTTGGCACTCGACTTGTGGAAACGTGAGTATCAAGTGAAGAACATTCAAGACATCGTGAAACGCGGTACGGCTCTCTACGAAAAATTAGTGGGCTTTACCGAAACCTTTGAAAAAGTAGGCGATACGTTGAAAAATGCTTCTGCGGCATACGAAAACGCGCTGGGGCAACTCTCTACCGGCCGTGGCAATGTGATTCGTCAGGCTGAGATGCTGAAAAAGCTGGGCATTACGTCGAAGAAAAAATTCTCGCCCCGCATTCAGAATAAGTTGGATGAGGCAGATGATGCCGGTGAAGCCGGAGAGGATACAAATAAAATAGGCACAGACTCTGCGGAACTTACGGTTTAGCGTTATGCTAAACCGTTTTTATTCCACGGAATCTGTGCCTTGACAGTATCTTTATCGGGAAAGAATTACATCATTCCACCCATGCCGCCCATTCCCGGAGCCGGCATTTCGGGTTTTTCTTCTTTCTTTTCTACGATAACACATTCGGTAGTAAGGAACATGCCTGCGATAGAAGCCGCATTTTCCAAAGCCACACGTGTTACCTTAGCCGGATCTACCACACCTGCTGCGTGCAAGTTTTCGTAAACGTCTGTACGTGCATTGTAACCGAAGTCACCTTTTCCTTCACGTACTTTCTGAACTACCACCGCACCTTCTTTTCCGGCGTTAGCCACAATCTGGCGCAACGGCTCTTCAATGGCACGTTTGATGATTTCGATACCGGTCGTTTCGTCAGCGTTGTCGCCCTTCAAACCTTCCAGTGATTCGATGGCACGGATGTAAGCTACGCCACCACCCGGAACGATACCTTCTTCGATGGCTGCACGTGTTGCACACAAAGCGTCGTCTACACGGTCTTTCTTTTCCTTCATTTCCACTTCGCTTGCTGCACCTACGTAAAGCACTGCTACGCCACCCGATAATTTGGCAAGACGTTCCTGCAATTTTTCTTTGTCGTAGTCAGAAGTAGTATTCTTGATTTCAGCCTTGATTTGGTTGATACGTTCTTGAATGTTTTCTTTGTCGCCGCCACCGTTTACGATTGTAGTGTTTTCTTTCGTAATGGTAACCTTGTCGCAAGTACCCAACATTTCGAGTGTAGCCTGTTCCAGTTTCAAGCCTTTTTCTTCGCTGATAACCACACCGCCTGTCAGGATAGCGATGTCTTCCAACATGGCTTTACGACGGTCGCCGAATCCCGGAGCTTTAACGGCACAAATCTTCAACTGTCCGCGCAAGCGGTTAACAACCAGTGTAGTCAGTGCTTCGCTGTCTACATCTTCGGCGATAACCAACAGCGGACGTCCGCTCTGTACAGCCGGTTCGAGGATAGGCAAGAAATCTTTCAGGTTGCTGATTTTCTTGTCGTAAATCAAGATGTACGGATGTTCCATCACACATTCCATCTTTTCAGCGTCGGTAACGAAGTAAGCCGACAAGTAACCGCGGTCGAACTGCATACCTTCTACCACGCCGATGGTAGTATCCGTACCCTTAGCCTCTTCGATGGTGATGACACCGTCTTTTGAAACCTTACGCATAGCGTCGGCAATCAGTTTACCGATAACCGGGTCGTTATTTGCTGATACAGTGGCTACCTGTTCAATCTTGTCGTAATTGTCGCCTACGGTTTCAGCCTGAGCCTTGATTGATTCAACCACTTTAGCAACAGCCTTGTCGATACCACGTTTCAAATCCATCGGGTTTGCACCTGCGGTAACGTTTTTCAAGCCTACGCCTACGATAGACTGAGCCAGTACGGTAGCAGTTGTTGTACCATCGCCTGCATCGTCTCCGGTTTTTGAGGCAACCGACTTCACCAGCTGCGCACCCGTATTTTGGAACGCATCAGCCAGTTCGATTTCTTTAGCCACCGTTACACCGTCTTTTGTGATGTGCGGAGCGCCGAATTTCTTTTCAATGATTACGTTACGGCCTTTCGGACCCAGCGTTACTTTTACGGCGTTAGCCAGTTCGTCAACGCCTTTTTTCAATTGATCGCGTGCGTCAATATTGAATAAAATATCTTTTGCCATGATTCTTTCAGTTTTTTAATTGGTTAGTTTTTTAAGTTTCCGAGTAATTACACTCCTCTGTGCGTTTATCCCAATACGGCGAGAACGTCGCTTTGGCGCATCATCAAATATTTTACACCCTCGTATTCGATTTCCGTACCTGAGTATTTGCCGTATAATACGGTATCACCCACTTTCAAGACCATTTCTTCGTCTTTTGTGCCGTGACCTACTGCAACTACTTCGCCTTGCAAGGGTTTTTCTTTTGCTGTGTCGGGGATGATAATGCCACCCACTGTTTTCTCTTCTGCCGGAGCAGGAAGAATCAGAACTCTGTCTGCTAATGGTTTAATGTTCATAATGCTATATTTTTATTCTGTTTATCGTTGTTCTTGTCCTGTTGCGGACGCTAAGTTATTAGCTAAAACTGTGCCATAACCGAAAACTGACAAACTGGCGTATTCTGGTTGACAGAAATGTCGGTAAGACTGTCAGTTTTGACCTGTTTCCCGTTTTTATACCCTGAAAAACGCTATGAGTAGTGTTACTCATCCCATGCGGTAGCGTTGACCGGTTCTACCCATAGTGTAGGTCGGTTCTATGGGTAGAATTTTTCAGCTTTTCGGCTAAGCCGTAAGGTGTTAAAAATAAGATGTTTATAGATTTGAAGGATGCACAGCGCATCCTTTGGGCTGTGCATCTGTTTGATGGGGTGTTCCGATAGGTTTTAAGCCCCTCTTTTTCGCATCTCAGGCGTGACGCGGTCTGATGCGTTTGATGAGGAGCGAAAGGTTATTCTGGATGTTTCGGTTCAGGATTACAATGGTGACAGCTATCAAGATAAGTGCAATACCTATCGCTTCGCTCCATGTAAATTCCTCGCCGAATATTAATGCGCCGATACATACCGCAGTGACCGGTTCGAGCGCACCCAGAACGGAGGTCGTGGTACCGCCAATGTAACGCACGGCAAGCAGCAGCGTAATGTTCGATATCACGGTAGGAGCCACGGCAAGCAGCAGGATGTTGACTACCGCCCATGCGTCGGGGATGGGTTGCAGATTCTGTGAAGCCCCCGTCTTAATGCCAAACATCAGTGCCGTGAAGACAAATACATAGAAAGCCAACTTCCGGCTGTGCATTTCCCGGATGTGTGACTTATTGACCGCTACGATGTAGCTGGCATAGCCTACGGCGGAAAGCAGCACGATGATGACATGTATCGGCTCGATTCGCAGTTGAGTGCCTTGCAACGACAATTTAGCCACTCCGCCGACGGCAAACGCCACAGCCGTCCACGTTACCCATGACGTTTTTTCCTGAAACAAAAACAGCATCAGCAGCGTAACGAAAACCGGATACGTAAAATGCAGCGTGGTAGCTACGCCGGCACCCATAACCTCGTAGCCGTAAAGCAAGAACAGCGACGAGCCGGTATAGAAAAGTGAAAGTATGATAAGTATCGGCAAGTCGCGTACGCCGATTCGGAACGATTCTTTTTTAATGAGCATCATCGTGCCCAGCGCCAGTGTGGCAGCCACGAAACGATAAAACAGAATAGAGTCTGATTGCATTCCCTTCTGCATCAGCGGTAAGGTAAACAGCGGTATCAAACCGAAAGTAACCGAGGTTATAATCCCGTAGAAAAAGCCTTTTACTTTAGTATTCATATTCATTTGTTGAAAGATGTGTGTTAACGGGCGCAAAAATACAGATTTTATATTAATTTTTTACGTTCAAGCCTCGGAAGAGCATCGTAAAACGATGGAAAATATTATCTTTACCTCCGATTTTGATAAAAAAAGAGGTATGAAAGTGCATCACATTGCCCTCTGGACATTTCGGTTAGAGGAGCTCCGGACATTTTACGTCCGTTATTTTGGCGGGCGGAGTAACGAAAAATACGTAAACCCGCGTAAGAGATTTGAATCTTACTTCATAACGTTTGAAGGCGGGGTAGCGCTGGAACTGATGAGCCGCCCCGACGTGACAGACGAAATCCCCGAAGAAAACCGGCGGGGGCTGACACATCTTGCGTTTTCTTTTACAGGCGAGGAAGATGTGTTGCGCATAACAGAGCAGTTGCGCAACGATGGTTATCGGGTGGTGGGCGAGCCGCGCACGTCGGGCGACGGATATTTTGAAAGCGTGATACTCGACCCCGACGGAAACCGCATCGAGTGTGTTTACAAAAAAAGCCTGCCGTGTGAGTCCGTCTGACGACCGGCTGCACGGCAGGCTTCTAAGTTTTTATGCGTTACCTTTATTTGATTTCAATCTGACGATTGACTTTAGCCTTTTCCTCAGGTGTACGTTTCGGAAGGTCGATTGTTAAAACGCCATCGCTTACGTTGGCACTGATTTTATCTTTTTCCACATCGTCCGGAAGAACCAACGCTTGCTGGAACTTAGAGTAAGAAAACTCGCGGCGCAAGTATTTCTTGTTTTCTTTGTCCTCTTCTTTCGTTTCGTTCTTCTTTTCCATTGTGATGACCAATTCGTTATCTTCACTCAAGTGGATGTTGAAATCTTCTTTGGTCATACCCGGAGCTGCAACTTCAACTTTGTAATCTTTATCGCTTTCGCTTACATTGATTGCAGGAGCTGTGGCATTGGTTCTTACCATCCAATCGTTATCAAAGAAATCATTAAAGATACTCGGTAACCAATTCTGATTGTTGTACTTTCTAACAGGCATCATAGTTGTAATCTCCTATATTTTAGTTATACATTTCGTTTGTTATCTCTTTGAACCCCTCCGCCTTTCGGTTTCGCGATTCGCCTTACATAGTGCAAACGATATGCCGCTTTGATGAGCGGTTGACAACTCTGCCGGTTACTTTAAACTTCTGAAAACCTTTTTAAACCAGAAGAATTTGTTTTTAAAGGTTTGCATACATTGTTAACTGTATAAACTGACAGCGGGCTGACAAACCGTCATCATTGGATAACAGAATGTCAGCCCGCTGGGTGTTGTAAACTCAATATGTAGCTTTAATTGTTCAAAGAATAGTCAACAGTAGTCACTACACGCACCTTTTTGATATAAGGCGTATTCGCATCGCGGTCATTGATGCTGAACTGTCCCTGATTGGCATGGCGGATTTTACCCAATTCGCTGTCAGAATCTTTTGCAAATTTTTCGGCAGCTTCGCGGGCATTCTTGGTAGCCTCTTCAATCATTTGCGGTTTGATTTTGTTCAAGTCCGTATATTCGTATTGTACGTTATACCGATATTCGCCCGACGTAATGGCGATGCCCCGTTTTAGCAATTCTCCCTGTTCGCTAATCAGTCCCCGAACCAAATCGACCTTCTCTGACGTTACCGTAATGACAGTTGTTACGTTATAGCGGTAGTTTTCGGCTTGGGTATTTCCGTAACGTTCTGCCTTCAAGTCGATGATTTCAGGAGCATTGACGCTGATTTCTTTTTCATCCAATCCTTTTTCTTTCAGGAATTGGATAATAGTCTGATTAGAACGTTTGATTTCGTCGTACAGTGCACCGAGGTCGTTTCCTAAACTTTTGTAAACCAGCGGCCAAGTAACCTTATTAGCCGGAACTTCCATTTCAGCAAGTCCTTTTACGCTTACACTGCGGTCTCGTTCAGCAAATGTACTGAATCCTTTCTCAATAAATACGCCCAACAGCAGCAATCCGATAGCCAGAATGGCTGCTTCGATTCTAAAATTCTTCATAATACATTGGTATTAAATAAGTGAAACGATTATTGTCTGTCTTTATCGGCAGATTCTAAGATGATAATCTACCAGTTCCTTAATGGGATTTTTAACAAATATGCCGGTTGTAAGGTTCAGCGAAGCCAGTGTTTCTTTTATTTCTTCTTGGAAAAACCACGCTACCGAGCCTGTGAAAGAGACAGGAAGTGAGGCATGGTAGGGCAATACGTTGCGACGGATGAAATCCGAAAAACAATCGGTCAGGAAAGAATGTATTTCAGGTATTGCTTTATGTTTATGAATGCAAGGTACGATGCCGGCAAGAAAACGGTTGGCTTGCGGTTGGCGATACACTTTTTCGAGTATATCGGCAGCGGTAAGCTGAAGCTCGTCCAACATCTCGTTGCTAACTCGGTCAGGTAATAATCCTTTCAGGCAATCGCTTAAAAAGCGTTTTCCTAAGTAAGCCCCACTGCCTTCATCGCCTAAAATATATCCCAGCGGGGAAATGTTTCGAACGATACGCTCTCCGTCGTACAGGCATGAATTGGAACCCGTTCCTAAAATACAGGCAATTCCTTCGCGGTGTTTGCATAAAGCGCGTGCAGCTCCCAACAAGTCACTTTCTACGCTGAAAGTAGCCTGAGGAAAGTTGTTTTGTAAAGCGTTGTTGATACTGCCTTTTTGTGAAGGAATACAACCGGCTCCGTAGAAAAAAATAGCTTGAATATCGCGTGTAGAACAAGGCAGTGATGGCAACAGTTGGTTTTCGATGATAGCCCGTATATGGCTTTCAGGCTGATGGAACGGATTGATTCCTTCGGTCTGTATGATGGTATACCCCGATGAAGTATTAGCAATACACCAATCGGTTTTTGTTGCTCCACTGTCTGCAAGTAGAATCACAGAAATAGGTTTGTTATAAGGTTAAAATGAGACACGGACTGTACGCTCATAGATCGTACAATCCGTGTTTGTAATAAAGAAATCTATTAATGACAATGCCCGCATCCGCCTCCGCAGCATCCATCTTCTTCGTGATGTTCGCCGCATCCGCCTCCGCAGCCTTCGCATCCTCCTCCACAGCCTTCGCCGCTCATCATGTTCAGGATTTCGGTAACTTCTTGGTTTGTGGCATCGCGCATTTCGATAACCTTTCCTTCGAAAATCAAGTCTTTTCCTGCATGTGGGTGATTCAGGTCAAGTACAACTTTATCGTCGCCTATTTCTCCCACGTTGGCATAAAAGCGATTGCCTTCCGCATCGTTCAGCATGATGATGTTTCCTTCAAAGATATTATCGCTGTCAAACTTGCCGTCGGGACCGCAGAACATCGATTTCGGAACTTGGCGTACATTATCTTCGTTTCGTTCTCCGTAGGCTTCGGCACAAGGGATGGTGAAATTGAAATCATCGCCCTTAGCCAGTGCCACGATTTCTTTTTCAAATCTGTCGAGCGTGTAACCGATGCCGGAGATGAACTGGAAAGGATGTGCTGCCGGAGCTTCCTCCAAAAGTTCTTTTTGTCCGTCTGTAATAGCATACAGCTTATATGCCACTGTGATGTATTTATTTTCCATATAATAAAATAGTTGTTAAGATAGAATGCAAAGGTACAAAATAAAATGATTTCTATTGTTGTTTTCAGTTTGCTTTTTTGTTCATGTCGGCTTCTTTCAGCATTTCTTTCACGGCAGCTTCCAGTTGCTGGTCTTCGCCTTTCAGCGACTTTTCGGGAGCATTATACACCTCAATGTCGGGCTGAAGTTCATGATTTTCCATGTAGTTTCCGCGCATGTCTCTGCATCCTACGATAGGAATACCGAATACGATGCTGGGGTCGATGAGGCTTTCCCACCACACGGCAGTCATCGTTCCCGGTACGGGCGCACCTATCAGTTTGCCTATCTTCAGTTCTTTATATACCCACGGGAAACCATGCGCGTTACTGTAATTGTCTTCACATACCATTACGCACGAAGGCTTGAGCCATTTGTTGAACGGGTCACTGCCGATGTATTGTCCGCGTGGAACAAACTGCTGATATTCTTTACCGCTCAGCAGGGTAACGAGGTCGTCGTGTAACCATCCGCCTCCGTTATGGCGTGTATCAACGATAACCGCTTCTTTGTTCCGGTTTTTGTCGCTCAACAGCTCGCTGTAAACCGTGCGGAAGCTTGGGCTGTCCATGCCTTCCACATGTACGTATGCTATACGTCCGTTCGATAATTTTTCTACCAACTGCTCGTTGCGCTTAACCCAACGTTTGTAAAGCAAGTCCCACTGTTCGCCCATGCTGATAGCCTTTACGGTTACGTCGAACCGTTTTCCGTTCGATGGGTTATAGATAGCCAGATGTACCTGTTTGCCTGCCTTGCCCTCCAAGAACGGGTAATAATCGGTATCTTTTTTAATCGGCTGTCCGTCTATTTTTTCGATGATACATCCCTCCGTAACGTCGGTTTTCTTGACGGCAAACGGACCTTTGGCTATGATTTCCTTAATCTTCAGTCCGTCGCCCGTATAAGTGTTATCATAGAATAAGCCTAAACATGCCGTGGGCAGCGTTGCTCCGGGGGCGTAGTAGCGCGCTCCTGTGTGTGAGCCGTTCAGTTCGCCCAGCATCTCACTCAACAGTTCCTGAAAGTCGTAATTGTTATTGATGTAAGGCAAAAAGCGCGAGTAACTTTCGCGATAACCTTTCCAGTCGGCACCGTGAAGGTCGGGCACGTAGAACTTGTCCATAACCTGCTGCCATACATGGTCGAACATGTATTCGCGTTCGCCATACGGACGATAATTGAATACGGCTTCAAATTCGATGGGTTTGGTTTCCTCTTTCTCGATGTCGATTTTCTTGAGATTTCCCTGACTGCATAAGAAAACGTTTTTGCCCTCTTTGTCGGCTATGAGCGAACCGTAACCTACATTTTTAAGAACGATTTCGGTTTTGTTTTCTTTCAAGTCGTGCGACCAAAGGTCATATCCTCCCTCGAAAGCCGCTTGATAATAAAGTTTATCTCCTTTCGGCGTAAGGATGGCATCGCCCAGCCGGGATGAATTTACCGTGAGGCGCATAATCCGGTCGCGGCAATTCTCAAGGTCGAACGTCAGCGGTTCTACCTCCTTATCCTTTTCCTTATCCTTCTTATCGTCTTTTTTCTTTCCTTTGTCCTCCTTGTCTTCCTCTGCTTCCTTATCTTTTTTCTCTTTTTCTTCCAGCAATGCCAACTCTTCTTTGCTCATGCGGAAACGTTCGTAAGCATCAAGGTCGAAAAACATGATGTAAATATCACTCTCTGCTCCCCAACTGCCGTGGCTGCGATAGCCGGCGCGGTCACTTTCCCAAATCATAGCCTTGCCGTCGAGTACCCATTTGGCGTTGGTGTCGGTATATCCGCTTTCGGTCAGGTTATGAATTTCACCATTGCCCGAAGCGTTTACCAAAGCTACATCTTTGTTATTCCATCCGCCCGTTCCGATGTAACCCGAAAGCAGCCAGCGGCTGTCGGGACTCCATTCAAACCATTGGTCGCCGTCGCTGTAAGAGTATTCAAACTTACCGTCCATTGCTGTGCGTACCGATTTGTCTTTCAAATCGATTATGCGCAAGGTAGTGCGGTTTTCCAAGTAAGCCACTTTCTTGCCGTCAGGACTGTATTTAGGTTGGAAAGACGCCACGTTGGTATTCGTCAGCCGTTCTTCTTTCAAGTCGGTGGCATACGTAAAGAGTTTCTCTTCTTTATTAACCAACGATGTCTGGTAAATCTGCCACAATCCGTCGCGCTCCGAGGCATATACGATGCTGCGTCCGTCTGGAGCAAAGTCGATGGTTCGTTCCTGTTCCGGCGTATTGGTAATCTGTTTGGTCGTTTTATACTCAACCGAGGTTACGAATACATCTCCACGGAGCACGAATGCCACTTCTTTCGCGTCGGGCGACACAGCTATCTCCGTAGCCCCCGACGTACGGATCTGGCGTATCAAGTCTTTATCGTTTTTATCGGTTACGATGCTTATCTGCACCTTCTTCGGCTCGCTTCCTTCTTTTATGGTATAGATTTCTCCATTATATCCGTAACACAGTGTGCCGTCAGCGGCAGCAGTGAGGAAACGTACGGGGTGTTTCTCATGGTGTGTAATCTGGGTTTCTTCCGTACCATCGATATTACGTTTGAAGACGTTAAACGAACCTTTGTTTTCACTCAGGTAATAAAACGCCTTCCCATCGGCAGTCCATACCGGCGTGCGGTCTTCACCCTTGAATGTTGTGAGTTTCTGATAAGAACGTCCGCCGTTTCCGGGCAGGCTCAGCCAGATGTCGCGGGTGATGGACGACGTATGATGTTTGCGCCACGTATCCTCGTAACCCTTCTTGTCATGATACAGCAAAGCCCCGTCGCTTCTGGCGCTGATGTCCTCCATCGGAATTGATGAAAACAGGGCAGGACGTCCTCCCATCGTACTTACCTCGTACACTTGCGGAAACTGACTGCTGGGGAAAGTCATATCTTGCGCATCGGGCATGACGGCAGCGGCAAAAAGCAGCCGGTCGTTGCCGAGGAAAGCGATAGGAAATTCCCCTCCCGAATGCGATGTCAGCCTGCGTGGTGCTCCTCCTTCTTTACTCATGATGTAAACATCCATGCTCCCCTCGCGTGCCGAAGAAAAAGCAATCTGCGTTCCGTCAGGACTCCATACGGGGTGCGTATCGTGGGCAGCATTTGTGGTGAGCTGGGTAGCCTTTCCTCCAACGGAAGGGACGGTGTAAATATCTCCTTTATATGTAAAAGCAATCTGTGTCCCGTCGGGCGAGATGGCACAATAGCGTAGCCACAACGGATTTTCTTGTGCGTTGGCGATTGCGCTGAAGCCCAGTGCCGCCAAAACCAGTAACTTGTGTCTCATTTGTATAAATTTTTCGATATATGTATTCTTCTTGTTTAAAGCGTTGCCCGGTCTTGCCGGAAGCCTGAAAAACGCTACCCATAGCACCGACGAATCCTACGGGTAGAAATGCTAAACACTACCGCATGGAGTGAGTAACGCTACGGGTAGCGTTTTCAGTGGCGTATCGGCAAGGGATTTTTCTTGCGCTTTCATCGACCGGAAAGGTTTTAATAGCTTTATAATCAGCTTCTTTTTTTCTTCTTCCCGAAAAAAGCACGTATGCGGTTCAGCACCATCATGCCGGTGCGGATACCATCGTAAGCCGCTATGCCCGCATTGACGTGCTGTAAAAGATTTTCCATTTTGTTCTTGCTCTGTTGTGGAGCAAAAAGGTTTTCGGTAATCGACTGCATTCGCTGGCGTGAGCGGCGCAGTTCTTCCTGTTTTGCTTTCCGCAGGTTGGTGATAGATTCTATGGTATATACCTTGTGAGGCGTAGGGAGTTGCTGATTCATTTTATATCTTCTTTTTCTTTGTTGTTAGACTCGTCAAGAAACAGCCGCGCGAGGAAATTCACCATCGGCTGAAAAATAAGTTCTCTGCGCATGTGATAAATAATCAGGGCAAGCAGCAATAAGATTCCTCCGATGACTGCATATCCTCCGATGAGGCTGCCCACCAGCGGGGCTATGGCGTAAACCAGCATGAATGAGAAGTAAAACAAAGCCATCATGCAGAGAATGATTATCAGCAGAATCACGATGAGTGTAGACAGCAGAATGGTAAGTTTCTCTACCAGATTGAGCTTTAAATACTCACCTTGTAAGTTGATATACTTGCGTGCTTCTTTAAACAGCGCTTCAAGATTGTCTATGCTCTTGTCGTTGGCAAACATAAAAAGTTTTGGTTAGTTAATAAAAAAGGCAGACCTTTACATTTCCGTAAAAGCCTGCCAGCCATTTTTTTCTAAAACTATTCGGCGTCTTTCACTTCTGCCGCGATTTGGTCAACCAAATCATCCATTTCGTCGCGCGTTAGTCTGATGCCTTTCTTGCGAAGAACTTCAGCTATTTTTCTGCGAGTATCCGCACCTTTTTCGGGGGCGAACAAGATACCGGCTGCTGCTCCTAAGGTAACACCGCCTAAGAATGCAGCTACAATACTTAATGCTTTCATACGTATGTGTTTTTAGTTATTACCTTACAAATCTAATAAATATCCTGATACATTGTTCTTTTTTTTAAAGAAAATGCATCCAGACGTTTGATAAAACATATTATTAACAGATTTTAATAGGCAGGCACGGTTTATATTGCTACTTTTGTAGCATCATTTAACGACTGTATATAACCAAAATAACAAAAAGAACAATGAAGAAGGTTGTTGTATTAGGAATGGGATTATGCGTGGCGTTGGCATTCTCTTCCTGCAAATCAAACGAAAGCGCCTACAAAAGAGCTTATGAAAAGGCTAAACAACAAGAATTGGCGGAAGCAGCCAACGCAGCCGAAACGACAGCTCCGGCAGAACCCGCACCCGTAGTAGAGCCTGCTCCTGTAACTACTCCGGTAGAAACTACAGCTCCTGTGCGAGAGGAAAAAGTAGAATTGGTATCGGGTGATGGACTGAAAGCTTACAGTGTTATCTGCGGTAGCTTTGGTGTAAAAGCGAATGCGGATGGGCTGAAAACTTGGTTGGACAACGAAGGATACAATGCTAAGGTGGTTTACAATGCCGAACGGAACATGTACCGTGTAGCTGTGGAATCATTCGATACCCGCTCTGAAGCCGTTCGCGCACGTGATGCTTTCAAAGCAAAATATCCGAACCGCGATGACTTCCAAGAAGCATGGTTGCTTTCACGCGTATATTAAGATTGTAGGCTGGAAAGAAAGTAAGAATTATTATTCTATATTTCGGATTAAAAGCGATGGTGTGAAAACTATCGCTTTTTTTTATACCTTTGCAGCCGAAACATAAGAACAAACTTATAAACATGAAATATTTGATTAGCTTATCTTTGGCATTACTTTCTTTCGCTTCGCTGACAGCACAGGAGAAAGTCGTTCCTGTGAAATACGGCGACATGGATCAGTGGATAACACGCCGTATCCATGAGTCGGGTATCATTGGTGGAAATACTAAATTGCTTTACGAAGTAGGGCCTACACAGGAAATAGATGGAAATGTAGCATACGTTAATTTGGGAGGTTCTCCGTGGGCAAATTCTAATGTGATGGCGAAGGTAATGGGGATTGTTAAGACGAATACCAGTGTCTACCCCGAAAAGCGTGGCGACGGTTATTGTGCCCGTTTGGAAACTCATATCGAGAAAGTAAAGGTTTTGGGATTAGTAAACATTACCGTACTTGCTTCGGGCTCGCTGTATTTGGGCGACATGAAAGAACCTATCACCGGAACAAAAGACGGCGAAAAGGCTCTGAATATGGGAGTACCCTTTACCGGACGTCCGAAAGCTGTGCGTTACGATTATAAGGTGGAAATGTCCGGACAGCCCGACCGTATTCGCCAGACGGGGTTCAGCCGGAAAGAAACAGTTCCCGGACAGGATTGTGCTATCATGACTTGCCTGCTTCAGAAGCGCACAGAGGATGCCGACGGAAACATCATAGCCAAACGTGTGGGAACGATTGCCGTGAAATATAACAAGACGCAAGGTTGGCAGAACGGGGCAACTTACGAAATCATGTACGGCGACATTACTCACGACAGCCGTTACGTTCCTGATTTGATGAAGTTGGGTGTAGGACATTATTATGCACGCAACAAGAAGGGTGAGAGTGTGTTGATACAGGAAACCGGATGGGCCGATGTCGATGAACAGCCTACCCATCTGATACTTCAGTTTACCTCAAGCCTCGGCGGTGCTTTTGTAGGTTCTCCGGGCAATAAGATTTGGATTGATAATGTGAATTTGGTATATTAAGCAGGCGTTTAACCGTCTGAACAGAGAAAGCCAATGCCGTCCGTTTCAACTTGGGAAACGGACGGCATTGGCTTTTTTGTGGGGATTTGGAATTACACTTCCGATTGTTCCGATGCAGATTGTGCCTTGAATACAGGTCGTGGCGATTGGCTTTCGGTTTCAAAACCATACCAGTAACACAGATTATCACGCTCGTCTGTCAGTTTGCAGAGCCGGAGTTGTTCGTGATACGTACCATAAAGAATGTCCCAGCGGGCAGGAGGGACAACATGCTTGGTACGTACGCGCTCGGCAGGTTGTTTCTTCAGCGACATGCCTGCCTCTATCCATGCGAGGGAGACGGCTGTGAGATGGTCGGGATAGTACATCTTACAAAAGTCGTAGAGCAAGATTCCCCGGCGTTCGAGGCTCAGCGGCTGGTCGGCTACACGTTGCTCTGTCAGGTAGTCGAGGAAGCGGTGCAGAAAATCTGCGTACCGAATCATCAGTCTGCGCGTAATGCCCTGCCATGCTTTGGCGTTGTAGAATCCGTCGAGCAGCCGTGAAAGCAGCCGCGCGGTTTGAAGTTCGTCGGGACTTATCTCTCTTGTCTGTAAAACTTCGTAGGGAGGGAGAGGAGAGAAGCGTATGCCCAACTCTGCGGCACGCCGACGCATTTCCGTGCCGGGCAGCAACTTCAATGATTCGAGCTGTATTTCTCCCGTACCGTATCCGGCAAGGGTACGTGCATCTTCGAATATTTCTTCTAACCGATAGAGCGGCAGTCCGGCTATCAGGTCGGCATGGGTTTCCATGTTCGCGAGCGAGCAGAGGTAGCGCAGCCCTTCGAGGGCGGCAGACAGCTCGCCACGCCGCATACTGGTTTCCAAGACCTCTTTCCGCAGGCTTTGGATTCCTGCCTCCAAGTGCAGTAACCCGTGAGGCATTTGGGCGAGTTCCACTTTTATTTCATCGGAAAGTAAGGCAGGATGAATTTCCAAATGGAAACGCAGTCCGGGAAACTCGCGGAAGAGCCGGAGCAGCGACGAGGCACGGCGGGAGTTGTAATTAAACGTGCGGTCGAGTACGCGGATATCCCGTATCCCGTGCCGGCGGATGGTTTCGATGCGTTGGCGGATAACATCCAGCGGAAGTGTACGCACCGGTTTCTCGCCTCCGCTTACACAGAAAGCACACGTGTTGAAACATCCGCGTGTAGTTTCTAACTGCACGAAAGGTTTGCCCCAATTAAACAGCGGACTTTCTTCGGGAGCCGTCAGGCGGTTGAAGGCAAGCACGCGCGCCAGCCCGTTGTCGTTATACGCCCCTTGTGCGTCCATGTAACACAGTCCGGCAATATCGCTCCATTCCTCCGGGCGGTTCCATGCCGAAAGCCATTGCGGAAAAGCCTCTTCTCCTTCACCGCGAAACACGCACGATATAAAGGGATTCCGGCGCAGGAAATCTTCATTGTCTCCTAAAAATTCAGGACCACCCAACGCGATGACACAGTCGGGCAGCATGGCGTGCACCCTTGCAAGGATGTGGATGAGCGCCTCATGACTGAAAAGCCAGCAGGTAGCAGCAACGATGTCGGGGCGGTGTCGGCAGATGTCTCCGGCTATCATGCCGGGATTTTCATTGATGGTAGCAGAAATCACGGTCCACTCCCATGACGTATCGTTCATTACCTGTGCGTGGAGGGCGGGGAGAGCCAGTGAAGAATGGGCGTAAGAACTGTTTAAGTCGAGCCAAAGGATTTTCATGAGAGGGGGATGGATGAAAATCGGGCACGGGCTTCATGTCAGTCGTTCCGGCGATGAGAACCCTCATCGTCCGGCGTTCCATGAATCCCGTGCCCGGAAAATATAACTTAAATCAAGTATTGCGAACTGATAGACTCGTTAGTCATTACGCGGCGTATCGTTTCGGCAAACATGTCGGCGATAGACAGTTGTCTGACTTTGGCGCAACGTTTAGAATAAGGAATACTGTCTGTAAACACCAGTTCTTCCAGCTGTGAGTTTTGTACGCGCTCCGAAGCCGGGCCCGACATCACACAGTGAGAAGCGATGGCACGTACCGAGCGTGCACCGGCTTCCTTCATAATGTCGGCAGCTTTGGTAATGGTTCCGGCAGTATCTACCATGTCGTCAATCAGGATAACGTTTTTGTCTTTCACGTCACCGATGATTTGCATGGAAGCTACCACGTTGGCTTTTTCGCGTGTTTTATGACACAATACCAAAGGTACATCCAAGAACTTGGCATAGCTGCTCGCACGTTTCGAGCCTCCCACGTCGGGAGTAGCAATCGCCAAGTCGGGCAATTTAAGCGACTGAATGTAAGGAAGGAAGATGGTAGAAGCATACAGATGGTCTACCGGGATGTCGAAGAAACCCTGAATCTGGTCAGCGTGAAGGTCCATAGTAATTAGTCGGTCGATGCCTGCCACTCTCAGTAAGTCTGCCACCAATTTTGCTCCGATGGAAACACGGGGCTTGTCTTTGCGGTCTTGACGCGCCCATCCGAAATAAGGGATAACGGCAATAATACTCTTGGCGGATGCACGTTTAGCGGCATCAATCATCAGGAGCAGTTCCATCAAGTTATCAGAGTTAGGGAAAGTAGATTGAACCAAGAACACGTACTGTCCACGAATAGACTCTTCGTAAGAAACAGAAAATTCGCCGTCGGCGAAGTGGGTAATGTTCATATTACCAAGTTCACAGCCCAAGCTGTTGCAGATTTTTTCTGCGAGGTATCTCGAATTTGTACCCGAGAATACCTTAAAAGGTGTTGTTCCGCTCATTGTTTTTAAATAGATATATTGCCTAAATATTTATTATGAAATGCAAATTTACGCCATTTCTTTAAGTCGGACAAAAGATTTTCATAAAAAATAAAAAAAATGCCTTATTGAAAAATTAGAACAAGCTCAAACGTTGCCCGGCATGACACGAAGGCTTTGAAAATTCTATTCGGAAGGTGCCTTGGTCCTATGGGTAGAACCGGTCAACGCTACCGCATAAGATGAGTAACGCTACCCATAGCGTTTTTCGATATAAATGGCTATTGATTTTCAGGTGATTATATGCGCTATCCTTTTTTAAGTTTCCGGTATTCTCGCGGTGAGATTCCCATTATTTTATGAAATAATCTTGAAAAATAATACATGTCTTCGATGCCTACTTTGTAGCAGATTTGGTTTATCTTCATGCCGGTAGTATCGAGCATGAAACATGCTTCCTGTATCTTCAGCAGGTTGAAATACGACAGCGGGCTGTGTCCTGTTTTTTTCTTGAAAAGCATTGAGAAGTGTGAGGGCGAATAGCCGATATGCTCTGCAAGCTCTTCGAGCGTAAGGTGTTTCTCCAGATTCTCTTTCATGTAGTGGATGGCTATTTCCGAAAGGTTCTCATCGTCAGTCTGGTGTTCGCCCGCGTTACGGTACTGCTGAACGTATTTCAACGAGCCTAAATAGTAATGAAACAAAGAAGACACATAGTGCAGGTTCTCGTTGCTGTAGCCCGACGCCAGCGTGTTGAATATCTCCTCGAACAGGTTGATGCGGTTACTGATGCGCGAATGAATCTCCGGACGTATGTCTACCGGATGTACCGCCTTCTGTGCGTAATAGGGGGCAAGCGTTCCCTTAAAATGAATCCAGTAAATCGTCCACGGCGTATCGGGGCTTGCTCCGTAGGCGTGCGGAACTCCGGCGGGGAGTATGAAATACTGGTTGGAAGAGACGGCGTACTCGCGTTCGTTGATGCGGAACCATCCCGACCCGTTGATGCAGTAAATGAAAACATACTGATCGATGGGCTGTTTCCTTTCCCGAAAGTGGTGAAGGGCTTTGGGATAATAGCCGATGTCCGTAATGTGGAGCATGGAAACCAGCGGATCTTTTTCCATCATCCGGATAATGAGTTGGGGCAAAACGATTGCCCGCTCTCCGTTGAAACCGTTTTTCAGTCGTACCATAATATATAGATGTAATGGGAAGGGTAAGGTTCTGCCGGCAAATATAGCGATAAATAATAAGATTGTCCATGTTCTCGACGAAAGATTCCATTTTTTGCCAGCCCTTTGCTGCGTACCTTTGCCCTACCTGAAAAACAATAATTAATAATCTGATATCATGGGAATGTACAACAAACGATTTGTTTATTTTATCTGTCTGGTGTCTGCTATGGGCGGACTCCTGTTCGGATACGACTGGGTGGTTATCGGAGGTGCCAAACCCTTTTACGAACTCTATTTCGGGATAGCCGATAAGCCCGTAATGCAGGGGCTTGCCATGAGTGTTGCCTTGCTGGGATGCCTGATAGGGGCAATGGTTGCCGGCATGATGGCAGACCGCTACGGACGGAAACCGCTTTTGCTGGTTTCGGCGTTTATCTTCTTGTCTTCGGCATACGCTACCGGAGCTTTTTCGGAATTTAACTGGTTTTTGGTGGCACGCTTCTTGGGCGGTATCGGCATTGGCATTGCTTCGGGCTTGTCGCCGATGTATATTGCCGAAGTAGCGCCGGCATCCGTGCGCGGGCGTTTGGTGTCGCTTAATCAGTTGACCATTGTTTTGGGAATCTTGGGAGCGCAGATAGCCAACTGGCAGATAGCCGACCCCATCCCCGATACGTTTACTCCGGCGGATATCTGCATGTCGTGGAACGGGCAGATGGGTTGGCGATGGATGTTTTGGGGAGCTGCTTTTCCTGCTGCTGCCTTCTTGATATTGGCTTGTTTTATCCCCGAAAGTCCGCGCTGGCTGGCAATGAACGGGAAGGTGAATATCGCCCGCGAAGTGTTGAACCATATCGGTGGCGGGACGTATGCCGACGAAGAACTCTCGCGGATGACGCAGACAGCGGGCGACAAGCAAGAGAAAGGAGGATTTAAACTGTTGTTCAGCCGTCCCTTCCGCCGCGTATTGACATTGGGCGTGATCGTGGCAGTATTCCAGCAGTGGTGCGGAACGAATGTGATATTCAATTATGCACAAGAGATATTCCAGTCGGCGGGCTATTCGTTGGGAGACGTCTTGTTTAACATCGTAGTGACGGGAATAGCCAACGTTGTCTTTACGGTTGTGGCAATATATACAGTCGACCGCTTGGGACGCCGCTCATTGATGCTCTTGGGAGCCGGTGGTTTGGGCGGCATCTACCTGATTCTCGGTACATGTTATTTCTTTCAGGTGAGCGGTTTCTTCATGGTGGTGCTGGTCGTGCTTGCCATAGCCTGTTACGCCATGTCGTTAGGTCCGATTACGTGGGTACTGCTTGCCGAAATCTTCCCTAACCGCGTGCGTGCCGTGGCGATGGCCACCGCTACGTTCGCCCTGTGGCTGGGTAGTTTTACGCTTACCTATACTTTCCCTCTGCTGAACCACGCGCTGGGCAGTTACGGAACGTTCTGGATTTACTCCGCCATCTGTGTGGCAGGCTTCGTGTATTTCATCCGCACGTTGCCCGAAACCAAAGGAAAGTCTTTAGAGAACTTGGAGGAAATATTGGTCGGAAACCAAAAGAATTAAAACGAAACAAATAGCAGAATAACTTTAAAACTTCAGATAAATTATGGTAAAAGCATGGAAAGAAAGGGTTGTCATTCCCACGTACGAAGTGGGCAAGCCCGAAAAAAATCCGATATTCTTAGAGAAACGTGTATATCAGGGAAGCAGCGGCGTGGTATATCCTTATCCGGTTATTGAATCAATATCGAACGAGAAAACGGATAAAGCCTACAATGCGATCTTTATAGAAAATGAATATATAAAAGTAATGATTCTTCCGGAGCTGGGCGGGCGCGTGCAGATGGCGTATGATAAGATAAAGCAGCGTCATTTCATTTATTACAATCACGTAATCAAGCCCGCTTTGGTAGGACTTGCCGGACCGTGGATTTCGGGTGGAATCGAATTTAACTGGCCGCAACACCATCGTCCGAGCACTTATATGCCGGTAGATTCGAAAATAGAAGAAAATGCCGACGGAAGTGTTACCGTATGGGTGAACGAAATAGAACGGATGTTTCACCAGAAAGGGGCGGCAGGTTTTACACTCCGTCCGGGATGTGCCTTTCTGGAGATAAAGGGGGTTCTTTATAACCGTACCGAAGTGCCGCAGACTTTCCTTTGGTGGGCTAATCCGGCAGTGGCGGTAAACGATTATTACCAGAGCGTATTTCCGCCCGATATAAACGCCGTATTCGACCACGGAAAACGTGCCGTTTCCAGTTTCCCCATAGCTACGGGTACTTATTACAAAATGGATTACTCTGCCGGAGTAGACATATCCAACTATAAAAACATCAAAGTGCCTACCTCGTATATGGCGGTAAACTCCCGATTTGATTTTGAAGGAGGATACGAAAATGATACTCATGCAGGTATGTTGCATGTGGCAAATCATCACATATCTCCGGGAAAGAAACAGTGGACATGGGGAAACGGAGACTTCGGTCGCGCATGGGACCGTAACCTGACCGACGAAGACGGTCCGTACATTGAACTGATGGCAGGGGTATATACCGAAAACCAGCCCGACTTTACTTGGTTACAGCCTTACGAAGAAAAGAGTTTCGTACAGTATTTCTTGCCTTACCGTGAATTGGGCATAGTGAAGAATGCCACTAAAGATTTGCTGATGAACATCGACCCGGAGGGAGAGGGGAAGGTTCGTTTCAAGATTTTCGCCACTTCCAAACAGGCTGTATGCGTAACGCTGAGCGGTAAAGAGGGGCAGGTTTATTATCAGAAAGATGTCGTCATTACTCCCGAAGCATTACTGGATGAAACGGTAGAGACAGGTGACGAACGGTTTGGCGACCTGCGTTTAGACATTACCTCGAAAGGGAAAGAACTGCTGTATTGGCACGCCGAACCCGATGAAGTTAAACCCATTCCGGATGCAGCCGAAGCAGCCCTGTTGCCTGAAGAAATAAAAACTACCGAACAGCTTTATCTGACGGGCTTACATTTGGAACAATATCGCCACGCCACCTATAATCCGGTAGATTATTACGAAGAAGCCTTGCGCCGAGACCCGATCGACGTGCGTAATAACAACGCACTGGGGTTGTGGTATATCCGTAAGGGGCGTTTCCGTCGTGCTGAGCAATATCTGACCACGGCTGTAAGAACGCTTCAGAAACGCAACCCCAATCCTTACGATGGCGAACCTATCTATAATCTGGGATTGGCTTTGAAATATCAGGGAAGAATGGACGAGGCATACGCACGTTTCTATAAAGCCTGTTGGAATGCCGCATGGCAGGATGCCGGTTATTTTGCCTGCGCACAGATATCGATTATGCAAGACCGCTTGGAAGACGCATTGGATGAAATCGACCGTTCACTGATTCGCAACTGGCATCACCATAAGGCAAGGGCGCTGAAAACAACCATCCTTCGCCGTATGGGAAGAACCGATGAGGCTTTAAAACTGATAGACGAGTCGTTGGATATCGACCGCTTTAATTTCGGATGCTTGTACGAAAAGTATCTGCTGACGGGCTCAAGCGATGATTTGTCGGCACTGAAAGAACTGATGAGAGGCTCGGCACATAATTACGACGAGATTGCATTGGATTATTGCGGGGCAGGCTGTTGGACGGAAGCAGCATCCTTATGGAGAGTGGCGATTTCTGAAAATGCCGTAACGCCGATGACGTATTATTATTTAGGCTGGTGTTTGGTGCAAGGACGGTTGGACGGAGCGGATGAGACCTTTGCGAAAGCTGCTGCTGAGTGTCCCGATTACTGTTTCCCCAACCGGCTGGAGGCGATTCTTGCCTTACAGTGTGCGATGGAAAAGAATCCGAAAGACGCGAAGGCTCCTTACTATTTGGGTAACTTGTATTACGATAAACGTCAGTATGATTTGGCTACCGAGGCATGGGAAACTTCTGCTGCGTTGGATGATGCATTTCCTACCGTTTGGCGGAATCTTGCGTTGGCTTATTTCAATAAGCAGAACTGTACCGAGAAGGCGATTGAATGTATGGAGCGGGCGTTCCGTTTGGATGAAACAGATGCCCGTGTGCTGATGGAGCTGGACCAGTTGTACAAACGTGTACATCGCTCTCACGCCGAGCGTTTGAAGTTCTTGCAACATTATCCCGAACAAGTGGCACAGCGCGATGATTTGGTGTTGGAAGAAATTACCTTGCTGAATCAAACCGGACAATATGAAGCAGCCAAGAGTATGCTGGATGCCCATCTATTCCATCCGTGGGAAGGCGGCGAAGGAAAAGTCCCGGCGCAATACCAGTTTGCCCGTGTGGAGCTGGCTAAGAAATGCCTGAAGGAGGGCAAGAACGCCGAAGCCGTTAAGCTGTTGGAAGAATGTTTGGTCTATCCGCACCATTTGGGTGAAGGCAAACTCTACGGGGCACAGGAAAATGATTTTTATTATTTCTTGGGATGCGCCTATGCCGCAATGGGAGATAATGCTCAAGCCAGAACGTGTTGGGAAAAAGCAGTATTAGGACCAACCGAACCCGCCGCCGCCCTGTATTATAACGATGCCAAACCGGATAAAATCTTCTATCAGGGACTGGCGTTACTGAAGTTAGGAAGAAAAGACGAGGCAAACGGACGTTTCTACAAGCTGACTACATACGGAGAAAAACATTTGTTCGATAAAGTGAAGTTAGATTATTTTGCCGTTTCGTTGCCCGACCTTCTGATTTGGGAAGACGACTTGAAAGTGCGCAATATCATCCACTGTAAATACATGATGTCATTGGGATACTACGGATTAGGTAACGTAGATAAATCACTCAGTCTGCTGGACGAAGTGAAAATGCTTGACATCAACCATCAAGGCATTCAAGCGTTCGAGAGTCTGACAGAATTAAGTGGTACATGTGTCTTATAAAATAGCAAGAACAGTATGTTAGGATATAAAAGGTTATCAATTCTTCTGTTGGCGGTGGGGTGGATGATGTTTGCTCTGGTGCGGTGAAGAATAAAATAAACAATGACATGTGAAATATGCCTATCTATTTCACATGTCATTGTTTTAATAAGTGTTTAATAAATAGTTACAGGAAAGCCTTTCTTACATTAGTCAGCAAGATTCCTGATTCGTCGGAAAGTGTCAATAAGTCCCTGATAATTGGTGTCGGTGGCAGGGTCGAATTTATTCCATATTGCTCCCATGATGGCAGCACCTCCGAATCCAAAATCTTTTACACGCAGGATGTTGTCTTCGTCTACTCCGCCCAGCGCTATCACCTTCTTGTCGATAATCCCTTTTCGGGCGGCCTCGCGGATGGTCTCGGCTGTAAAGGCGGAGTGATATCCTTGTTTGGAGATGCTGTCGAATATCGGACTTAGAAATACGTAATCGCAATTTTTTTTGTCGGCTTCCACTTCTTCCAGCGTGTGGCATGACGCACTGATGTGTCCCGTATAGTTGTCGGGGATTATCGGGTTGCGGTGGCTCAGGTGGATTCCTTTCAGTTTGTATTCGTTTTTCAAGTAAAAATGGTCGTGAACCACAATGCGTTTACGATATTTTTCGGGGATGAGCGTCAGCAGTCGTTCGGCGTAAGCAGATGCCGTATCGGGTTTTCGCAGATGGAGCATATCAAGTCCTTCATCGAAGAGGTTAGTTATTATTTGGTCTTCCTCCACAAAATATTGGGGAGTTGTAATTAATATTAACTTCATTTCTATAAATAAATAATAGCGGCAAAGTTACGAACCTCCCTTTAAAACTGCAAAATAAATAGCGTGTTTTTATATAGGTTACGTTAAGAGTCTGTTTTATTCCGACTCGGTTGGGAGGTAAAAATGTAACGGTAATTACCCGTAAAAACGCTATGGGTAGTGTTGCTTGTTTCATGCGGATGAGTTACCCGGTTCTATGGGTAAGACTTGCTGGTCTTTCGGGTAGCGTTTTCGGGGGGATAAAATGAGGCAAAAAAACTCTCCGTTCTTACCCTATCGTTTATGTGGATGGAGGTAAAAACGGAGAGCGATTGGCTTACAGTGAAAAGGTATATGTTTCCAGTGTCTTCAGGTCGATGTGCCACAGTTTTCCACTCAATACTTCACCGTAGCCGCAGATAATCTTTACTACTTCGTTGGCTTCGGCAGACCCTATCAGTCCCGGGGTAAAGCCCATGACCCCTTTGGGCGGATGAGGCATGGAGAGCATTTCCGCTTCGTCGGGGAAGAGGTCACGATACGTCTTTCCGCCCCGATAGTTGAATACCGAGACTTGCCCGTCGAAGGCACGGATGGCACCGTACACGTACACTTTGTTTAAACGGACGCACGTGTCGTTTATCAGATAACGGGTGGCAAAGTTGTCACATCCGTCTACCACAATGTCGTATTGCGCGATGATGGACTCGGCATTCTCATAAGTAAGGCGCACGGGATAAGCCTCAATGTTGACTTCGCTGTTTAAGGCCTGCAAGTGCTTTTGCGCCTGTAATGCTTTTGAGAGTCCCACTTCGTCTTCTCTGTAAATCACTTGTCGCTGAAGATTGGTTTCGCTTACCACATCGTCGTCTACCAGTCCGATGTTTCCAACTCCCGCCCCTGTCAGGTAAAGGGCAATGGGAGAGCCTAAGCCCCCCACGCCTACAATGAGAACACGTGCCTGTTTCAGTCGCGCTTGTCCTTCCTCACCGATTTCGGGCAGGATAAGCTGGCGATTGTATCTTTCCATGAATCACGAATGTTTTAAAATATTACTTTACGAAATCGAACGAAGCATCCCAGTCTTTCCATACCGGTTCGCGTCCGAGCGATTTCAAGGCATGTTCCACCTCTACGGCAGTACGTTCGTCGCTTACGTGGAACTGTTCGAGTGCCTGCGGGTAGGTATAATACCCTCCCGGTTCGGTCTTACTCTCCGCGCTCATGGTGGTTACGCCGAGCGAAGCCATGTGGTCGCGTATGTAAGCCGGTTCGCGCGTAGAGTACGAAATGTCTACATCATGGTCAAAGATACGCATGGCGAATGTTACCTGTGCCAACTCTTTGTCGCTCATAATGACATTGGGTTGGAATCCTTCGTTTTCGGCAGGACGCATACGCGGGAAGTTTACGCTGTACTTCGTTTTCCAGTAATGCTTTTGCAGGTAACGCAGGTGATAAGCCATCATGGTAACATCTGTTCGCCAGTCTTCCAATCCTATCAGCACACCCATGCCGATGGAGTGAACACCCGCCTGTCCCATGCGGTCGAATCCGTTGACGCGCCATTCGAATTTCGATTTCATGCCGCGCGGATGATATACGTTATACCGCGCCTTGTTATAGGTTTCTTGGAAACAGATAACTCCATTCATGCCGTGTTTTATCAGTTCGGCATACTCTTCAGTTTTGAGCGGCATGACCTCGATTTTCAGATTCGAGAAATACGACTTAGCCAAGTCGAGCGCTTTGGCGAGATACGGAACTCCCGCTTTGGCAGGATTCTCACCGGTAACGATGAGCAGGTTCTCGAACGGTCCGAGCTTTTTGATGGCGCGGTATTCGTTTTCTATTTCCTCCGGCGTAAGGATGGTGCGTGCCATCGGGTTGCTGATATGGAATCCGCAGTACACACACGAGTTCGTACATGAATTGGTGATGTACAGAGGGATAAACATCGAGATGGTTTTGCCGAACCGTTCTTCGGTGTATTTGCGACTGAGTTGCGCCATAGGCTCCAGATATTTCTCGGCAGCCGGTGAAACCAGTGCCATGAAGTCGTCTACGTCGCAATGTTCTTTTCCCAAAGCTCGAAGCACATCCGATTCTGTTTTCGAGTAGATGGCTTCGGTGGTGGCTTCCCAATTTATTTTTTCTAATTCTTCGCTGAACATTTTATTTAATGAATAATTAGAAGGTAACAATTAACAGCGGTAGATTGGGTTAGCATCTTTCCGTTATTAATTCTTCATTGTTTAATTATTAATTTTAGAGAGATCTCTACTTAGTTTCATTGCACAGAAGTTAGGTCCGCACATCGTGCAGTATTCTCCGTCGGTATGTCGACCTTCGTTGAAGTATTCCAATGCACGGTCGGGGTCGAGGCTCAAGTGGAACTGGTCGCGCCAGCGGAATTCATAGCGTGCTTTGCTCAGGGCGTTGTCTCGTATCTGCGCTCCCGGATGACCTTTTGCGAGGTCGGCAGCATGGGCAGCAATCTTATAGGTGATGACTCCCGTACGCACGTCTTCGCGGTTCGGCAGTCCCAAATGCTCTTTGGGAGTAACGTAACAGAGCATGGCTGTTCCCAACCATCCTATTTGGGCTGCACCGATGGCAGAAGTAATGTGGTCGTAACCCGGAGCTATGTCTGTCACCAGCGGGCCGAGCGTATAGAACGGTGCGTTATGACAGTGTTCTATCTGGCGCTGCATGTTTTCTTGTATCTTGTGCAAGGGCACGTGTCCCGGACCTTCGATGAAGGCTTGCACATTCTTTTCCCATGCACGTACTACGAGTTCACCCATTGTGTCGAGTTCGGCGAATTGGGCTTCGTCGTTGGCATCGGCAATACAGCCGGGGCGCAATCCGTCTCCCAAAGAGATTGCCACGTCGTATTGGGCAAGGATGTCGCAGATGTCGTCGAAATGTTCGTAGAGGAAAGATTCGCGGTCGTGGACAAGACACCACTTGCTCATGATACTACCTCCGCGGCTTACGATACCACACAGGCGTTTGTCGGCGAGATGAACGTTGTGGCGACGGATTCCGGCATGGATGGTAAAGTAATCCACACCCTGTTCGCACTGTTCAATCAGCGTATCTTTATAGATTTCCCACGTCAGGTCTTCCACTTTGCCGTTCACTTTTTCAAGTGCTTGGTAGATAGGTACAGTTCCTACCGGCACGGGGCAGTTGCGTACAATCCATTCGCGCGTTTCGTGAATGTTGTCGCCCGTTGAGAGGTCCATCAGCGTATCGCCTCCCCACTTGCAGCTCCATACAGCCTTGTCTACTTCCTCATCGATGCTCGATGTGGTGGCAGAGTTACCGATGTTGGTATTGATTTTTACGAGGAACTTGCGTCCGATAATCATCGGTTCACTTTCCGGGTGGTTGATATTGGCAGGCAGTACGGCACGTCCGGCAGCGATTTCTTCGCGCACGAATTCCGGAGTGATATAGGTATCAATGCCCAATTCCTTGCAGTTCATGTTCTCGCGGATGGCTACATATTCCATTTCGGGCGTAATGATGCCCTGCTTGGCATAATACATCTGCGTACAGCATTTTCCGGCTTTGGCACGATAGGGCAGGGCGATATGTTCGAAACGCAAATGATCGAGCGAGGCATCATCGCGGCGCATCTTGCCATATTCTGAAGTGATAGACGGAAGCTGCTCTACGTCGCCGCGTGAGGTTATCCACGATTCACGCATACGGGGAAGCCCCTTTTTCAAGTCGATTTCAATGTTCGGGTCGCTGAACGGACCGCTGGTGTCGTAAACGTAAACAGGCTCGTTCGGGGTCATTACCTTTTTACCGTCTACGATGCTGACGCTGGGCGTAAGGTTTACTTTCTGCATTCCCACCTTAACGAACGGGAACAGTGTGCCTTGCATATAGGCTTTTTCGGCATGTGCGTATGCTTTATTGTCTTTTTCCATAATCGGGTTGTTTTTTAATTAAGAAATGCTGTAAGGGGAGAGGAAGCGGAAGCCACCAAGTTGGTAGCCTGCGTACCCAGTCCGGCTTCGTAGGCACGTCGTCCGGCGATAACGGCTTCTTTAAATGCGGTAGCCATTTCCACCGGATTTCCGGCAACGGCGATGGCAGTGTTTACCAGACATGCCGCCGCGCCCATTTCCATCGCTTCGGCCGCGTGGCTCGGTGCACCAATTCCCGCATCCACTACTACCGGCACGTTACTCTGCTCGATAATGATACGCAGGAAGTCGCGCGTCTGTAATCCCTTGTTTGTACCGATGGGGGCAGCGAGCGGCATAACCGTGGCTGCTCCGGCTTCTTCCAGACGTTTGCAGAGCGTGGGGTCTGCCTGACAGTAGGGAAGTACCACGAATCCTAATTTAACCAGTTCTTCCGTGGCTTTTAGCGTTTCAACAGAATCGGGCAGGAGGTAACGCGGGTCGGGATGGATTTCCAGTTTCAGCCAGTTCGTGCCGAAAGCCTCGCGAGCCATTTGCGCTGCGAACACGGCTTCTTCTGCCGTGCGTACGCCCGACGTGTTGGGCAGTAATTGGATATGCGGGTGAACGATGTGTTTCAGCATGTCGTCTTCTTTATCGTTCAGTTCGATACGTTTCATGGCTACGGTTACCATTTCCGTGCCTGAGGCAAGAATCGCCTCTTCCATCAGTTGGTTTGAATTGAATTTTCCGGTGCCCAAAAACAGGCGTGAGTTAAACTCTTTTCCGGCAATGATTAATTTTTCCATTGTTATCTTGTTACAATTTTTTTATTATTTGATAGCTAAAATTCGCCGTGTTTCTTCCGCAGGATTGTCCGCCCGCAGGATGGTTCCGCTCAGTGCAACACCTGTTACTCCGGTTTGCAGGATGGCAGGGATGTCTTCGCGGGTGATTCCTCCGATGGCTACTATCGGCAGATTAATTCCGGCTTCTTTCATTTGCGATACGATACGGCGATACCCCTCCAGACCGAGAATCGGACTGAGGTTCTTTTTGGTGGTGGTGAATCGGAACGGTCCGCACCCGATGTAGTCGGCTCCCGCCTCGTAGTGCATCTTCACGTCGTCGAACGTGTTTGCCGTTCCTCCGATGATGAAACCGTTGCCCAACAGCCGGCGTGCTTCGGCTACAGGCATGTCATGCTTGCCCAGATGCACCCCGTCGGCGTGTATTTTTTTTACAAGTTCTACATGGTCGTCGATGATGAATGTGGCATGATACGTCCGGCATAGCGCCTGAACGCGCAACGCCTCCTGCTCTACCTCTTCGGGTGAAGCATCTTTCATGCGCAACTGAATCCATCGGCATCCCCCTTCGAGTGCCATGCGCGCCGAGTCGTAATACGAATATTTCTCCGTGAAATGAGTGATGAACTGAAGTTCCATAGCTCTGATTTACCCTCCACAGGCAGCTTTGATGATTACCAGACTGTCGTTTTCTTTCAGCGGAGTGTTTTCCCATTCCGTACGTGGTACCATGCGGTTATGCAGGGCAATGGCAACTCCCTGAGCGGGAAGTTCTAATTGGCGGGCTAAATGGGCTACGGTGTTTCCACCCGTAAGCTCTGTCTCTTTGTTATTTACCAGTATTTTCATATAATAACGTATTTAAAAAGGTAAGTAATACAAAGAGGAACCCGGATGGGAATAAGCAGAAAAAATATCAGCAAGCAACAATCCCTTCGTCGGTACTAACCGCATCAGGTTCGCAGGGTATAATCTCAGCCTGTTTTGTCGGGCACCCCTTTGTTTTACTTTGATTGCGACAAAGATAGAAGAAAAGATTGGGATAACGAAGAAAGAACAGATAAAAAGTTTTATCGGTTGTTTTTTTATCCTGACATTTGGGTGGTAAATGTCAGGATATTTTAATATGTTTGTCAGTGTCAGATAGACGGTTTCTCAATGCGTACAAGCGTACTTGTTGCCATAACTTTACCGCGTTTGGTTCTCTCTTCACTCTTTACCAAACCGACATTTTCGGCATACCATTCGGTCATATAAGTGGTTTCAGAGATAAACATGATCTTGTATTTGGCTTGATAGGACACCTTCAGACAGTTGAACGTACCTGCTTCGGTAGTCAGGGTTTCAAATCCGATAACCGTACCGTTGCTGACGGAAGCAGTCATTTTTATCGGTTTCAGTTTGTAAAGGAATTTAGATTCAGGCAATTTGTCACCGGCTTTGGCATCGGTTTTCAGCGGAATATAGACTTCTCCCTCGCAGTGCAACTGTTCCATAAACTCGTCAAATCCTTTTTTCATTTTCTCCTCGTCGGTTTCTTCAGGATTGGCTTGGTGATACCCGTCAAGGTAATAACGGTACATCATTTCTTTCAGATAATCAGCACTCATCAGCGTCATGCGGGTCGTTTTGTCGTTGTCGCATCGGAATGTTATTTGTTCGGCAGCGTCTCCAAACTCCGCCCGCTTTCCCCAGTTTTCTTGTTTTACAATTAATGTATCGCCGCTTTTATAAACGTCAACAATGCAAGATGTGTCTGTTTGTACGGTTTCTTTTTCCGTATCCCGCGTTTCGTAATATAGCAATGTGCCTTTTTGGGGGTTGCAAAACTGTGCTTTCACTGCACTTGAGCAGGCAGCCAGCAACATGAATAAATACAATGTCTTCTTCATAGAAAGATTAAATTTGGTGTTTGTATATTGCAAAAATAGGCAAAATAAATTACTGCTAATGTTTTTTTCGTGGAAAATGTATGATTGGGAGGAAGGAAAAGGAGGATGAATTTCTATTCGAAGTGTCAGTCAGTTCTTCCCATAGAAACAGGTAACTTTTCGGGTAGCGTTACAGGTTTCTTCCCATAGAAAAAGGGGACATTCCTGTGGTAGAATCACATCAGGAATGTCCCCTTTTTCTATGGGTAAGAGAGTGTCGTTTTATTTGTTGTACCGCTCAATCAGGTTTCCGGCAACAGTGTCTCCCAACTCCTGCGCCTTCTTTAAATTGGCAAGCCCCTCTTTCTTTTGCTTTTGCTGTATCTGGCTGTATCCCAACATACGGTAGGCGGCAGCATTGTTCGCATCGAGCGCAATGGCCTGTTGCAACGACTTGATGGCTTCTGCCACTTGGTTGGTCCGCAAGTGTACGCTACCCTTTTCCAACCAATATTCCGAGTTGTTGGGTTCCATTTCTACGGCTTTCGTGATGTCGTCGAGTGCCTGCTGATACATGCGGCATTGCATTTCCGTCTGTTGGCGTACCATGTAAAACTCGGCAGTAACCTGTCCTAACATGGCGTCGTAAAAGTCGTTATAATCAAGCACGGCATCGCGGTATTCGCCTGCTGCACTTTTCATCCGTGCGCGTTCGTACAAGTAAGGTGCGGCATCCTGCCCGTAAGGTTTGTTGAAACGAACCACGGCGCTGTCCATCAGTGCGATAACCTCTTTCATTTCTACCCCCGGAGTCAGCTCTTTGGCTTTGGCTGCCGAATAAAAAGAAGCGGCAGAAGCCAGCGGCGTACGGTTTACCGCCTCGTATGAAGCAGATGCCTCGGCATACTTCTGCATGGCAAAATAAATATCTCCCTGCACCTGATAGTAAAGTCCCTCCGGCGAAGCGGCAAGCGACTCATTGATTTCGTTCAGCGCACGCTCCAGCGTCCAGTCGCCGTACGGCTGTTTGCCGTTCAGGGAAAGGTTGTAGCTATAAAGCAGTTTGGCAATGTTGTAGTGAGCTTCCGCCTTGTTTTCGGCAATGTCAAGCATTTTTTCCAACTCTTTTTCCGCCAAAGCATTGTGTTCGTCATCGCCGAAATTCATGTAACAAGTAGCCCGGCGCTGATACCCTTCGATGTTGTTGGGATACTGAGCAATGAAGTCGTTCAACAATTCAAGATAATCACTCTGTGAAAGTTGCGACGACTGCATATACAAATAAACCAGCGCCTGCGATTCATCGTCCGGCAAAGCCTTTTTGATGCCGATGGAGTTGAGCGTAAAATCGCTGCCCGACAGTGCAGAAATAGAAAGCGACATGGCATAACCGATCCCGATGGCATAGCTTTCTTTGCTGTCTTTTTCCGTATTTTTCTGCAACAATCCGATTACCTCACCGTTGATGTTCATTATCGGGCAACTCACGGTTTTGTCGGTGGTGTGCATGTTCAGCGTATAATAGAAAGAATTGTTGCTGATGCTGTCAATCTTTGCTATCGTTCCGTTTTGAACGTCGGCAGACTTCTGGGTAGAGTAAGGCAGCAGGTAAACCGTGGCGTTTTCGGCAGCAGCTTGCGCGGCAGGCTGAAGCGCCGTAGGCTTCTTGTCGGTAGCCGTGCGGAACTTTACCACATCATACATGTCGTTAGCCCCTAAGATGAACGTAACAGGCAATTCCTTGCCGTCGGCAGTCACCACCACCGCCCGTTCGGCACCCTTAAACAGTGAATAATCAGACACAGCAGTACCGTTCTCATCAATGTAAAATCCGTTTCCCGTATTCAGGATTTTGTTTTCCTTATTATATGTAATTACCGAGAATACCGCTTTTCGCGCTTTGTTTACCCACTTGGGAAGTTCCTGCGCCCAACCACATTGGAAGAACATCCCGCAGGCTAATAGAAGTATTGTCTTTTTCATGTTATGTTAAGATTTTATGTTATTCGTTTCCAAATCCGCGCTGCTTCACGGCTTCGTAAATCAGGATGCCTGCTGCCACGGATACGTTAAGCGATTCGATGTTGCCGAACAGCGGAATCTTAATCCATTCGTCGCACAGGGCGAGGTGTTCGTAAGGCACTCCCGTATCTTCCGCCCCCATGATGATGCAGGTAGGCGAGGTATAATCGCCCTTCGTATAATCGTAATCACCTTTTTCGGTAGCGGCAACAATCTTAAATCCGCTTTCTTTTAAGAAGTTGATGGTATTCTTCAGATTACTTTCGCGGCACACCGGAAGCGTATGCAGAGCCCCTGCCGAAGTCTTGATGGCATCGGCATTAACACTTACGCTGTTTTTCGAAGGGATAATGATGGCATCTACTCCGGCACATTCACACGTGCGGGCAATGGCTCCGAAGTTACGTACATCCGTCAGTCCGTCGAGCATCAGCAGCAACGGATTCTTACCCTGCTCGAAAAGGAAAGGCACGATATCCTCCGTGCGCTGGTAAGCGATGGGTGAGATAAAAGCCACCACCCCCTGATGATTCTTTTTCGTAATGCGGTTGATGCGTTCTACCGGCACTCGCTGTACCGGGATAAACGTATCTTTCAGTGCGGCGAAAAGCTCCTTCGACAAGTCGCTTTGAATATCTTTCTTCACCAAAACTTTGTCTATTTCCTTGCCCGCCTGTATGGCTTCGATTACGGCTCTTACGCCAAATATCATTTCGTTTTTTTCTATCATAACTTTAAAATATGCTTGTAATTAGTTGTTCGGGAATCCCAACAAAGCGCGTGCGTTATTCATTGCAGCCTCAGTCATGGTCGTTCCGCTCAGCATGTTGGCAATCTCGCAGACCCGTTCGTCATCACTCAGTCGGCGGATGTAGCTGTTTGTTCCCGTTTCGGTATCTTCTTTATATACTTTGTAGTGTGCACTTCCGCGTGCAGCTATCTGAGGCAAGTGGGTAATGCTGATAACCTGCCGGTTCTGTTTCCCCATGTCTTGCATGATAAGCGCCATCTTCTCGGCTATCGAGCCGGAAACCCCCGTATCTATTTCGTCGAAAATAATGGTTGGCAACTTGACCGCTCCGGCTATCATCGCTTTCAGTGAAAGCATCACTCGGGCAATTTCTCCACCCGAAGCAATAGACGCAACGTTTTGCAGCGTGCCGTTCTTGTTGGCGGAAAAGAGAAAAGTAACACTGTCCATACCTTTGGCATCAGGCTCTTTGCGCAGCGTCATTTCTACCGCAAAACGTACATTGGGCATCCCTAGCGGAACAAGCAGCGATTTCATCTGCGTTTCGATGTAGCGTGCAGAGCCTGTACGGAGTTCGGTTAAGCGTTTCGCTTGTTGTGTTACCTGCGCATACAGCTTATCCTTTTCCTTATTCAGCTCGGCAATACGGTCATCGAACGAAGTGATGGTGTTTAATTGTTCCCGATACTTATCCGCTAAAGCAATAAGCTCTTCTACAGTCTTGACATGGTGTTTCTGTTGCAGGGAATAAATTAAATTCAGCCGTTCGTTCACGTAATCCAAGCGCGACGGGTTGAATTCTATTTCCTCCTGCGCTCCGGCAATTTCGTGTGCCAAATCCTTCAGCTCAATGTAACAACTGTTCAGGCGTTCTATCCATTCCTGTGCCGGAGCATACACGCGGGAGATGGATTGCAGTGTCTGTTCACATTCCTTAGCCAGCGCCAGCGTACCGCCTTCATCGCCATTGATAAGCTGTTCAGCCTTATACAGTCCGGCTTTGATATCTTCGGCATGACTCAACGTCTCCGATTCCTTTTCCAGTTCCGCCTGTTCGTTTTCCTTCAGTCCGGCTTCTTCCAACTGCTCCAATTGGAAACGGATATAATCTTCGTCTTGCTTGCTCTTCTCTGCCTGAGCGATAAATTCCTCTAACCCCCGGCAAATCTGTTTGTAGTCATGATACACTTTCTGATAAGCAGACAAGTCGTTATCATCTTGCGCCAAAATGTCCAATATATTCAGTTGGAATCCTTCTTTGTTCAACAGAAGATTCTGATGCTGGCTGTGTACGTCTATCAGCTTCTCGCCTAAAATTTTCATTTGGGCCAACGATGCCGGTGTATCGTTGATAAACGCACGACTCTTGCCATTGGCTGATACTTCACGGCGCAGGATACATTCTTCCGGGTCAAACTCAATGTCGTTTTCCATGAAGAAATGCTCCATGCCGTAGGATGCAATTACGAAACGTGCTTCTACGATACATTTGGTTGCCCCGTTTTTTATGGCTTTCACATCTGCACGTTGCCCTAACAGCAAGCCGATGGCACCGAGAATGATAGACTTTCCCGCCCCTGTTTCTCCGGTAATAACGGAAAAGCCGGGCGTAAAGTCGATATTCAGCTTGTCAATAAGCGCATAGTTCTGTATGTAGATAGACTGTAACATAGCGTAGCGTTAAAATAAAGTTACCAGTTTGTCGATTATATCGGTAGCCACTTCCGTTTTCGGTTTCAGCGGATAAGCCGTTATGCCGTCACGGTCGATGATGGCTATTTTATTCGTATCGCAGCGGAATCCCGCCCCTTTATCGTTCAGTGAATTCAGTACAATGAAATCAAAGTTCTTGCGTTTCAGTTTGTCTTGCGCATGGCTTACTTCATCGTTGGTTTCCAATGCGAATCCTACCAATCGTTGTTCCGGGCGTTTCTGTTTACCCAGTGCCGCAGCTATGTCTTGCGTAGGCTTCAACCGGAGTATCAGGTCGTCTTTTTCACGTTTAATCTTTTGCTCGGCTGTCACCTCCGGAGTAAAGTCTGCCACGGCTGCACATAAGATACCGGCATCGGCATCTTCGTAATTCTCTATCGCAGCTTGGTACATCTCGGCAGCACTTTCCACGTTGATGCGTTTGATGTTGGGATGAATCACCTCTCGGTTTACCGGACCGCTTACCAGCGTTACTTCCGCTCCGCGTTCCGCGCAGGCTTCGGCGAGAGCATATCCCATTTTACCCGACGAATGGTTACCGATGAAACGTACCGGGTCTATCTTTTCGTATGTAGGTCCGGCAGTAATCATGACTTTTTTCCCTTGCAGGTCTTGCCGGCGCGAAAAAAACGCTTCCAGCACCTCTATTATTTTTTCCGGTTCTTCCATGCGGCCTTTACCTACAAGGTGACTTGCAAGTTCGCCCGAAGCCGGTTCGATGATATGATTTCCGTACGAACGGAGAATATCTAAGTTATGCTGGGTCGACGGATGGGCAAACATATCCAAGTCCATCGCCGGAGCAATGAACACGGGAGCTTTCATCGAGAGGTAGGTAGTTACCAGCATGTTGTCGGCTATGCCGTGCGCCATCTTGCCGATGGTAGACGCCGTAGCCGGGGCAATGACCATTGCGTCGGCCCACAATCCGAGGTCGACATGGCTGTGCCACGTTCCGTCGCGCTGCGCAAAAAACTCGCTGATGACCGGCTTGCTGGTCAGTGCCGAAAGCGTGATGGGAGTAATAAATTCCTTTCCCGCCGGAGTTATGACGATTTGCACTTCCGCACCTTTTTTTATCAGGCCTCGTGTCAGTACGGCAGCCTTGTACGCAGCAATGCTACCCGTTATTCCCAATACGATTTTCTTTCCTTTCATCATTTCATCAGATTGCTTTCGCGTAAACGGATTTTAGTCAGTACGTTTTTGGTGTTCAGGGTGAAATCGCCATTCATTATCCATCCGTAATAACCCATGTCGCGTTTTAATACTTCGGATACAGGGATTCCCTTGTATTTGCCGAAATTGAAAACCTCCACGCCGTTATCATCGTACACGATGCGTCCGGCAAAGTCTACGTTCTTGCTGTATGTTGAATACTCTGAGAGGAAATTAATGTCGTTTTCCAGAACCTCGGGATAACGGTCGAGCTGAGCCTTCAACACTTCGTAAGTAGCCCGTGTGTCGGCTTCGGCTGTATGCGCGTCTTCCAGATTCTTTCCGCAGTAAAACTTATAGGCAGCCGAAAGCGTACGCTGCTCCAGCTTGTGATAAATTACCTGCACGTCGATAAACTTCCGTTTGGTCAGGTCGATGTCGATTCCCGCACGCAGAAACTCCTCTACCAGTACGGGGACATCGAAACGGTTGGAGTTAAATCCGGCGATGTCTGCACCCTCAATGTCGTTGGCAATGCTCTTTGCCACTTCCTTGAAGGTAGGACAGTCTGCCACATCCGCATCGTAAATTCCGTGAACGGCAGACGAGGCTTCCGGTATGTGCATTTCCGGATTGATGCGCATCGTCTTAGACTCTTCGTTACCGTTGGGGTAAACCTTCAGGTAACAGATTTCCACGATGCGGTCGGTATTTATATTGGTTCCCGTTGTTTCCAAATCGAAGAATACCAACGGATTTTTTAAGTTCAGTTTCATTTCTTATTTTAGTCGTTTAACATCATGGGCATGAGCAACATCAGCAAATCTTCATTCTCTTCCTGCTCTTCGGGTACGATGACTCCTGCACGCGACGGGTCTGCCAGTTCGATTATTACATTGGTAGAAGACATGCTGTTCAGTATGTCTATCAGGAACGACGATTTGAAGCCGATGCTCATCGGATTCCCGTCATACTGGCAGATTGTCGTTTCTTCTGCCGAAGTAGAGAAATCAATATCCTGTGCAGAAATTTTCATCAAGTTGTCTGAGAGACTTAACTTGATGAGGCTGCTTGCCTGAGAAGAAAATACCGATACACGCCGTAACGCACTGATAAACATGGTGCGGTCGATAGTAGCCTTGTGCGGATTGTTCTGCGGAATTACGGAATTGTAATTCGGGTAACGTCCTTCTATCAGGCGGCATGTCATGCAGTAATTTTCGAGTACGAACGTGGCATTGCGGTCATCGAAGCTGATTTTCACATCGCCTTGCTCTTTCGGCAATAAGTTTTTCAGCAGGTTGGCAGGCTTTTTAGGAAGAATGAAGGCAGCCTTTTCATCGCCGTGTGCCGCATAAGTCTTGTAGCGCACCAACTTGTGTCCGTCTGATGCCACTATCGTGATATCTTCGGTAGTTATATCGAAATAAATACCGTTCATTACCGGGCGCAACTCATCATCGGCTGTCGCAAAAAACGTGCGGTTTACACCCACGTTCAACACATCAGCTCCAATGGTGACTTCAACGGTGTTTCCTCCCAAGTTTTGAGCTTGAGGGTATTCATCGGCGTTTTGTCCCATTAAGTTATATTGCCCGTTCTGATATTGGATGGTAATTTCCAGACTGCTCGGATTTATATCGAAGCTCAAGGGCTGTTCGGGGATTTCTTTCAATGCTTCCAGCAGGGTTTTGGATGAAACGGCAAAGCGTCCGTCGCCCGAAAATTCGTTTGCCTCGATGGAAGTACATAAGGTGGTTTCATTATCCGAAGCTGTCATCGTTAATGTTCCGTCTTGCATTTCCATCAAGAAACAATCCAGTATAGGCAATGAGTTTTTTGAGTTGATAACGCGGCTGATAGCCTGTAAGTGGCTGAATAAAGCGGTACTTGAAACAATAAACTTCATAGGTTTGTTTTGATATGTTTATTATAATATTTCTTTCAATTAACTGCCAAAGTTACGAAAAGATTGCAGAAGCAGCACAAAAAAACACCGAAAAATTAGTTTGCTTTTTCGGAAAAGTGTAATTTCGTAACCGATTTTTTTACAACCGAGACAAAACATCAATATTTAACAGATATAAATAAAGACAAGTAATGGAATTACAAGGAAGAGTGATAGCCGTTCTCGAACCGAGAGGCGGAATTTCTAAAAACGGAAACGAATGGAAGGTGCAGGAATACGTAATCGAAACCCACGACCAATATCCCCGCCGTATGTGTTTCGATGTGTTTGGCGCAGATAAAATACAGCAATTCAATATCCAAGTAGGAGAGGAACTGAATGTTTCGTTCGACATCGACGCACGCGAATGGCAAGGACGCTGGTTTAACAGTATTCGTGCATGGAAAGTGGAACGTGTATCGGCAGATGCGGCACAAATGCCTCCCGTTACGCCTCCTTTCCCGCCGGTTAATGCAGCTCCGTCGGCACCGGTCGATTTTTCTGCTACGGACGATAAAGACGACCTGCCGTTCTGATACTCGTTCTTAATCGTCCTCTTATCCGAAAGGGACAAAAATCCGAGAAGTACCTATCCGATGCTTCTCGGATTTTTGTCCCTTTTTTCGTATGGCGGCGGTTTTTTTCTTGTAATGAAGCCAGCCTTGATTACCAGCGGTTTATGAGACAGCTTTTAGCGGCAAAAACGCTTGCGGTAGAACACGGTGACTTTTCGGCTAATGTAAGTGAACACATGCGGATGCGTCGGTGGGTTGTCCGAATAGAATTTTTCTTCTTGTTTTTGATAAAATTTAAATCCCCTCAAGGCAGATTATCCGTTAAAATCAGTATATTTGGTTTTCAGAATAAAAATACAAAGTCATGAAGAAACAGGCTGATTACATTAAACGCATTGAGATAAAAGGTTTGTGGGGACGAAAAAATATTTCGTGGAATTTACGTGCCGATGTTAATATCCTGAGCGGAGTGAATGGCATCGGCAAAAGTACAATCCTCAACAAGTCGGTTTTAAGCCTTAACGCCCTTGAAGGGGGCGCATTAACCAATGGCGTCCAGCCGGGTGTGTCGTTTATTTTCTCGCCCGAAGACGCTACTTATATCCATTTCGACGTGATACGGAGTTTCGACCGCCCGCTTATCAGTTCCGGCTTGCTGGAAAAGATAGGAAACCAGAATGTAAAAACCGAACTCGACTGGCAGCTTTACCAGTTGCAGCGCCGTTATCTGGATTATCAGGTGAACATCGGCAACCGCATCATCGAGTTGCTTACCAGCGGGGTGATTGAAGACCAAGCCCGCGCCGCACAGGTGTCTCGTCCGAAAACCGAATTTCAGGATATGATAGACGATTTGTTCAGCGAAACGGGGAAGAAAATCATCCGTAAGAGCAACGAAATACAGTTTGAGCAAGACGGCGACGTGTTGACTCCTTACCAGCTTTCTTCGGGCGAGAAACAGATGCTCGTAATCTTGCTTACCGTGTTGGTGCAAGATAACCAGCCTTTTGCCTTATTTATGGATGAGCCTGAAATTTCTCTCCACGTAGAATGGCAGCAACGGCTGATTTCGTTGATACGCAGCCTTAACCCCAACGTGCAAATTATTCTGACCACTCATTCGCCGGCGGTAATCATGAACGGATGGATTGATGCCGTAACCGAAGTGAGCGACATTACAACCCATTAAACAACAGCTATGGGAAAAAGATTGACTGACAACCTGTCTTCCCTGTATATCGGAGCTGCCAACAGCCTGAAGCCTAAACGTACAAGGAAGAAAATCGTAGCCTACGTGGAAAGTTACGATGATGTTTCTTTCTGGCGTTCCCTGTTAGCTGAATTTGAAGACGATACCCGTTATTTTGAAGTGATGCTGCCCTCGCGGGATACACTGGCGAAAGGGAAGAAAACCGTGCTGATGAACCATTTGGGAAAGCAGTTGGGCGAAAATATGATAGCTTGTGTAGACAGTGATTACGATTATCTGTTGCAGGGACGGACGCAGACTTCACGCTACATGCTTGAATGTCCTTTCGTACTCCAGACCTATGCTTACGCCATCGAAAATTATCATTGTTACGCCGAGGGATTACACGAAGTGTGCGTAATGGCTACTCTTAACGACCGTCAGATAATTGATTTTCCGGCGTTTATGAAACTGTATTCCGAAATAGCCTATCCCTTGTTCGTCTGGTCGGTATGGTTCTATCGAAACAAGCATCTTTCAGAGTTCTCGCTGCTCGACTTTTGTGCTTTTGTAAGACTGGAGCAAGTAAGCACACGTCATCCCGAAACCAGCCTTCAGATTATGGAAAAGCGTGTAAGGCGCAAGTTGAAAGAACTTGAGCACCGCCATGCCCATGCACTTGGCGAAATAGAAAGTCTGAAAGAAGAACTGAAAGAGCTTGGCGTTTATCCTGAAAACACTTATATGTTTATTCAGGGACATCATATTATGGATAATGTGGTGATGCGCCTGCTGCTGCCCGTCTGTACGATTTTGCGTCGGGAGCGCGAGGAGCAAATTCAGCGCTTGGCGCTTCACGAAATGCAGCTTCAAAACGAACTGACCAGTTACCAGCGCAGCCTCTTGGGGGTAGATGTGGTGATTCGTAAGAATACGAATTATAAAAACTCTCCGCTGTATAAAAAAATACAGAAAGACGTAAAGAAACTTTTGAAAATCAGTTGAATGGTCGGACCATAAAAAAACACGGACTGTGTGTCGTTTTGCCGTTGACGGACAGGTTTACTCTCCGTAACTTGTTCCACACAATCCGTGTTGTTTGTTATCTGTAAGCGATAAGAAGTCAGATAGACAACTCGTTCAGAACCGTAATCAGACTTTTGTCGATGGGTTTATTCTTTTTTATGGCTTCGGCAAAAGGAACATAAACCACTTTGTCGTTTCGTATGCCTATCATGACGTTCCGTTGCCCTTCCATCATCGCCTGAATAGCGGCACATCCCAATCTGCTTGCCAAGATGCGGTCGCCTGCGCTGGGCGATCCACCCCGTTGCAGATGTCCTAATATTGTAACCCTAACATCGTATTGCGGATATTCTTTCTTGACACGTTCAGCGTAATAGTTTGCTCCCTTTCCCGTGGGGCTTTCTGTTACGATGACAATACTGCTGTTCTTGGTCTTTCGGAATCCACGTTTGATGAACTCTTCCAGTTGGTCGGTATCCGTCTGGTCTTCCGGTATGATTGCAGCTTCCGCCCCTGAAGCGATGGCACTGTTTTGAGCCAGAAATCCGGCATCCCGTCCCATAACTTCCACGAAGAAAATCCGTTCGTGCGAGGTAGCCGTGTCACGAATCTTATCCACACATTCCACGATTGTGTTAAGCGCCGTATCGTAGCCGATGGTCAAGTCTGTACCCCACAAATCGTTGTCGATGGTCCCCGGCAGTCCGATGCACGGAACATCGTATTCTTGTGCAAAGATTCTTGCCCCCGTCAGTGAACCGTCTCCTCCGATGATGAATAAGGTATGTATTTTTTCTTTTTGCATTACTTCGTACGCTTTTTCCCGTCCTTCAGCCGTTTCAAAATCTTTAGAGCGCGCTGTTTTCAGGATAGTACCTCCACGCTGAATGATATTGCTTACATCCTCAGTGGTAAGTTCGCGTATTTCATCGTTAATCAGTCCCTCATATCCCCGGTAGATACCTTTCACCTTGTAACCGTTGCAAATGGCGCTGCGGGTAATGGCACGAATTGTAGCATTCATCCCCGAAGCATCTCCTCCGGATGTTAAAATACCAATGTAGCCTTCTTTCATAATCAGTTTAGTTTAGTTAGTAATTAGCCCCACTTTTTCAGGGCTCGCTAAACGGCTTACAAAAATAAGTCCACGCCTGTGTTACGTTTTCGAAAGTTAACCCTTTTTGCAGTATTTAAAAATAAAACGCCTTGCCCAGCCGACATTCTGTCATTTACGACATCCGTTTCAGGAAAGCCGCCGCTTGCGCCAAAGTGTCGGGCTTGCCGATGTCAATCAGTTGCAGGCCGGTGACAAGGTATCCGCCAATCCGGGCTTCTTTGCAAGTTTGCAGATAGAAATCCATGATGGGAAACTTACCTTCCCACTGGTTATCCATATAGCGGAAAAGCGAAGGCGAAACCACGTGTATGCCGCTGAAAGCATATTCATTATATATATCATGGCGGTATATGAAGCCGGCAGGTTTGGTTTGTCCGGTCAGCTTGTTCAGCCATCCGCACAGACGAATGTTTGTATCGAACAATAAATAGCGGGAGGTTTCGCGCGGACTCACCAACAAGGTAGCATCGTTTCCGCTTTGCAGGTGAAAATCATACAAAGCTTTTAAATCGACATCCGAAAGTATGTCTACATTATGCACCAAAAAAGGAGCTGTTCCCGAAAAGAAAGAAGATGCTTTTTTGATTCCTCCGCCCGTATCGAGCAACTCATTGCGTTCGTCGCTGATATGAATTGTGATACCGAAGTTCTGGTTAGCATGTAAGAAATCAATAATTTGTTGTCCGAAGTGATGAACGTTCACCACCGCCTCGGTACATCCTGCCGCTTTGAGTTTCAAGATAACGTGTTCCAACATGGGGCGTCCGTTGACCGGAACCAATGCTTTGGGCGTATGATCAGTCAAAGGTTTCAGCCGCGTTCCTAATCCGGCGGCAAATATCATGGCTTTCATAGGGCTTCAAATGTTTGTTCGATGTTTTGTTCCCGGTGAATCAAATGTATTCTCACCCCGAATTTACGGTTAAGATGTTCGGCTACATGCTGAGCCGCATACACGGAACGGTGTTGTCCGCCTGTGCATCCGAAGTATACAGACAGGTGAGTAAAGCCGCGCTCCAAATAACGCGCCACATGCATATCCACCAGTGCGTCTGCATGTTCCAGAAATCGGAGAATTTCCCCATCGTTTTCCAAGAAACCGATAACAGCGGCATCACGTCCGGTTAGTTGTTTGTACGCATCATATCGTCCGGGATTATGTATCGCTCGGCAGTCGAATACATATCCTCCACCGTTTCCACTCTCGTCTGCCGGGATTCCTTTCCTATATGAAAAGCTCATGACTGTGACCGTAAGCGATTTAGGTTGCGGAACATCAGCGGAAGGTTGGGATTTCGCTTCCACATTTCCAACTTCACAAAGTTTCCGCAATACCTTGCAGAGATAAGGATATTCGCCGAATCCCTCATCCAGCAGCACGTTCAGATTAGCGAGAGCATACGGAATACTTTCTATAAAATGCGCCTTTTTCTCAAAATTTCCCCGAAATCCGTAAGCACCGAGTACTTGCAAGGTACGGAATAAGACAAAATGGCGCAACGTATTTGAAAAGTCAGCCTCATCCACTCTGTAAAATGCTTGAAGTGCCTCTCGGTATTCTCCGATTAACTCTTGACGCAGGCTGTCCGGAAAATTCGCTTTTGCTTGCCAAAGAAAAGAAGCAACGTCGTAATAAAAACTCCCTTTGCGTCCTCCTTGAAAGTCGATAAAGTAAGGTTTCCCATCTTTTATCATTACATTCCTACTCTGAAAGTCGCGATACATAAATGTATTTGCCGGAGCGGTAAGCAAGATGTTTGCCATACGTTCAAAGTCATCTTCCAGCAGACTTTCCTGAAACTCTACCCCCGACGGCTTCAGAAAACAATATTTAAAGTAATTCAAATCCCAAAAAATACAGCGGCGGTCGAATGATGCTTGCGGATAACATACACTGAAATCCATTCCTTCGGCACCTTCGAACTGAATACGGGGTAACAGACGGATGGTTTGTCTTAATAACAGTTTTGTGTAGTCACACAGTCCGTTGCTTTTGATGAGTTGGAAGAGCTGGGTGTCGCCTAAATCTTCTTGCAGGTAATTCATCCCGTCGGCAGATACAGCACACACTTCCGGTACGGGGATACCTTTTTGTCGGAAATGTTTAGCCATGCAGATAAAAGCATGATTTTCTTCTTTTGAAGTTCCACATACCCCGATGAGCGTCCGTTTGCCTGTGAGCCTGAAATATTTTCGGTTCGAACCGGCTCCGGATAACGGTGTCATTGCATCGGGGGCATATCCGGTATGGTTTTGGTAAAGTGTTCCTAAAGATTCCATATATTTATAAGGTATTTACTTTTTCTTTATATTGAGTAGGGGTAAGCCCTGTTATTTTCTTAAAACTGCGATTAAAAGGTGCGATTGATTCAAATCCACATTCTAAACTGATTTGCGAGATATTTAGCCGGTCGGCAGCCAAGAGCTTGCAGGCATATCCGATTCGCATTTCAAGGATGTATTGTTTGAAGGTTTTCCCTGTATGTTCCTTGAAATAGCGACAGAAAGCAGCCGGATTCATGGCAGTGAACGAGGCTATCTCGTTTAAACTGACAGGCTGTGTGTACCGCTTGTTGAGGTACGAAATGACACGCTCCATCTTTTTATTTGAAAACAAAGAAGGCGTGAGCAGATAATTAGGTGAAGCTGCATATTGTTTCTGTGGAAATGAAGCCAATGCCTGTAAGAGAGAAAGTATTAAAACAATCTGGTCTACGCCCTGTGTCTGAGGTATTAGGTTGAGCATTTCTACCGTGTGAGGGGCTTGGCGTAACGAAAAAGAGATTCCCCGATGAGCGTCTTCCAGCAGGTTGCGTATGGAAGTGAATTGGATGTAGTGGGAAAAAGAGTATTGCATGAAGTCTTTTTCGAACTGGATGTTTACGCCTTTCACGTAGAGTTGTTCATCCGTGCCATATTCCGGAGCGCTCTGCATACAGTGGGGGAGTTCCGAACCGAACAAGATAACGTCGCCTTCTTGAAAGTCAATGATGCTGTCTCCCACCAAGCATTGTCCGTGTCCGCATTCCACATACATCAGTTCATATTCGCTGTGGAAGTGCCACGGATAAGTGAAACGCGGGTAGCAATAGAAGCGGGCGCGTATCGGGTTGGCATCGGTGACGGCTATTTGTTCGTTTAATATTTTCTTCATGTTGCAAAAATACGCAAATCTTTTGCAAAAATCAGCGTACTACCGTTTGTAAAATACGTGTATTTTTGTCTGAAAAGAGAATATGATAGTTTAAAGATAAAACTTATGAATGAATTATTTAGTATTGCCGGTAAGGTAGCCGTAATTACGGGAGCCGGTGGTGTGTTAGGGGGCAATATTGCCCAGCACTTCATACAGCAAGGAGCGAAAATAGTTGCTCTCGATATCCGTCAGGAGCAGTTGGATAAGCGTGTGACGGAGTTGAAACAATATGGCGATGAGGTGATCGGTATTGTAGGAAACGTATTGGACATTGCGAGTCTTCAGAAGGTGGCGGATGAAGTGGTTGCCAAATGGGGGAAAATCGACATATTACTGAACATTGCGGGCGGAAACATGCCGGGAGCTACACTCGACCCCGACCAAAATTTCTACGATATGGACATAGCTTGCTGGGAAAAAGTAACAAATCTGAATATGAACGGTACGGTTTATCCGTCGATGGTATTCGGTAAGGTTATGGCACAGCAGAAAAGCGGTTGTATCGTCAATGTTTCATCAATGGCTGCTTACAGTGCCTTGACCCGTGTGCCGGGATATTCGGCTGCTAAAACTGCTGTGGCAAACTTTACCAAGTGGCTGGCTACGGAAATGGCATTGAAATATGGCGACGGTGTTCGGGTTAATGCCATTGCGCCGGGCTTTTTTATCGGTGACCAGAACCGTCGTGTGCTGATTAATCCCGACGGAACGTTGACTGAGCGCAGCAAGAAAGTATTGGCGAAAACACCGTTCGGGCGTTTCGGAGACATTAACGAATTAAATGGCGCGGTACAGTTCTTGTGCAGCGATGCCGCCAGCTTTGTAACGGGTGCGATGTTGCCTATCGACGGTGGATTCAGTGCATTCAGCGGGGTATGATGAAAAGAAGATAATGTAAGGAGGAAACAGCAATGATGGAAAAAACATGGAGATGGTTTGGAAAGAAAGATAAAATAACGCTTTCCATGCTGCGCCAGATCGGAGTGGAGGGTATCGTAACGGCTCTTCACGAAGTGCCTAACGGGGATATCTGGACAGAAGAAGCCATTAACGACCTGAAAACCTACATCGAGTCATACGGTCTGCGTTGGTCAGTGGTTAGAGAGTCTTCCGGTATGTGAGGCAATCAAATACGCCGGAGCGGAGCGGGAGCAGTTGATAGAAAACTATAAAATCAGTTTGGCTAACTTAGGTAAGTGTGGGGTAAAAACGATCTGTTATAACTTTATGCCCGTAATCGACTGGGTACGTACCGATTTGCAACATCCGTGGGCAGACGGAACCAGTTCGTTGTATTACGACCGTGTGCGCTTTGCTTACTTCGATGTGAAGATTCTGGAGCGTAAGAATGCCGAACAGGACTATACCGATGAAGAACTCCGCAAAGTGGCAGAACTCGATAAAGTGATTACCGAAGCCGAAAAGGATGAACTTATTGATTCGATAATCGTAAAGACGCAAGGCTTCGTCAACGGAAATATTCGGGAAGGAGATAAGAATCCGGTGGCAATTTTTAAACGGTTGCTGGCGCTGTATGAGGGTATCGACCGCGATACCTTGCGCGAGAACATGCGCTATTTCCTTGCTGCCATCATGCCGGTTTGCGAAGAATACGGGGTAAATGTATGCGTCCATCCCGACGATCCGCCTTTCCAGATACTCGGATTGCCGCGCATAGTAACCGATGAAGAAGATATAGCATGGTTCTTGAATGCGGTAGATAATCCGCATAACGGGTTAACCTTCTGTGCAGGTTCGCTGAGTGCAGGCGAGCATAACGACACGCGCGAGCTGGCACGGAAATTTGCCAAACGTACCCATTTCGTTCATTTGCGCAGCACAGAGGCTATGCCCGGTGGCAACTTTATTGAAAGTACCCACCTCGGCGGGCGCGGTCATCTGATAGATTTGATTCGTATCTTCGAGAAAGAGAATCCGGGACTGCCAATGCGTGTAGACCACGGCAGGATGATGCTGGGCGATGAGACCAAAGGTTATAATGCCGGCTATTCCTTCCACGGGCGTATGTTGGCGTTAGGTCAGGTAGAAGGAATGATGGCGGTAGTGGCAGATGAATTGAAACGTGGAATCATCTGATAAACGATTTCATTCGTATGTTTCGGCGGGAACAGGTTCTTGATAAATTCATGGACTTGTCTTTATTAAAGATTTGTCCATGAATTTATTTTTATGCCGTTTATGCGTTTTGAGACTGCGTATGGAGCTTTTCTGCCAGATATTGCCCGGTATAAGAAGCGGCACACTGTGCTACTTCTTCCGGTGTTCCGGAAACTACCAAGTTTCCACCCTTGTCTCCTCCTTCCGGACCGAGGTCGATAACGTAGTCGGCACATTTGATTACGTCCATGTTATGCTCAATGATGATAATCGTATGTCCGCGGGTTATCAGCGAGTCGAATACTTCCAACAGTTTCTTGATGTCGTGAAAGTGAAGTCCGGTAGTCGGCTCGTCGAAAACAAAGATGGTGGGCTGTGCTTTTTCTATGCTGAGGAAGTAAGCCAATTTCACACGCTGGTTTTCGCCACCCGAAAGTGTAGACGATGATTGCCCTAACTTGATGTAGCCTAATCCCACGCTTTGCAAGGGGAGCAGCTTTTTTACTATCTTTTTCTGGTTATGTTCGGTGAAAAACTCGATGGCTTGGTTGACTGTCATTTCCAGAATATCGTAAATGCTTTTCCCTTCGAACTTTATTTCAAGCGTGTCGCTCTTGAAGCGTTTTCCGTGACACGATTCACACTCCAATACCAAGTCTGCCATAAACTGCATCTCTACCGTTACCGTTCCTTCGCCTTTACACTCCTCACAGCGTCCGCCTTCGGTGTTGAACGAAAAGTAGCCGGCAGAGTAACCCATCTGTTTCGCAAGCGGCTGTTCGGCAAACAGTTTGCGTATTTCGTCGTATGCCTTGACATAAGTCACGGGGTTGCTTCGCGATGATTTTCCGATCGGGTTCTGGTCTACAAACTCGATGTCGCTCACCTGCTTTATGTCTCCTTCGAGTGAAATAAACTCTCCGGGACGTTCGCTTGCTTCGCTGTACTCGCGTTTCAGGGCTTTATAGAAGATGTCGCGCACCAGCGTACTTTTTCCCGAACCGCTCACTCCCGTTACCACGGTCATGACGTTGAGTGGGAAACGCACGTCGATGCCTTTCAGGTTATTTTCTCTTGCACCTTTTATTTCGATGTAATTGTTCCACGAACGATGGTTGGGCGGACAGTCGATGGTTTCCTCTCCCAGCAGATATTTCACCGTATAACTGTTGCTGCCTTTTTTCAGGTCTTTCATGTCGCCCTGATAAACGATTTCGCCTCCTAACCTGCCGGCTTTCGGTCCGATGTCGATGATGTAGTCTGCCGCACGGATAATCTCCTCGTCGTGTTCCACTACCACCACCGTATTTCCCAACTGCTGCAACTGGCGCAATACCTTTATAAGTCGGTCGGTGTCTCGGCTGTGTAGTCCGATGCTGGGTTCATCCAAGATGTAAAGCGAACCTACGAGGCTGCTCCCCAACGATGTGGCGAGGTTGATACGCTGGCTTTCACCGCCCGAAAGCGTGTTGCTCAGCCGGTTCAGTGTAAGATACCCCAAACCCACATCCGACAAAAACGTCAGACGGTTGTTGATTTCGTTCAGCAGGCGTTGGGCGATGGCGGTATCGTGCGCGTCTAATTTCAATGTGCGGAAAAACTCTTTCAGCTGATAAACGGGCATTTCCACCAAGTCGGAAATGTTTTTTCCACCCACTTTTACGTAGTTCGCTTCTTTTTTCAACCGACTTCCGTGACATTCGGGGCAGACGGTTTTTCCCCGATACCGTGCCAGCATGACACGGTATTGGATTTTATACTGATTTTCTTCCAGCATCTTAAAGAAAGAGTCGATGCAGACTTTATCGCGCGGTCCGTGCCACAGGTAATCTTTCTGCGCCTGCGTCAGTTCATAGTAAGGGGCAAAGATAGGGAAGTCGTGCGCCGGAGCCTCGCGCAGAAACTCGTTCAGCCATTCGCTCATTTTTTCACCCCGCCAGCAGAGTACCGCCCCGTCGTACACGCTCAGTGCGCGATTAGGGATAACCAAATGCTCGTCGATGCCGATAATCTTGCCGAACCCCTCACACGTGGGGCAGGCGCCTACGGGCGAGTTAAAAGAAAACATCTGGTCGGTAGGTTCTTCAAACTTGATGCCGTCTGCCTCAAACTTCGTGCTGAAGGCGTGTAGCCTGCTTTCGCCGTCGGGTTGGTAGAAGCGCAGCAGACACATGCCGTCGCCCTCGAACATGGCAGTCTCGGCAGAGTCCGTCAGTCGGCTCAACGCATCCTTGCTGTCGTCACAGCTCATGCGGTCAATCAGCAGATACACCTTGTCCGCTTCGTCATACGTATAATCTTCAATGCGTACTATCTCGCCGTCTACTTCCAGCCGGGTAAATCCCTGCTTCAAGTCCATTTCTATCTGTTCGGCAGGCGTGCGTCCGTCGCGTGGAACGATGGGCGTCAGTACGGTATATCGCGTTCCCTTCGGGTACGAAAGCATACAGTTTACGATGTCCTCCGGGCTGTCTTTCTTTACCAACTGTCCGCTGATGGGCGAAAACGTCTTGCCTACGCGGGCAAAAAGCAATCTTAAATACTCGTAAATCTCCGTCGAAGTACCCACGGTAGAGCGCGGGTTCCGGCTGATAACCTTTTGTTCGATGGCGATGGCAGGCGGAATCCCTTTTATGAAATCACATTCAGGCTTGCTCATTCGTCCGAGGAACTGGCGTGCGTACGACGAAAGGCTCTCCACGTAGCGGCGTTGCCCTTCGGCGTAAAGCGTGTCAAACGCCAGCGATGATTTTCCCGAACCGGACAGTCCGGTGATAACCACCAACTTGTTTCGCGGAATATCTACATTTATATTTTTCAGGTTATTGACCCTTGCTCCTTTAATCGAGATGTAATTACTTTCAGACATGCTTCTAAACTATGTTTTTGTGAGGGTTCGTTCAAAATAAACGCAAGTTATCAAGAAAATCTTGATTGTGCAAGCAGTGAAGATATAAAAAGTGAACGTTCCGGCTCCGACAGCCTGTATGACAGGTAGTTGAGGCTGTTTTGTTTCGCGGAAAATGAAGAGAAAAAGAGGTGTGGCAAACACCTCGAAAACGCTTCGGGTAGCGTTACTCATCTTATGCGGTAGCGTTGACCGGTTCTACCCATAGAACTTGCTTACGCTTCGGGTAGCGTTTTTCAGTCCTCCTAACTCCTTTGGCTTCTTATTAAAATAGAGTAAAATAGCCGCCTCAAATTTGATTTTTATCCGTAAGTTCGTATCTTTGTAGCCTATAAATTTGAAAGTTATGCGATATACTAAGATTATTTGTTTTTTGTTTGCTGCGGCTTTTGCCGTGTCTGCGTTCAGCAAACAGCCGAAAGATAAAAATAAATACGGTGTTTACCTTGCGGGCGTATCAGCTTCGTTTGCCGATTCGCTGGTGTTTTTTACCGACATCCAGTTTGTCGACAGCGCTGCGGTCGATGAGAAAGACATGCTGGTAGGCCGCGCCTCTTACAGCTACCAGTTGAAAGATTATTTAGAGCAAAAGCAAGGCGAGCAAAACCGTACCTGCTTTATGTTCTTCAACCGCAAGAAAGCGAAGTTAGAGAAAGAGATGAAGAAGCTGAAAGAAAAATATCAGAAAGGCGGAACATTGGTTATCCGTGATGTGGATTCTTCTTTCAAGTTTGAAAAACCGGAATATTAATATCTTATGAAACGGTTGTTATATTTATGTGTAACTATAGCCATGCTTGCTTCTTGTTCCAATGAAATCCCCGAACAGGAAGAAGCATCATTCAACGGACGCACGATTCTGGTTTATTTGGTGGCGAACAATTCGGCTACCAATCTGGACAGATACTTGAAAACAAATATTCTGTGGATGTATCAGAATATGGCGACAGACTCTGATTCATGCAGGTTACTGGTGTATTATCGTCCCAATCAAAACGATGGGTTGCTTACCGAACCTTCTATCTTGGAATTTATATCAGACGGAAAGGGGCATATCAACGGACGTTCGGCATTGAGTACGGAGGAATTCAGCGATGTGTTCGGCGAAGCTACGGTACTGAGAACCTACATAGAAACAGAGGGATATAACGCTACCGACCCCGAAGTGATGGCGCAGGTGTTCAGGGATATGCAGACGGCGGCTCCGAGCAACAGTTACGGTTTGATATTCGGTTCCCATGCTTCGGGATGGATGCCCGCATCTGCTACCGTGTCACGCGCATTTGGCGATGATGACGGATATTCCATCAACATTCCCGAACTGCGCGACGTCTTGACCAATTCTTTCGCTTCAGGAAACCTTGACTTTATTTTGCTGGATGCCTGTATGATGGGTTCGGTAGAAGTCGCCTACGAGCTGCGTAACGTGGCAGACTATTGCATTGCTTCGGTTATGGAAACTCCTGCATCCGGATTCCCTTACCAGCGGATGTTCCATTACTTGTCGGATACAGACGTGGATTACCAGCGTATTTGCACGGCGTTTACAGATTATTATCAAAGCGGTTGGGGAACATGTGCGGCAATCGATTGCAGTCGCTTGGATAACTTGGTGGATGCTGTGGCAGGCGAACTTCAGAATCATGCCGCAGATATTTCCACACTTGATTATCAGAACATACAACAATATGGCGCAAACTCTTATCGGAATTTCTCTTTCGATATAGGCGATTTCTTCAGACAGTTGAATGGGGGAACGATTCCCGCTTCCATCCAAACCGCATTAGACCAAGCCGTTATAGCGAAGAGTTGCATTCCGGGTAAGTATAGCTATTTACCCGAAGTGGATGCCGACCGTTTCTGCGGCATAGGCATGTTCTTCCCCGAATATACCGGAGTTAGAAGTAGTTGGGAAGATTATTACCGCACTTCCATATCGTGGTATCAGGCAGTGGGTTGGGACGGGCTGCTGAATTAATTTGCTTGAAGACTTCTTTATCATGTAACTGCTTTTTTATTTTTGTGGGTAAACCTTGCGTGGACGTATGATGTTATGTATAAAAACAAAAAACAGTAGTTATGTGGAATTTCATTAAAGAACTGAAAAGGAAAGACCACCAGCGTTATTTGGGTGGTCTTGATTTTTTTAAATACATAGGTCCCGGATTGTTGGTTACGGTAGGGTTCATCGATCCCGGAAACTGGGCATCGAACTTCGCAGCCGGTTCGGAATTTGGTTATACCCTGCTGTGGGTGGTAACGCTATCTACCGTCATGCTTATCGTATTACAGCATAACGTGGCTCATTTGGGCATTGTAACCGGACTCTGTTTGAGCGAAGCCGCTACCCGGTATGCACCCCGATGGGTGTCGCGTCCTATATTGGGCAGTGCGGTACTTGCCTCCATCTCTACCTCGTTGGCAGAGATATTGGGCGGGGCAATAGCCTTAGAGATGCTGCTTGACATACCGATTGCGTGGGGTGCCGTACTTACCACCATACTGGTAGTAATCATGCTTTTTACCAACTCTTATAAGCGCATCGAGCGTGGAATCATCGCCTTCGTTTCGGTTATCGGGCTGTCTTTTCTCTACGAACTTTTCTTGGTGGATATTGATTGGTCATTGGCGGCACGCTCATGGGTAGTGCCCGATATACCACAAGGCAGTATGCTGATTATTATGAGCGTACTGGGAGCTGTGGTAATGCCCCATAATCTGTTCCTTCATTCCGAAGTGGTACAGAGCCGCGAATATAACAAACAAGACGATGCTTCCATCCGCAAGTTGCTGAAGTATGAGTTTTATGATACGCTGTTCTCAATGGGAGTAGGGTGGGCTATCAACAGTGCGATGATATTGCTCGCTGCTGCCACGTTCTTCGTTCACCGCACTCCGGTAGAAGAACTCCAGCAGGCAAAGTCATTGCTCGACCCCTTGTTGGGCAGTCAGGCGGGAGTTATCTTCGCACTGGCATTGCTGATGGCAGGTATATCGTCCACCGTAACCAGTGGCATGGCGGCAGGCTCCATCTTTGCCGGCATGTTCAGCGAGTCATACCACATCAAAGATATCCACTCACGGGTAGGTGTCTTGCTGTCATTGGGTGTGGCACTGGTGCTTATTCTTTTCATCGAAAACCCCTTTCAGGGTCTGATTATCTCGCAGATGATGTTAAGTATCCAGCTTCCGTTTACCGTGTTTCTGCAAGTGGGGCTTACTTCCTCGCGCCGCGTGATGGGGCAATACGCCAACTCGCGCTGGAGTTCATTCGTACTTTACGCCATCGCTACCATTGTATCCGTGCTGAACATCATGTTGCTGTTCAGCTGACGGACGGTTGTTTTTGGATTTTCTTGAAGTGATAAATCAGCATCAGTACGGCAGTAATAAACGCCAGTGCGTCGGATATCGGCATACTGAGCCACACACCTTTCACGCCATAAACCGAAGGCAGGAAAGCCAGTCCCGGCAGCAGATATAAAAGCTGGCGCGAAAGTGACAGGAAAATGGATATTACCGCCTTGCCGATAGACTGGAAGAACTGCGTGATAACGATTTGCGCACCGATAACGGGAAAGACAGCAACACCGATGCGCAGCGCAAGCGTGGCTTGGTCGGTCAGTTCATGATTGTCGGTAAACATGCCTACGAATACGCCCGGAACCAGTTCGCCTGCCAGAAATCCGGCGGTGGTGATAATCGTTCCGGCGGTAATGCCTAATTTCAGTGTGTGGCGTACGCGGTCATAATGGCGTGCACCGTAGTTGTATCCTGTAATGGGCTGCATACCCATCGTAATACCCATTACAATCATTACAAATAGCATTTGGATACGGTTCAAGATACCGAAAGCTCCGATAGCGAGGTCGCCGCCATAGTTTAACAGGCGGTTATTGATAAAGATAACGATGCAGCAGGCACACACATTCATTACGAAAGGCGACATCCCGATGCTGAAGATATTGAGTATGATGGTTTTTCTCAGTCGCATTTTGGCACGTTTGAAGCGGATGTAGCTTTGCGGACTGTAAAAATGATGAAGCACCCATATCATGCCAACAAACTGCGATACGATGGTGGCGAGGGCAGCTCCCCGGATTCCCCATTCAAAAACAAAGATGAAAAGCGGAGCAAGAATGATGTTACACCCTACGGTAAGCATCGAAGACAGCATCGCTTTTTTCGGATATCCGGTAGCACGCATGATGTTGTTCAGCCCGATCATCACGTACGAAATGGGGCTTCCGAGCAAAATAACCTGCATGAAGTCGCGTGCGTAGGGCAGCGTGGCATCGCTTGCGCCGAAAAAGTAAAGAATGTCATCCAAGAAAATAAACGCTATTCCGCCATAAAACACCGCGTTTATGATGCAGAGAATGGTTACATTCCCCAAAATATGTTCCGCTCCCTGCGTGTCTTTCTGTCCTAAACGGATAGACGAAAGCGTAGCTCCCCCTACGCCCACAAGCGTACAGAAAGCAATCAGCAGGTTCATCAGCGGAAAGGTGATGGCCAATCCTGAAATGGCGAGTGCGCCTACGCCGTGTCCGATAAAAATACTGTCTATAATGTTATAAAGCGAGGTCAGTGTCATGCCGATAATGGCGGGAATAGAATATTGTAACAGTAGCTTGCCGATAGGGGCTTCGCCCAAAATATGGGGATTGTTTTCTTTCATAAAATTAGTTTTCATTAATTTTGAGGTGCAAAGTTAGGAAGATACAGCGATATTTCGGAACTTTGTGCCGTTAAATCAAACTAAAAATAAATTTTAAGAATGGACATCACGAAATGTATAGTTGCCCTCTTCGATTTCGACGGGGTGGTGATGGATACTGAATCACAGTATACGGTTTTTTGGAATGAGGTAGGAAAGAAATTCCATCCGGAATGTAAAACTTTCGGAGCAATGATAAAGGGGCAGACACTTGCTCAGATTTACGGAAAATATTTTCAGGGAATGGAAACAGAGCAAGCCCGGATTACCGAGGACTTGAACCGCTATGAGAGCGAAATGAACTATGAGTACGTTCCGGGGGTGGTCGACTTTATGCGCCAGCTGCGGGCTAACGGGGTAAAGATAGCGATTGTTACCAGCTCGAATGAAAAGAAAATGGCGAATGTGTATGCCAAGCATCCGGAGCTGAAGGAGTTGGTAGACCGTATTCTGACGGCAGAAATGTTTACCCGCTCGAAACCTGCCCCCGACTGCTTCTTGCTGGGGGCGGAGGTGTTTGGGTCTGTGCCCGGAAACTGTGTGGTTTTCGAGGATTCTTTTCACGGGCTTGAGGCTGGAAACGCGGCTGGCATGGCGGTGGTAGGACTGAGTACCACGAATCCGAAGTCTGCCATCCAAGACAAGTGCCGGCTGGTTATCCCCGATTTCACTTCATTTACGTATGCCGACATGATGGCGCTGCTCGGATAACCGGACTTTTTTAGGCTGAAAAACCTTTCGGGATGAACTATCAGGTTCTTGGGCTTGTTTTCCTTAACGCTACCGCATGGGATGGTCCGTTCTTCCGCATGTGTTTTTAGCGTAAAATCGGCTCACTTTTAATGATTATCGTTTTACAAGATTATATTCTATAAATCAGTATTTTAACCTATAAATAACAAAGATATGGCAGGATATTTGTCGGGTGATACCCGTAAAGTAACAACTCACCGTCTGTTTGAGATGAAGCAGCGGGGAGAAAAGATTTCGATGCTTACTTCTTACGACTATACCACGGCTCAGATAGTAGACGGGGCAGGAGTGGACGTGATTCTGGTAGGCGACTCAGCTTCTAACGTAATGGCGGGAAACGTAACCACGCTTCCTATTACGGTAGACCAGATGATTTATCACGGCAAGTCGGTTATGCGCGGTGTCAAACGTGCGCTGGTAGTGATTGACATGCCTTTCGGTTCGTATCAGGCAGACCCCTACGAGGGGGTAAGCAACGCCATCCGCATGATGAAAGAAACCCATGCCGATGCGCTCAAGCTGGAAGGGGGCGAAGAAGTAATCGATGCCATCCGTCGCATCATCGGTGCGGGTATTCCGGTAATGGGACATTTGGGACTGATGCCTCAGTCTATCAATAAATACGGAACTTATACCGTGCGTGCCAAAGAGGATGCCGAGGCGGAGAAGCTGATTCGTGATGCTCACTTGCTGGAAGAGGCAGGATGTTTCGGTCTGGTACTTGAAAAGATTCCCGCAAAACTGGCGGAACGTGTAACAAGCGAACTGAGTATTCCGGTAATCGGTATCGGAGCCGGGGGAGCGGTAGACGGACAAGTGCTGGTAGTGGCCGACATGCTGGGAATGACGAAAGGTTTCAGCCCTAAATTCCTGCGCCGTTATGCCGACCTGCACACGGTAATGACCGATGCCATCGGACAATACGTGGCAGATGTCAAGTCGTGCGACTTCCCGAACGAGGCGGAACAATATTAATTTCCGGCTCGCCTTGTCACCTGAATAGAAACCTCAAAAATGATTATAAGAATATGGCAGACGACAAAAAAATTATCTTTTCAATGGTTGGAGTGAGCAAATCATTCCAGAACAACAAGCAAGTATTGAAAGACATCTACCTTTCTTTCTTCTATGGTGCGAAAATCGGTATCATCGGTCTGAACGGTTCGGGTAAGTCTACCTTGATGAAAATTATTGCAGGGTTAGACACCAGCTATCAGGGCGAGGTGGTATTCTCACCGGGATATTCGGTTGGTTATCTGGCACAGGAACCGCAGCTTGACGATACGAAAACGGTAAAAGAAGTTGTGATGGAGGGCGTACAGCAAGTAGTGGACACGCTTGCCGAGTACGAGGAAATCAATAACAAATTCGGACTTCCGGAGTATTATGAAGACCCGGAGAAGATGGATGCGCTCTTTGCCCGCCAAGCCGAACTGCAAGACATTATCGACGCTACCGATGCGTGGAACCTCGACAGCAAGTTGGAGCGTGCGATGGATGCTTTGCGCTGTCCGCCCGAAGACCAGTTGGTGAAACACCTGTCGGGTGGAGAACGCCGCCGTGTGGCTTTGTGCCGCTTGCTGCTTCAGAAGCCCGACGTGTTGCTGCTCGATGAGCCTACCAACCATTTGGATGCCGAAAGCATCGACTGGCTGGAGCAGCACTTGCAGCAGTACGAAGGAACGGTAATCGCTGTTACTCACGACCGCTATTTCCTCGACCACGTGGCTGGCTGGATTCTGGAACTTGACCGCGGCGAAGGTATTCCGTGGAAAGGAAATTACTCAAGCTGGCTGGAGCAGAAGACCAAACGCATGGAGATGGAAGAGAAAGTGGCAAGCAAACGACGCAAAACGCTGGAGCGCGAGTTGGAATGGGTGCGCATGGCTCCGAAGGCTCGTCAGGCGAAAGGTAAGGCACGTTTGAACTCTTACGACAAGTTGCTGAACGAAGATGTGAAGGAAAAAGAAGAGAAACTTGAAATCTTCATCCCGAACGGACCGCGCTTGGGTAACAAAGTTATCGAGGCGAAACATGTGGCGAAGGCGTATGGCGACAAGCTGCTGTTCGATGACCTCAACTTCATGCTTCCGCCCAACGGCATTGTGGGTGTGATAGGTCCGAACGGCGCAGGAAAAACAACCTTGTTCCGTCTGATTATGGGACTCGAAACTCCCGACAAAGGCGAGTTTGAAGTAGGCGAGACGGTGAAGGTGGCATACGTAGACCAGCAACATAAGGATATAGACCCGAACAAAACGGTATATCAAGTAATCAGTGGCGGAAACGACATCCTGCGCATGGGGAATCGCGATGTAAATGCCCGCGCATACCTGAGCCGCTTCAACTTCTCCGGTTCCGACCAAGAAAAACTGTGCGGAATGCTTTCGGGCGGTGAGCGTAACCGCCTCCACTTGGCAATGGCGCTGAAAGAAGAGGGTAACGTGTTGCTGCTCGACGAGCCGACCAACGACATCGACGTCAACACGCTGCGCGCACTGGAAGAAGGTTTGGAAGACTTTGCCGGATGCGCCGTGGTAATCAGCCACGACCGTTGGTTCCTCGACCGTATCTGTACCCACATCCTTGCTTTCGAGGGAGACAGCCAAGTGTTCTACTTCGAAGGTTCGTACACCGAATACGAAGCAAACAAGCTGAAACGCATGGGCAACGTAGAGCCTAAGCGCGTACGTTACCGCAAGCTGATGGAAGATTAACCTCCGCTTGTTCGTTTCACTGTATTGATACACGGATTATGCGGCGAGCCGAATCGGTTTCCGCATAATCTGTGTTTCGTTCACTCTCGATAACCTGTGTATATATGAAATCCTTGTTACCCGTTTTCACCCTGTGGCTTACGCTGGTAAGCACCCTCTTTTCTTGCCGGAACAGCGAGCCTTTGCCACTCACGCTCCGTCAGGTATCCGATTATGTCGATACCCGTCCCGACAGCGCACTGACCGTATTGCGCCGCATGGACTTATCCGAAATGCCGGAATCCCATTGTGCCTACTATGCCATTTTGTTGGCTAAAGCCACCGGCAAAAGCGAACAATCCTTACTACCCTGCGATTCGTTGCTGAACGTTGCCATCGGCTATTACGGCGACGGCGACCTTGAAAAGGCATTTGCCTTGCTCTATAAAAGTCGTTTGCAGGGCGAGATGGGCGAACGTCAGGAAGTCATAGATAATGCGTTGAAGGCTTTGGAGGTATTGGAAGATTATCCGCAGGAGACACGTTGCCGGTTGTTACTGTATAATTCGCTGGGGGGATGGTATGCCGACAGCAATTTTCAAGTTAAGTATTCTGCAAAAGGCAATAAAAGAACACCAATCTGTTATTTCCTTGTTGGAAATGCAGGTAAGAGATAAAGACTTAGAGGTTGGTAGTCGTGAAGAAAAGATTCGTCAGTTAGAAAAAGAGCAGTTGAATTTGCGCAGTTGGCTGTTTGAGCAAAGTAGCATTTATGCGAAAATACAGAAACTGTCAACTCAGAAATGTAAAGAGAAAGAGCGAAAAGTCCTCACAATGACGGAACGTTCGCACTTGTACGATGTTATTGGGAGAATATATGATGATTATATATGCTCCATGAAAGAGAAATATCCCCGGCTGACAGATGAAGATTTACTTTATCTTTGCCTTTCGCATACTAACCTTGACTCGCTCTCTATTGCTTTGTGTTTGGGATTTTCTAATACGCAACCTATAAACCAGCGGAAATATCGTTTGAAAGAGAAGATGAAACAATAAAAACTCTTATTCGTTATAGTTGTAAACTCTTATCCATTAATAATCAACGCTATAAGTCTTTATGATGTTATAGCGTTTTTTTTATGTTCTCTTGCGAATGTCCTACTTTTGTCCCCGTAAACTTTTACCAATGGCAGGCAAAATTTACCTTCGGAAGCACCCGAAAACGCAACCGTTAGCGTAACCTGTTTCTTGCGGATGCGTTGGTCGGTTCTACCCATAGGACAGGCCTGTCTTTCGAATAGAATTTTTACGACTTTAATAAGACCGGAAAACTTAAACAGATTCCTAAAAATAAAATAATGTAGTTATGAAGAAAAAAGTATTGATTCTTGTTTTGACAGTATTGTCAGTTTTTCCTGTTGCGGCACAAAACCGTTGGGGAGTGACAGGAGGATTGGGTTGGTCTTTCAGTTGTACGGATAAGGCGGACTTTGACGGGGCACGACCCGGATTTTACCTCGGCGGACTGTATGATGTGAAATTGAGCGAACAGTGGTATTTCCAGCCTCAACTGTTGTTTACACGGACAAGCCACCGCATCAGCATAAGCGATGTGAAAGGCTTTAACGACGTTTACAGTTTGGAGCTTCCTTTGCAGGTAGGTTATAATATTCCCCTCTGTCCGTTCGATTTGCGCGTGTCGGGAGGTGTATTTGCCAACTACAAGCTGTTTGGCGTGATGAAAGATGTAAACGTGGAGTCTGACCTGACATCCGGTACATCGAAAGTAACCGAAGGCAAACGCGATTCTTATTCCATCGGCGGACGCGACCGCTTCAACGGGGGTGTTCAGCTTGGCGTTACGCTGAACCATAAGCATTGGTTCTACGGATTAGACGTGAAGTATTCCTTCCTTCGCCGTAATCAAGAATACAGAGAACCCCGCCGCTTGCTGTTCCGCATAGGTGTGGGCTATAAATTCTAACCTTCCCATCCTTTTAACCTTTTTATAAATCACATGGCGGATGATGCAATCTCTACATCATCCGCCATTAAGCTGACGTTAAGTTATTGAATCGGATAGGTTTTCGTCTTAATCCAGTGTTATAAGTTCATATTTTTGGCTGCCCATTCCCAACGCCTCGGCATGGTCGAGCGTGTGCATCCCGTGGCGCGAGTCGATGCGTTCGATGAGGTGGATTTTCCCGTGGTCTTTCGATGAGCGGACCAAATCAGTGCAAGCCCTGTCGAGCGCAACGGGGTCGAGCGAAGCAAGAATACCTATGTCACCCATCTTCGGATCTTCGGGCGAAGAATCACAGTCGCAGTCGACTGACAGATTATTTGCCACACTTATATATAAAATATTGTTGCCGCAATGGTCTGCCACCGCTTTCGCAGCCTCAGCCATCGATTCGAGGAAATCATCCTGTTCCGGCAAGTTGCCCCACATTTCGTCCGGATTCTTGGTTTTCCCCGCCGAGTGAATCCATGCTTTCCCGTGGGATGAGGCAATACCGATAGACATGTTTTTGATGGCTCCTCCGAAACCACCCATCGCGTGCCCCTTGAAGTGCGACAGGATGATGGTAAAATCATAATTCAAATAGTCTTTCCCAACAAAGTCTTCCTTCAGGTGCTTGCCTCCTGTTACCGGAAGCGATGCTTCTCCTTCGGCATCCATGATTACTACTTTGGCTATCTTGGTAAACCCGTGGTCTTCGGCAGCCTTCAGATGGTCTTCCGTACTCGAACGCTTGCCGGCATACGCCGTGTTACATTCCACGATGGTTCCGTTCACCTCCTGTACCAGATTCTTTATCAGTTCGGGCTGAAGGAAATTGTGTCCGCCCGGTTCACCCGTCGACAGCTTTACGGCTACCTTGCCTTTCGCCTCGCGGCCCAATGCCTTATAGATTTTCACCAGATTGTCTGCCGAAATCTCTTTATACATATATACTTTCGGAAGGTTGGCTACCTTGTCAGCCTCTTCTTTTCCGGAGTCTTTAGCCTGAAGGCAACTTGTTCCGACCAGCATCGCCAGTGAACATACCGCCATACGCATACAGTTAATCAGTTTCATACGCAATGTTATTTTGATGTGTTATTACAATATTTTCATGATGCAAAATTACAGCCGAAAAACTTATATCCATGTAGATAAATTACCGAAATAATAACCCGAATTACAGCTTGCTATGTAGTATCCCTATATAAGAGGAATAACGTCCGGAAGGTCGGTTATTCGGGTTGTAAGAAAGCCGGTGCGGGCAGGTGCATTCCCGCCATAACCAGCTTGTTTTCCTGTACGTAGTTTAAGATGCGTACGCGCGTTTCTGCGGCTTTTTTCTTATCCATATCATAGTTGGCACAGTATTCGGGATGAGGCTTCTGTAATGCTGCCCCGTGCATTAAGTCGCCCGCCACAAGCACCTTGCCCACCTGAAAAGCCGTATGTCCGGGTGTGTGCCCGGTTGCATCAATGGCGATTACGTTTCCGGGCAGGGTATCTCCGAACTCGAATAAGTGAAGGTGGTTTTTATACTTCTCCATCGTCCGCATCGCTTGTGCTTTCTGTTGTCCGGGCATGTTCATCCACGCATCATATTCCGTTTTTGAAACATAAACCTCGGCGTTGGGAAACACAATGCTGTCGCCTTTCAGCATTCCGCCGATATGGTCTCCGTGTAAATGGGTGAGGTATAGGCAGTCAATATCATTGGGAGTCATACCTGTTGATTCCAGTCCTTCGGCAAGCCTGCTGTCTGGTGCTCCCAGTCCGGTATCGAATAAAATACGCAGGCTGTCCGTCTTAATAACGAACGTACTTACGCTGGAGGGAATGCCCGCTTGCAATGAAAGTTGGTTGATGATGCTGTCGGGAGCATCAGAGAACAAGCTGCGAGGCATGAGTTTGTCTTCTGCGTTGTCTTGTATCCATGTTATTGTTACATTGCCGGCTTGTAAGGTTTGTACGCCCGATGCAGCAGCAGTAACCGGGGCAGGCTGAGTTTCATTCTCTTGTTTCTTTTGTGCATTTCCGCCACAAGCCGATAGCAGAAAGGCCGATGCAAGCAGCAGCCCTGCACCTTTCTTCAAATAATTATTTTTCATACGAATGAGATTTTAAAATCGTTCTATCCGCAAAAATAACATATTCTCTTGGATATCTTGTAGCTACCCGCAGGCTGAGTTCCTTAAATTCGGATAAAAGATACCGGATGCGGGACAAAAAAAGAGGGGATTGACCCTCTGAAAGAGCCAATCCCCGTTGTGGTTAAGTATTTGGGATTTATCAGTTGCGGAACATCAGTCCATCGCTGCTCCGCTCCACGATAATCGGTTTCGTGCGGTCTACTTCCTGTGAAAGCAGTTTCTTCGACAAGTCGTTCAGCAGGTAACGCTGGATGGCACGTTTTACCGGACGCGCACCAAATTCGGGGTCGTAACCGGCGGTAGCGATGAAGTTGATGGCTTGGTCGCTCAGTTGCAACGTTACGCCGTTTTCCTCCAACATCTTCCGGATGCCATTTATCTGCAAGCGCACGATTTGTTCTATCTGAGGCTTGTTCAACGGTTGGAACATGATGATTTCATCGATACGGTTCAAGAACTCCGGGCGTATGGTTTTCTTCAGCATGTTCAGCACTTCCGTCTTCGTTTCCTCTACTATCTGGTCGTGGTTAGCATCCGTTATCTTCTCAAACTGACTCTGGATGTACGCACTGCCGAGATTCGAAGTCATGATGATGATGGTATTCTTAAAGTTCACCGTCCGTCCCTTGTTATCCGTCAGACGTCCGTCGTCCAACACTTGCAGCAAGATGTTGAACACGTCGGGGTGAGCCTTCTCGATTTCATCGAACAACACTACTGAATACGGTTTGCGGCGCACTGCCTCGGTAAGCTGACCGCCTTCATCGTAACCTACATATCCCGGAGGCGCACCAATCAATCGAGACACTGAATGCTTTTCCTGATACTCGCTCATGTCGATACGTGTCATCAGCGACTCGTCATCGAACAGGTATTCTGCCAATGCTTTCGCCAACTCTGTTTTACCGACACCCGTGGTACCGAGGAAGATAAACGAACCAATCGGACGCTTCGGGTCTTGCAGTCCGGCACGGCTGCGGCGGACGGCGTCTGCCACTGCCTGAATAGCCTCGTCCTGACCCACTACACGCTTATGCAGTTCGTCCTCCAAGTGAAGCAACTTGTCGCGTTCGCTCTGCATCATCTTGCTTACCGGTATTCCCGTCCAGCGTGATACCACGTCGGCAATGTCTTCGGCGGTAACTTCCTCTTTAATCATGGCGTTGTCGCCCTGCTTGCGTTTCAAGTCCTCTTGGATGCTTTTTATCTCATTCTCTAAGGCTTGCAACTTACCGTACCGAATCTCTGCCACTTTTCCGTAGTCGCCTTCCCGTTCGGCACGTTCCGCTTCAAACTTCAGTTGTTCTATCTGTTGCTTGTTCTGCTGAATTTTGTTCACCAGTTCCTTTTCGCTCTGCCATTTAGCCTTGTACGACGTTTCCTGCTCTTTCAGCTCGGCTATTTCTTTGTTCAGCTGAGCCAATTTCGCTTCGTCTTTCTCGCGCTTGATAGCTTCGCGTTCTATTTCGAGCTGTTTTAACCGACGCTCTATTTCGTCAAGTTCCTCCGGAAGCGAGTCGCGCTCCATTCTCAGTTTAGCAGCCGCTTCATCCATCAGGTCGATTGCCTTGTCCGGCAAGAAACGGTCGGTAATGTAACGGTTACTCAACTCTACCGCAGCGATAATCGCCTCATCTTTGATACGTACCTGATGGTGGTTCTCGTAACGCTCCTTCAGTCCACGCAGGATGGAAATAGAACTTGCCGTATCCGGTTCGTCTACCATTACGGTCTGGAAACGACGCTCCAGCGCCTTATCTTTTTCAAAATACTTCTGATACTCATCGAGGGTTGTCGCACCGATGCTTCTCAGTTCGCCACGTGCCAACGCCGGTTTCAGGATGTTTGCCGCATCCATTGCGCCTTCACCCTTTCCGGCACCCACCAGCGTATGAATCTCATCGATGAACAAGATGATGTTTCCTTCCGATTTCGTTACCTCGTTGATAACCGATTTCAGTCGTTCCTCAAACTCACCTTTGTATTTTGCACCCGCAACAAGCGCACCCATATCCAGTGAGTAGAGCTGCTTGTTCTTCAGGTTTTCGGGCACGTCGCCACGCAGGATACGTTGCGCAAGCCCCTCTACGATAGCCGTTTTACCCGTACCCGGTTCACCTATCAGAATCGGGTTGTTCTTGGTTCGGCGGCTCAAGATTTGCAGTACCCGGCGGATTTCCTCGTCACGTCCGATAACCGGGTCGAGCTTTCCGTTACGCGCCGCTTCGATGAGGTTGACGGCATACTTGTTCAGCGACTGGTAAGTGTCTTCGCTCGACTGCGACGTTACTTTCTGTCCCTGTCTCAGTTCCGAGATGGCAGCACGCAGTTCCTTATCTGTCATGCCCGCATCCTTCAACATGGTAGACACGGTACTTTTCACGTTCAACAAAGCGAGGATGATAGCCTCCAGCGAAACATATTCGTCGCCCAGTTCCTTTGAGTATTCCACAGCTTTCTGCAATACCTCGTTGGTGTCGCGGCTCAGGTAAGGTTCTCCTCCCGATACCTTCGGCAGCGAAGCGATTTGCCTGTTAAGTACCGTAGCGATTTGCTGACCGTTCATGCCCAGTTTCTGGAAGAGGAAATTTGTAACGTTTTCTCCTACTTTCAGCACGCCTGCCAGCAAGTGTTCCGGTTCGATGGCCTGCTGTCCGTTGGTCTGTACCAAGTTGACAGCCTGTTGCACCGCTTCTTGCGATTTGATTGTAAAGTTGTTAAAGTTCATATAATGTTCTCCTTTCTATTTTTATCAGGGTTATTTCTGTTCCTTTTTCCCTATCCGGGTTAATCGGAACGCCAACTAAACCCCAAAATCTTTGCCAACCTCCAAAAAACGTTCTGAATCTGTATAAATGTCAGATAATCATGTTTTTAAACTGAAATATTGTCGCATTTCCTAACAAAATGTCAGCATTTGTGTATTTCGGGGAAAAGCTGTACCTTTATCCCTCAAATAAAATAAGGACGAATGGAACAGAAAATCAAATTTGCTCCCACGGTGTTGCTGGTCGATGCCGTTTACCTTGACCGGGTGGGGCGCGACATGGTGGCGCATTTCGCACCGATAGTCAACCGAGAGTTGCCGAAAGCCGATTTAGCGGTGTTGTTAGAATGTCTGGCGCTGGACGCCGGTGTACAGCCGGGCGAATCGGAGATACAAGTCATCTTTATATATCAAGCCGGAAAAACGAAAATGGAGTTTTGTAAGCCGTCCGGTTTAGAGACAGAGCTTCATAACGTGGGCTTTAAAAGTGCGGTGGGAGAGTTTTCGCTCTACGCATTCCAGCCGTCGGGCATGGCAAAACGCGAAGATTTGTTCAGCGAATCACTTCAGTTGGCAGGCGAGTCGAAAGAAGTAAAGCGCATTATCTTCGTGCCCGATGAAGAAGATTACGCTCCGGCGTTAGAAGAAGTCATCAGTGAGATAAAGGGAAAAGAAAGCATCACAAGGTTTGGCATGAATCCACCGGATTATGAGCACGATTATGGCTTTGAACTATTAGGATTCGGCATACTTCAAGCACTGGGAATCCGTTCCGAAGAGCTGGGGTAAACGCATCCCATAGCGCAGGGTAACGCTTCCCATAGCGTAAGTCAACGCATCCCATAGCGCAGGATAACGCTTCCCATAGCGTAAATCACCCCATCCCATTGGGATATATAAAAAGAACATGCTCGTGAATTTGCAAGTCCATGGGCATGTTCTTTTATGTTCAAACCGATGTTTTCCGGTTATACTAAAGCCGGTACAAGATATTTGGTAAGCAAGTAACCTCCTACTACCAACCAGACGTAAAGCAAGAATGCCAACACAAACGGTTTTGCACCTGCCTGCTTGAATTTCTCGATGCTCGTATCCGTTCCCAACGCTGTCATTGCCATCGTCAGCATGAATGTGTCGATGTATTCGATAGCCCCGTTCAGCGGAATATCCTTAACACTCTCTACTCCTAACAGATACTGTAAGAGCGAGTTGAGGCAAATGATGCCGATAAATCCGAAAGCAAACCACGGAATGGTGATTTTGCTTTTTTCCGTTTTCCCTTCGGCATTCTTGGTCTTTCGTCCTGCAAGAGCGAAACTCATAATCACCAGTACCGGGGCAAGCATCATTACGCGAATCATCTTTGTGATGGTGGCAGTTCCGGCTATGCCCAAAGAGTCGGTAGGGTCCATCGCATTACCCGCACCCGCAACGTGAGCCACTTCGTGAAGCGTACTGCCCGTATAGATGGCAACTCCCGTATTGCCAAGTGCGTCAAGCAGTCCGGCGCGGTAAAGTATCGGGTAAAGAAACATCGAAATCGTACCGAAGATAACCACCGTAGATACGGCAATGGCGGTTTTATGTCCTTCACATTTTACCACCGGCTCGGCTCCTAATACGGCGGCTGCGCCACAAATGGAACTTCCTGTTGCCGTCATCAGCGAAGTATCCTTATCCATTTTCAACAGCTTGCCCAGCCATACACCGAGGAAAATCGTACCTGCCACAATGATGGTGTCGATAACCACTGCCGGAAGCCCTACCGCCGCCACCTGCGTCAGCGTAAGGCGGAAACCATAAAGCACGATACCCGTGCGCAGAATCTGTTTGGTACAGAACTTGATGCCCGAAACCCACGTTTCGGGCAGCTTGTTGCGCAAGCTGTTGGCATATAGCATTCCTAAGATGATACCCACAATCAGCGGACTGAAAGAGAGGTTTTTTACAAACGGAATCTCGGCGATATAGAAAGCCGCGAATGAAAATAAGGCAATCAAAAGAATGCCATGTAAGGTGTTAGCTCTGTTTCCTTTTTCAAACATGTCTTTAGATTTTTAAGTTTTAAGTCTTTTTAGTTTTTTGAGCAGTAAGCGGTTGCAAAGGTACGAAAAACTATTGTAATCCGTACCTGTATCGGCTTTCTTTGTCGGTTTACGCCTGCGGGTTGGCAGGAGGAGGAGCAGGAGTCTCCACCGCATTCTCTGCAATCAGCAACAAAATGTCGCCCTCTTTCAGTTCAACATTACCGTTCGGAACGATGTAATCTTCTCCACGTTTTATCATCATTACCAATACTCCTTTCGGAAAAGGAATGTCGCGAATATGCTTTCCGTGCGACAGAAGCTGATGCGTGCAGTACACCTCGTGAAGCTGGCTGCCCACCGTTTCAGGGATTTCGATGCCGAAGTTTTCCTCCGTATCGGGTACGGGCGTCGACAAGCCTAATTTCTTGGCAACCCATGAAAGCGACATGCCCTGAACAAGCAGTGAAAGCAGCGTAACGAAGAATACGATGTTGAATATCTGGTCGGCACCGTTTACCTGCTCTACCGCCGGGTAAGTGGCAAAGATAATCGGGGCGGCACCACGCAATCCGACCCATGAGATGAAAGCCTTCGACTTATGGCTGATTTTATTGCCGAACGGCAGCAGGCTGAGCCACACACTGACCGGGCGTGCTATCAGATTCATGAACAGGCTTACGAGTATGGCTGTTATGGTTACGCCCAACATTTCGTGCGGATTAACCAGCAATCCTAAAATAAGGAACATGATGACCTGAAGCAGCCACGTCATGCCGTTTAAGAAGGTGCCGATTTCTTTTTTCTTGAATAAATTACTGTTTCCTATTACCATTCCGGCAATGTAAACCGCTAAATATCCGTTCCCTTTCAGCAAATACGCAATACAGTAAATAATGAATATGAAACTTAAAACCAGAATGGAGTATAACTCGCCGTTTTTAAGATTGATGCGGTTTACCACCCACACCGTCAGCTTGCCGAAGAAATACCCTCCGATGCCTCCTACGGCAAACTGGAGCAACAGCGAGCCGGCTATCTCCATGCCCGACAAATGTCCGGTTTGGATACACTGGATTAAGATGATGGTGAGCATGTATGCCATCGGGTCGTTACTTCCGCTTTCCAGTTCCAGCATGGGGCGAAGGTTGTTTTTCAGATTAATGCGCTGCGTACGCAGGGTGTTAAACACCGAAGCCGAGTCGGTAGACGACATGGTGGCGGCAAGCAATAGCGAGCCCAGCAAGCTGAACCCGATTTCGGTGTGCTGCCATCCCGATATCCAATAGATAAATACCCCCGTAATGAGTGTGGTAAGCAATACCCCTACGGTAGACAGCATGACTCCCGGCATTAAGATGGGGCGGATGTCTTTCCATTTGGTTTCCATACCTCCGCTGAACAAGATGATACATAACGCTACCGTTCCGATGTTTTGTGCTTCGGAAATGTTATGGAACTGGATGCCTAAACCGTCGCTTCCGAACAGCATTCCCGCCAAGAGGAACATCAACAAGGTAGGAATACCGAACCGGTATCCTGTTTTACTGATAAGAATGCTGCAAAAAATAAGAAACGAACCTACGAGTAAACCGATTTCTAACGTGATATTCATTGATGTATGTCTATATGATTTTCCGAATGCAAAGAAACTAAGATTTCTGGAAATATCAGCTTCTTTTTAAGAATAAAATGTTCTGTATTTCTTTACTTTATGAGTAATTAGGAAATATGGGATAGTTGCAACGAAATATGTATGATTGCTAATTTAAGGATATTGCGTTATTTTGCGGATGAAATGCTGTCTCAATGCAATGTAATATAGGTTATGGAAGAAAAAGGTATAATTGTTGGAGATCTTGAGAATACAGAGTTGTTGGAAAAAGTGGCAACTTTTTACGATAATCGTTTTGCCATTATTGACAATGTACATAATATCGGGGAAAACACGGTGGCTAAGGTAGAGGTATTTGCCGTAACGCTTTGCTTGAAAGGGAGAGGCGCGCTCTACATAGACGACAGGGAGTATACGATCCATGCAAACGATATATTGATTTGCTTGCCTAACGTAATCCTTGAACACGGTATGATGAGTGTGGATTTCGATTGCTGCGGATTTATTCTGTCGCCGGAGTATATGACTCATATCGGAATGCTTATCGGGCATAACTGGAATATGAAAATGTTTCTTGAAAAATATCCGGTATTTTCGTTGAATGAAGAAGAGGTCAAAACATTCTTGCAGTATTTTGAGTTGTTGCGTTCGCGGCTTACGGGTACGCCATGCAAATACCATAAAGAATTGATGGAGGCTTTGTTGCAGGCGTTTATGTATGATTTCGGAAGCGCATTGGAACGTTTCGTCGAACCGGCTAATCTTTCTTATACATCGGGCGACAATCTGTTCCGTTCGTTCCTCGACCAATTATCTTCCTCTTACCCCAAGAAACGTTCGGTGGCTTATTATGCCGACCGCCTGCACGTAACGGCTAAATACCTTTCGGCTGTATGTAAAGACGTTAGTGGAAAAACAGCTTCGGATTGGATAAACCGTTACGTAATGAAAGATGTGGAATACCAGTTGAAGCGTACGCGGAAAAGCATAAAGGAAATAGCCAACGAACTTGATTTCCCCAGTTTGTCGTTTTTCGGGAAATATGTGAAACGTTATTTGGGCGTATCGCCGCGCGAATATAGGGATAAGCTCTTAAATGAGGTGATATAAAGAAAAAAGTATTAATTTTGTCGGCAAATCAAATAAAGACAATGCTAATATGAAGAGATTATTATATGGTTGCTTTGCCTGTATCTTGTTTGTCGGTATGTCGGTAACCGGCTGTGCAGAAAAAGATATGTCGATGAAAATGAATCAGCCCCGCAATATTCGTGGAGTGGTTAGTTACAAGCGTTCGTTTGGTGACGTAAATGCGGTACAACTGGCTACGGCTAAGAAAATAGGCATCCGTCCTATCAGCTCGCGCGAGGAAGCCGATGAGATGGTAGGAAGTCTGGTAAAGATAACCCCCTGCGAACGCTACGATATGGATTCGCTTACTCATTCTATTCCCTATCTGATTCCACAGGCAAGTGCGTTGCTTGATACCATTGGAGTGAACTTTCTGGATTCTTTGGAAAACAAGGGGCTTAATCCGAATAAAATAATTGTAACTTCTGTAACGCGGACAAAAGAAGATGTGAAACGCTTGCGACGTACGAACGGGAATGCATCGCTTAACTCTTGTCACTTCTACGGTACCACGTTCGATGTAAGCTGGAAACGTTTTAAAAAGGTGGAAGACCCGGACGGGCGTCCGATGCAGGATGTTAGTGCCGATACGCTGAAGTTGGTCCTTTCAGAAGTGTTGCGCGATTTGCGCAAGGCAGACCGCTGTTACGTGAAGTATGAGTTGCGTCAGGGATGTTTCCATATTACGGCAAGATAAAACAGGGCAAGGGGTATGTTTCGGTATTTTATTTATTTGGGATACGACGGTACGAATTATCATGGCTGGCAGATTCAGCCTAACGGGGCGAGTGTGCAAGAAACATTGATGAAAGCCTTGTCTACATTCTTGCGCCGGCAGGTAGAAGTGGTAGGAGCGGGGCGTACCGACGCGGGGGTACATGCTCGGCTGATGGTGGCACACTTCGACTTTGAAACCCGTCTGGATGTTGAGGGAGTAACCGACAAACTGAACCGTTTGCTGCCTGCGGATATTGCCGTTTACCGCGTATGCGAGGTGAAACCTGACGCACACGCACGTTTCGATGCTACTTATCGTACTTATAAATATTACATTACCACGCGCAAAGACCCCTTTAACCGCATGTATGCGTGGAGGGTATTCCAATCGTTGGATTTCGATAAGATGAATGAAGCGGCGCAAACCCTTTTCGATTATACTGATTTCACCAGCTTCAGCAAGCTGCATACCGATGTGAAAACCAATAATTGCCGAATCATGTATGCCCGTTGGGAACAGGAAGCGCCCGACGAATGGGTATTCACGATTCGTGCCGACCGTTTTTTAAGAAACATGGTGCGTGCCGTAGTCGGTACGCTGGTCGAAGTGGGACGAGGGAAACTTACTGTCAATGGCTTTCGCAGGGTTATCGAAGAGAAAAACCGTTGCAGTGCGGGGACTTCCGTACCGGGACATGCCCTTTTTCTGGTCGATATCGGTTATCCCGACACACTGTTCGAGGTTTAAGCCTTTATTCTTTCATACGGGGAGTTTCCTATACTCGGTAGGAGTATATCCCACGTTCTTTTTGAAAAGCCGGTTGAAATGCTGCGAATATTGGAAGCCCAGTTCATAGGCTATTTCGCTGACTGTTTTCTTTGTTGCGATGAGTTGCTCTTTGGCGGCATCTATTATTTTATTCTGTATGTATTCTTGTGCCGTTTTGCCGGTTTCCTTCTTTATCAGGTCTCCAAAGTAATTCGGAGAAAGATATACTTGGTCGGCAAAATATTTCACCGTAGGCAGTCCTTCCGTTTGAGGCTTCCCGCTTTGGAAATAAGAGTCGAGCAACGTTTCAAACCGGGTAAGTATATCTTTGTTGGCTTCTGCGCGAGTGATAAACTGACGGTTGTAAAAGCGCATACAGTAGTCTAACAGTAATTGGATATTTCGGGCTATCAGCCGTTTGCTGAGCCTGTCTATGGGATGTATCAGTTCCATTTGCGTCTTCTTCAGGCAGTCTAAAAAGATTTCTTTCTCTTCTTCCGACAAATGCAACGCCTCGTTCGAATTGTACGAGAAAAATGAGTACGATTTGATTTCCTGTCCCAGCGATGTCCCCTTTATCAAGTCCGGATGAAACAAAACGCCCAAAGCCGAAGGTTTTACGCCTTCGGGCATGTCGGTTTCTACCACCTGCCCGGGTGCGAAACTGGTGATTGTACCTTCACTGTAATCATATATCTGTCTTCCGTAGCGTATGTCTCCACACTTGGTTTGCTTCAAAAAGAGCGCATATATACCGTAATTAACCGTGAAGTGGGTTGGAAATTTGGTAGCATTATTCAGATCGACCACGCTTACCAGCGGATGAAAAGTTTCAAGCCCGAATAGGTTATTGTATTTTTCTATCGTGTCCAGTTGAATTAAATTGTCCATAGTAGCCAGTGATTAAGTATGAAGCAAAAATAATGATTTTATTTGCTTTCTGATTCATGTGGACCTGAAAATCTGTAAATTAGTTACAACCTTCAGCAAGATATATACATTCTTTTCCCGTCACGGTAAAGGCGCGTAAAACGGTATGGGTAGCGTTACTTATCTTATGCGGTAGCGTTAACCGGTTCTTCCCATAGCGTAAAGTGGTTTTTCGAGTAGCGTTTTTGGGGCGAAAGAACAGGCTCTTTAGAGCTTTTCTGTGAGGTATTTCCAATAACGGACGGGCAGGTCTTTTTTATGCTTGCGCGGATTGATACGCTCTTTGATGCAGATGGATTTGAAATAGTTTTTCCACATTGATTGTATTAACCGTTCGTCTTGCGCCAAGAGGTCGTCGTCAAGTATGCCTGTTATCAGATGCGCCTGCCGAGGTTCGGTAAAGGTGATTTCGTTTACCATCTCTCCGTCGTAGTAATAACCGTATTGTCGCCTGCTGTCGTAAATCAGCCAACGCTGGTCGGTAAAGCGGTCGCGGAAATGCTCAATGGTGAGCGGAATAACGTTGTAGATGGGTGCCATTATGCCGAAATAGATGCCTTCGGCAGTCTTTTGGAAACGCATGAACTGAAGGACACGGTAACGTTCGCCGCTTACCTTTTTGCTGAGCTGAAACAAAGTCAGCACGTCGGTATCTGCAAAATTTGTTTCCGAAAAACCGGGCGATTCGAATACCTTTCTCATGTAGCGGAACATCAGCATCGGGGCTTCGGACAGTTCCGACAGCCAGCATTGTGAAAAACAGCTTAGCCCGCCGGCGGAGAGTTTCTTTTGCAGCCCCTTCCATACACGTTCAGCCTTTTCGGTGTCGGTGGTTACGGTATACGATTCATCGTAAAACAGCGGAAGCGGTTCGCCGTCGGTAAGTAGCATGTCGGGGAACCGCTTACGGAAATAAGCGTCGAAAAGGGCGGTAAGAAGCCCCTCGAACGTATGGTCGTATAGGAAGATTGTCATTTCACCGGGGTATCGCGGTATCCGTTAAAGAACTTTTTGAAAAACAGCCATTGGTAATCCATCGAGTTGTTCCAGTATGCCTCATTGTGTACTCCCGGACGGCTGATGAAGTCGTGGTGGATTCCGCGTTCCGCCAGTGCTTGGTGGAATTTCAGGTTCACATCGTAAAAGAAATCCTCCGTACCGCAGTCGATAATCATGGCAAGGTCGCCGTCTTTCAGTCTGTCCAGCTGGTTGATGGCTGTATGTGCGTCCCAGCGTCCCTGATTGGCAGCTTCTTCTCCTAATTGCTTTTTCATGTCCCAATTATCCGGAAACGGGCGGATGTCTACTCCTCCGCTCATGCTTCCGCCTGCTCCGAAGATGTCTTTATGACGGATGGATAGCCACATGCCTCCGTGTCCGCCCATGCTGAACCCCGTAATCGCCCTTGCGCGGCGGTCGGCTACAGTAGGGTAATGGCTGTCGATGTAATTTACCAGTTCTGAAGAAACAAACGTTTCAAACTGGCTGCCTGTTTGCAGCGGGCTGTCCCAGTACCAACTGTTTTCTCCGTACGGACAAACAACGATGATGCCGTCGGCATCTGCCATTTGGGGAAGTTCGGGCTTCAGTTTTAACCACGAGCGGGCATTTCCGCCATACCCGTGAAGCAAATACACAGTGGGGCAGGGTGCCGACGCCTTGCATTGGTCGGGGACGATGACCAACACTTCGATGTTTTTTTTCATTTTCGGACTTTCTACCGACAGCGTGTCGATGCGTGCTGCCTTTGCTGCTGAAACAGTAAACAACAGCAATCCGAGGCAGAATAAAGTGAGGCATTTGCGAGTCATATCAATAAGTTTTGAGTTTACTGCTTACAAAGGAATGAAAAAAACAAGAAACAGCAAACTCAAAACACCAAAAACTCTTAAACCATATCGTCGCCCGCTTTCGTATATTTCACACGAATGGTCTTATGGAAAGGGATGAAGCGCGAAACGATGGCTATGACGAGCGTTATCACAAACAGGTAGCCCAGTATTTCTTTCAGCGACAGCAATAAACTTTGCTCCTGAAGAGTGCCGTATAAAGAATTGGTAGCCATGCGTACAGCCTCATCGTATCCATGCCCTTGCGCCAGATAAGTGTTTAGCGACTGGTCGTAACGAGCGGCGGCAATGGGGTCTGCCATGGTTACCGTCTCGGACAGCGAATGCAGGTATTTCTGTTCCAGCCGGTATAAGACGTTGCTGTAAAATGCGGTAGCCATGATGGGTGCTAACGCCGACCGCGTAAGTATCAGGAAAAAGGCATTTGCCAACAAGTATTTCGGGTTTAAATCTTCTACAGCAAACAGTGCGAATGCGATAATCAGCACAAGCATCCCCAACCCTCTGAAAAAGATAGGCAGATACAACATTTCGTAAGTGCTGTCCGGCGAAATGGTAAAATACAGCGAGCCGAAGAAGAACGCAAAACATGCCATGCCGCCTGCTATCAGAAAGCGGAAGCGCCATCGTTGCCACCTGAACCACCAGAAACAAATAAAGGCTCCGAGGAAATATCCGGGAATCAGATAGATATAAAGTGAATACAAGTGGGTGGTATCTACCTTCAATATGGAATTGAGGTAATTGGTTATTAAAGTGGTGGATGTGCTGAAAAACATCACAAGCATCATGTAAAAATATCCTACGATGGCTTTAGGCTGATACAGCGGTGCCAGACTCACAAACGGTTTCTGGGAATGAGACTGCATCCAGATGAAATAAGTAATCAGCATCGGAGCGATGACGATGTAGGCACATATCTTCGGAGAAGCCATCCAGTCGAGCACCTTTCCGTAGTTAATGACATATATCAGCATCAGTATTCCGGCGGAGATGACAAACATTTCGCGCACATGGAGTTCGGAAACAGGTATTTTCTCCAAGCTGCGGTTATGGCGGAAGCAGATGATGACACATAAAATGGCTATCGCGATAAGAAGCATCATGAAATAATACATATACTTCCAGTTATAGTAATACGCCAGTTCGACGGTGACAAGCATCGACAACTGTCCGCCGCTGAATACGATAGGATAGAAGTAGGCATAAAACTCGCTACGTATGTTCCGCGGGCTGAATATCTTTTGGATGCGGCGGATAAGCCATAACATAAGAAATCCTTTTAGAAAGCCGATGGCAAAACTGCATACGATAACGATATCTATGTTTTCGGAATAAGCACATATCCAGCTGAGGAAAAACTGCAGGATGAGGTCGGTTAGCAGAATAAACTTAGACGAAAACGTATCGAGCACTTTCGGGACAATGGGATAAGCTATCGCCATGCCTGCCGAAGTAGCATAATATCCCATTGTAATGTCTTCGGTATATGTGCCCAACGTGTTGGATACTTCCAGCGAACTGCCCGTATACGAGCCGTTCAGCATCGTTACCGGTAGGAGGATGATAAAGAGAATGGCAATCCCCAGCCAGTCGGGGACCCATTGGCGGACAGGTACGTCCAGTGATTTCATCGTCATCATTGGCGTAAGGCTTCAGTTTCTACCATCATTCCGGCTCTTAGATGCGCCATGTCGTTGAGGCTCACATCCTCAAGGTCTATCCGTACAGGAATGCGTTGTTGTACTTTCACAAAGTTGCCTGCCGAGTTATCGGTCGGGACGAGTGAGTATTTCGAGCCGGTGGCTTCGGATATTGCCGTAACCCTGCCCTTGAATATCCGTCCCGGCAGCGCGTCGACCTTGATGCGTACTTCCTGTCCGATGAAGATGTTTCGGATTTGCGTTTCCTTGTAATTAGCCGTAACCCATTTGTCGGTATTGCGGACGAGGTAAGAAATGGTTTGCCCTGCCGATACGTATTGCCCCGGTTCCAGCGTGCGGCGTCCCATATAACCATCGTAAGGTGCGGTAAGTACGGTGTAAGAAAGATTCAGCCGGGCAAGGTCAAGGTCGGCTTCACGCTGCATGATGGCGGCTTCGGCACTGATGGTACGCTTGCTGGTTTCGGTGTATTGCGATTGTGCCGCCCGTTTTTGCTCAAGTAAAGCCTGATAACGGGCCTGTGCAGCTTCGTAGGCAGCTTTAGTCTGTTCAAACTGTTGCTGAGGAACCGATTCTTCTTTCAGCAACCGCTCAAAGCGGTGGTAATCTTGTTCCAACTGCCATAGTTGGGCTTTGGCTTCGGCAATGTTGGCATCTTGAACGGCTATGTTGGTGTGCGATGTCTCGATACCCGAATGAAGTACCGACTGTGACCCGTGGGCATCGAGCAGGGCAGCTTCCGCCTCTTTCACCCTTATCTGATATTCGCGGTTGTCAAGTATCAGCAAGGTGTCGCCTTGACGCACGTATTGGTGTTCTTTGAAACGCACTTCTTTGATATATCCCGAAACCCGGATGTTCAGTGGAGCTACATATTGGTCGATAAACGCATCGTTGGTTATTTCATAGTTGATGTATCGCCAGAAGTAGTTGACAGTCCACCACAAGCCTGAGCCTGCCAAAAGAATACATACGATGTTGAGAACAATGTTGCGCGTTCTTAATTTTCTTAGCTTTTTTTGTTTTTCCATCAATTCCATAGACGAGTTTTTTGCGTTTGTAAGTGCCGGCTAAATTCTTCCGCAGGCTTTTAATAATTGGTAATAGGTATAAATAACTCGTGTGCGTGCCGTTGTGAGTTGCAGTTCTACGTTAAGCCTTACCGAGTTGGCGTCGAGCAGGTCGGTCAGTATAGCCAGCTGGTTCATATAGCGGTTTTGCATGATTCGGTAATTCTCTTCTGCCTGACGTACCGACAGCTTCAACGCCTCGACTTGCAGCAACGCCTCTTTGTGTCGCAAGTAAGCAGTGCGTACCTCTATGCGTATGTTTTGTTGTTTTTGGCTTTCTTCGTTTTTGCGCAGAGAAACCTGCAGTTTACTTTCTTTTATCCGATGATTTTCCTTGAATAGCGAAGACAGCGGATAAGAGACCGACAATCCCACGTTCCATGTATTGTTATACATGTCTGCCATTGTGCGCGACAGGGGACGTGCCAATGTATTCGAAGCATATAAAGAAACGACAGGCAAGTAGGCTGCTTTGTTTAAGCGTACGCCGTTTTCCGCCAGTTCGGTTTGCTTTTTCAGTAACTTCATTGCTGGGTCGTTGGTATAGGCTTGTTCGATGTACTCATCGTAATCGCTTAACGCCACGGAGCGGTAAAGCAGGGTAGTGTCGGGCTTCAGTAATAGCGTTTCATCTTGTCCTAACAGGATGTTTAACTGCTGCGAAACCAATGCGATGCTGTTTTCGGTTTCTTGCAGCGACAGGCGGTCGTTCGTAAGTTGCATTTCGCTGCGTAATACGTCGTTGTTCGTAATCAGCCCCTCCTTTTTCATGCGCCGTATGTCGTGAAGGCGGATTTCCGATTCCTCGATGTTTCGTGACAGTACCTCGTGTTGCTTAAACAGGCTGAACAGGTTCATGTATTGGTTCAGCAGGCTGAGCTTGACCTCGGCTTCATCGCTTAACTGTTGCAGTTCCGCCACCTGTTTTTCCATGTCCGCTTGTCGGATGGAATAACGGATACGTCCACCCTCGTAAAGCGGTTGCGTAAAGTCGATGGCATAATTTTGCGACCAGTCGGGCGTTTCAGGATGCGTAGGGTCTGATAATCCGTGTTGAAACACAACCGGCTGTCCCACATATCCGCCCCGTAGCCCGATTTGCAAGTCCGGCAGCCGAGACGTGCGCGCCGTTTTCGTCCGTTCGTGTGCCATAGCCGTCTCCAGTGCGTCAGCCTGAAGTTGCAAATTATATTTCACACCCCTTTCAAACAACCGCTCTACCGGTAGAAACAGCGTGTCGGCATGTTCTGCCGCCCTTGTAGAGCCGATGGAAAGCGATGCTAAAAAAAGAATGACGGTAAGTGTTTTCTTATACATTTTCAAGCACATTATATACAGTTCTTAATTCAGACAACATGGTTTGGATGCTTTCCTTTCCTATAATATGTTCTGCTTTTTCGTACACTTGTCCGAGTATAGGACGAATGTCTTCTTTAAATTTTTCGCCTTTCGGCGTAAGAAAAACCAACTTGTTTCGTCGGTCGGTAGGGTCTTCTTTGCGGCATACGTACCCCTTTTTCTCCAGATTGTTCATTAAGTTGGTAAGACACGCTTTGTCTTTGGCTATCCGTTCTGATAAAACTTGTTGGGTAATACCTTGTTCATACCACAGGCTACATAATACTTGAAGCATTTCAAACGTTATCCCTGCATGGTTTTTTCTTAAAGTTCGTTGCATGGCACGCCGGAACGCCATGCGGGTACGGAATACTTCTAACATGAGTTCTCTAAACTCTTCTCCTTCTTCCATCCTATTTTGCGACCGTTTAGTTTTACGGCTGCAAAGGTATGACTTTTTTCTGAATTAGTCAAATGATTGACTATTCCTCTTGCCTTTATTTCAAGAAACAGCTTCTTTTATGATGAATATGAGCAGCGGAAAAATCGCCGGTGATGTATCATAAGAAGAACAACATTGAGAAGATAGAGATTTTCTTGATGCTGTTTTTTTGTTTTTATTTTTATACAGAAATCTGTATTGCCTTATTTTCCCGCCCTGCTGTAAACGCTGTTTGTAACTTGTTGATTTTTAGTCGTAAAATTTCTTCCCATAGCGTTGACTGTTTCTACCCGAAGAACACTTGGTTTCTATGGGTAGAGTTGAGGCGTTCATGCGGTAGAAAAACCAGTGAACAATATCGGGGTTTTATTGTTATTAGAATTACATGATAAAAATCACATATATATGCAGTTTAATTAACCTTGAATAACCTTAAACAACTATGCAAAAAAGTACCCGTAAGGAAAGACCGTGCCTTCCGGATATGAAATCGAATCCATCTATTGTCAGCATATTTCATGCTGTTCTGAAATTGATCTTACACTAATAACCTATTTACTTAATACTAAAAAGATGTACAAATTTATGGAAAAAAATAGTGGGCGCACAGTTCATCAGTGGATACTTCTCACTTTTTTAAGTATATTATTTTTGCAAATCCAAGTTTTCGCCCAAACCGGTAATGAAATCACCGGAAAGATTACCGATAAAGACGGTGAACCCCTGATAGGAGTAAGCATCGTAGTGAAAGGGACTTCAGCCGGAACGATTACGGATGTAGACGGACGTTTCAAGATTGAAGCCGACAGAAACGATGTGTTGGCTGTTTCTTACATTGGTTATGCCACCCAAACGATTCAGTTGCTGAACGCCACGTTGCCCCTGAACATCGTGATGACCGAAGACTCGCAGAAGATAGACGAAGTGGTGGTTACGGCTTTGGGTATTAAGCGTTCTGAAAAGGCGTTGAGCTATAATGTTCAGAAGGTGGACAATGAAATGCTTACATCGGTGAAAGACGCCAACTTTGTCAACAGCCTGAACGGTAAAGTAGCCGGTGTGAACATCCAGCGCAGCGCTTCGGGCGTGGGCGGAGGTACACGTGTGACGATGCGCGGAAACAAGTCTATCAACGGCGATAACAACGTGCTGTATGTAATCGACGGTGTTCCCGTAGGAAACCAAGCCGATCGTGAGGGAGACGGAACAGGCTTCGGCAAGGGACGCACGTCGGGCGAAGGTATCGCCAATCTGAACCCGGAAGACATCGAAAGCGTGTCGGTACTTACCGGTCCGTCGGCAGCCGCCCTGTATGGTGCAAGTGCCGCAAACGGAGTTATCCTTATCAATACCAAGAAAGGTGCAGCGGGAAAAATGCGCATCGGAGTATCGTCATCCGTAGAATTTATGACGCCGATGATGCTGCCTAAGTTCCAGAACGAGTATGGCATTTCCGGCAATTACTATTCATGGGGCGATAAGTTGGAAAACCAGCCGTGTTATAATCCGAAAGATTTCTTCGAGCTGGGAACTACCTTTAACAATTCATTTAATCTTTCAACCGGAAATGATAAAAATCAGACTTATTTTTCTGTCGCAGCTGTTAATTCGGCCGGTATTGTACCCAATAATAAGTATCATCGTTACAATGTCACGCTGAGAAATACGGCTAAATTTCTGAACGATAAACTGACGCTGGATGCGTCTGTAAGCTATATCCGTGAGTATTATAACAACATGATTTCTTACGGAACGTATTTCAACCCTATCGTTGGGGCATACTTGTATCCCCGCGGTGAGGAGTTCGGACGTGAAAAATACTTTGAGCGCTTTAACAGTGAGCTGGGCTATTCGGAACAGCAGTGGACTCCGGGCGATTTCGGTTTCGATATCCAAAACCCGTATTGGATTGCATATCGCAATATCCGCCCCGAGGTGAAAGACCGCTACATGTTATATGCATCGCTGAAGTATGATATTACCCGTTACTTGAATATCGTAGGACGTGTTCGTCTGGATAATACCTATACCGAGAAAGAAGACAAGCGTTATGCTTCGACGATTAACACATACGCCGGAGCAAACGGATTTTATGCTTACTCTAACGAGACGTACAAACAGAAATATGCCGATATTATGGTAAACTTCGACAAACAGTTTGCTGAAATCTACCATGCAACGGTCAATGTCGGAACGTCGTTTGAGGAATACGATACCAAAGGACGGGGCTACGGCGGACAACTGCTTTTGGTTCCGAACAAGTTTGCGTACAGCAACATCGACCCCACCCAAAGCTACGCCAGCCAAACGGGAGGCGACAGCCGCAAAAGAAACTTCGCACTGTTTGCTTCAGCCGAACTGTCATGGAAGTCAGCATTATACCTCACGCTGACGGGAAGAGCCGACAAGCCTTCGCAACTGGTAAACAGCGACGAACCGTGGATATTCTACCCGTCGGTAGGATTGTCTGTCCTCGTAACAGAATTGTTGCCCGACAAGGTGAGAGAAACATTGGCTCCTACTCTGGGCTTTTTGAAAGTAAGAACATCATATACCGAGGTAGGTTCGCCTATCCTTTATACCGGACTTACTCCCGGAACGCTGACTCACGAGCTTCAAGGAGGTACGTTCAAACCCTTTAAGTATTATCCGGTATCGAATCTGAAGGCAGAGAGAACCCGTTCTTACGAAGTGGGTATCGACTCCAGATGGTTTAACAATGCGCTTACACTCGGATTTACATATTATCATTCGAACACGTATAACCAGTTGCTGAAAGCCACGCTGGGCAGCAGTTACGAATACATGTTCGTACAGGCAGGAAACGTTCAGAATAAAGGTATTGAACTGACGGTAGGATTCGACAAGACTTGGGGCGGATTCAATTATAATACAACGCTTACCGCCACTACCAATAAAAACAAAATTGTCCGGCTGGCACGCAATGTGCTGAATCCTGTAACCAATACGCAGATCGACCTGACCGACATACAGGTAGGACGATTCCGCTTGAGAGAAGGAGAAGAAATCGGTACGGTTTACGCCAATGAATGGCTGAAGCGCGATGAAGATAATTATGTAGATTATCAGCCCGGACAAGCCTTGACCACCGAAACTACCACTCCGTATAAGCTGGGCAGCGTAAACCCGAAATGGAATTTGGGCTGGCAAAACGGCTTCGGATATAAAGGCTTTAACCTGAACCTGCTGTTTACGGCGCGTATCGGCGGTATCGTAATATCGAAAACGCAGGCGGTGTTGGATAAATACGGCGTATCAGAGGCTTCGGCAAAAGCACGCAATGCCGGAGGTGTATCGCTCGGACATTTTCAGGTAGATCCTAAAGCATATTATGAAGCGGTGTCTAACTTGGATGCTTATTATACCTATTCTGCTACCAACGTTAGATTACAGGAAGCCCGATTGACTTATAACTTCCCAGACAAGTGGTTTAAGAACGTAGTGAATAACGTCAGTCTGTCTGTATACGGTACAAATCTGTGGATGATTTATAACAAAGCTCCTTACGACCCCGAGCTGACAGCTTCTACGGGAACTTTTGGTCAAGGATATGATTATTTCATGTTGCCCAGTCAGTCTGTTTATGGCTTGAGTTTGAAGTTTGGATTTTAAAATAAAATAAAGGAATTGAATATGAAAAAATATATAATTCTGCTTTTGACACTTTGTTCGATGTCAGCTTGCGATTACGAGACCGTTAACACGGATCCTTACGGTGTTTCTGATGAAGAATTAGGGCCTCTTAAATACGGTGCGCGTTTTATGAATATGCAGCAAAGAGTGATTCCTATCGGTTCGCCCAGCTTGACAACAGGACCGGGAAACGATTTGCAAAATACAGATTTGATTTCGTCGGGTAACTATATCGGTTATTTTGGAAATAATAATAACTGGGGATTTAACAACGAATCGAACTGGAACTTTACTGATAGCAGAATGAATTATGCCTATCAGAATTTCTATTCGTCAATCTTTTTGCCGTGGAACGAAATCTATGAGATAGCAAAAGATGCCGAATCTCCTTCTGAACAGGCTATTTTGGAGATGGCAAATATTGTAAGAAACGTGGCTTGGCTGCGTGCTACGGATGTATTTGGTCCTATCGCCTATACTTCTGCCGGCGATGGAAGCATTGCTCCGAAGTTCGACAGTCAGGAGGTGGTTTATAAAACCATGATGGCTGATTTGGCTAAGTCGGTCGAACTGCTGAATACCATTTCTTACAGAGTTATGTCGCAATATGATTTGATATACGACGGTAACGTACAGAACTGGGTGAAGCTGGCAAACTCTTTGATGTTGCGAATGGCTGTAAGAGTTCACTTCAAAGACGAGGCATTGGCTCGCGAATACATTGCCAAAGCATTAGACCCCAAGAACGGCGGAGTGATTGAAGATATTGCAAGCGAAGCCAAAATCCAGACTTCCGCCAAGATGCCGTTGCTGAATTCGATGATGGCATCTGTGAATGATTACAATGAAACCCGAATGGGAGCCACCATCTGGGGATACCTGCGCGGATACAGAGACCCGCGGCTTAGCAAGTATTTTACACAGGGCACGTATGGTTATGGCAGTTATATGCAGAAAGATTATTTTGCGGTAGCACCGGAAAATACAAACTCGAAGCAGGAAACTACTTGGTCGGAAAAGTTCGCTTCACGCCCTAACATTGATGCAAACTCACCGCTGTATTGGTTCAGAGCGTCCGAAACTTACTTCCTGAAGGCTGAGGCTGCCCTTTATAATCTGATGGAGGGAGACCCGCAAACGTTTTACGAACAGGGTGTGAGCATGTCTTTCCAAGAAAACGGAGTGAATGGTTTTACGGCAGATTATCTGGAGACTACCGATAAGCCGTTAGGGATTAGAACGATGGCTTACTGGTATGGCGACTATGGTCACGATTTAAGTATCGGCAACACTTCTCCCAAGTGGGACGATTATACGGGAAGCCTGCCGCAGAAGGACGAGCAGTTGCAGAAGATTATCACTCAGAAGTATCTGGCGCTTTATCCGAACGCGGTAGAGGCTTGGACTGAATACCGCCGTACCGGATTCCCTTACATCATGAAACCGATGGACGGGGCTGCTGCCGGACGTATCGGTGCATCGGCTGAAGATACCAGAGCGCCCGAACGTTTCCGGTTTGCTCCCACGGCTTATAATTCTAATCCTAACATGGCGGAAATCCCGAAACTGTTGGGAGGTGATGATATAGGAGCCACTAAAATGTGGTGGGTACGTTCAGACAGACCTAAGCAGCCTAATCAGTAATCGTTTAATCCATTTTAAAGAAGCGTAAGTTATATGAAACTACTAAAATATTTATACATCGGAATAGCAGCATTATGCGTTACAAGCTGTTCTGATTGGACATCGGAAGAAAGAGAGATATTTGAAAATCAGGAAGGCTTGTACAAGCGGATTCCGTTGATTGAAGCTCAAAGTGAAGACGACTTGACACCGACCATGCGTGAACATTTCAAGCGGATACGCGAATACAGAAATACACCTCACGTAAGAGGCTTCGGGTGGTTCGGTAACTGGACGGGGAAAGGAAATAATGCCCAGAATTATCTGAAGATGTTGCCCGACAGTGTGGATTTCGTATCGCTTTGGGGAACCAGAGGTTCTTTGTCGGAAGAACAGAAAGCCGACCTGAAGTTCTTTCAGGAAGTAAAAGGCGGAAAAGCTCTCTTGTGCTGGATTATTCAGGATTTGGGAGACCAACTGACGCCCAAAGGCATGAACGCCACACAGTATTGGGTGGAAGAAAAAGGTAAAGGTGATTTTTTAGAAGGGGTGAAAGCCTATGCCAACGCTATTTGCGACAGCATTGAGAAATATAACCTCGATGGTTTCGATATCGACTACGAACCCGGGTACGGACATTCGGGAACGTTGGCAAATGGTTATTACATCAGTCCCGAAGGCAATAATAACATGCAGGTGTTCATTGAGACCTTGAGTAATCGCCTGCGCCCTGCCGGACGGTTGCTGGTAATGGACGGTCAGCCCGACTTGTTGTCTACCGAAACTTCCAAGTTGGTCGATTTCTATATCTATCAGGCATACTGGGAGTCAAGAACATCCTCGGTTATCCGGAAAATCAATAAACCCAATTTGGATGACTGGGAGCGCAAAACGATTATCACCGTAGAGTTTGAACAAGGTTGGAAAACCGGAGGCATACGGGGATATACGAGTGAACGCGAGGAGCTGAATAACATGGAAGGAACTCAGATTCTTGATTATGCAACGCTTGATTTGCCCAGCGGAAAACGAATAGGAGGTGTAGGTACTTATCACATGGAGTACGATTTTCCCAATGACCCGCCTTACAAATGGTTGAGAATGGCGTTGTATTACGGTAATCAGGTATATCCCGGTAATTTTGAGTAACATAAAAAATGGCTTATATGAAAAAGAATATTTGTTGGATGATTCTGTTGTTTCTGGCAAGCAGTTGCCAAAACGAATTATATAAAAATCCGTTGGATGAATTTCAAAGCGAACAAGGTGTTTATATAGCTACCAAAGGTATTTTGCAGAGCTTCGTGGAAGAAGATAAAGATACGAAGATTGACGGACTTCAAGTAGCTTTGGCGGTTCAGGATACCCGCGAGGTGAATGTTACGCTGGAAGCGGGAAGTGAGGAGCAACTGAAGGCATATAATGCGAAAAACGGAACGAACTATATTGTGCTTCCGAAAGAGATGTACGAAATATCTCAAAACGTAACCTTCATGCCCCGTTATGCTATGGTAGATGTGCCGATTACTTTGAAAAACGTAAAATTTTCAATGGAAGGTAATTACGCGCTGCCCGTCCGCATCACAGGTGGCGATGTGAATGTTATCAAGGGACAGGAAGAAACCTTGCTGGTACTTGAGCAGCGGGTAAATACGAAAGCGCTCCGCATCAGTACAGACGGTCGGGGTTCGGGTAGTGAAGATAATACCATGTTCCCAAGCGACTTCAAAGTTGACCAATGGACGATGGAGGTTATGGTAAACCGCTCAAGCTATAGAAGCAACAACCGGTCTATTTGCGGAACCAAGCTGGTTGCAAATGCCAGCACGCTGGACGAAATCTATGTACGTTTTGGTGACGTGACGATTAATCCGAACCAGTTGCAGATTAAAACCGGAAGTTCGCAGATAGATATTCCTGCCGATAAGTTCTCGGCTCAGCCTGATACATGGTATATGTTGGCTTTCGTTTACGACGGGCAGAAAAACTCTGTTTACGTCAACGGGGCTTTGGTGGCTGAACGTGAAATACGGACAGGGCCTTACGGATTGATCGGTTTCTGGATTGGAGGCTCGAATGAGCTGATTCGCGAGGTTCGTTTCTGGAAAACGGCAAGAACACCGCAGGAGATTGCTTCGAACGTATGGAAGATGGTAAACCCCGACGATGAAAATCTGTTGCTTTACTATCCGCTGAACGGTAAAAAGAGAGACCGTGAAACCGGCGAGGTGGTAGAGGATGATACGAAACTGTGGGATTGGAGTAAGAGTGAGAAAGATTTGCCCAAACACTCTACTTACACTTTCGATGACAACGGAGGAAACGGGTTCATCTTCCCGCCGCAAGAGTAATTGCAAGTAAATGAATCGTTTGGAGCCTGTTTGGATGTTCCGGCTTTAATGAATTTACATCGGAAAAAACGCTACCGTTAGCGTTGGTCGTTTCATGCGGTAGCGTTGCCCGGTTCTACCCATAGTGTTGACTCGTTCTTCGGGTAGCGTTTTTCATGCCTTGAAAAGGGGGCGGTGAGGTTACTTTATCGGACAATTCAAACAGATTCTTAACCATATATT